>DISE01000126.1 GCA_002421865.1 Castellaniella sp. UBA6218
GATGGCCATCGACGCCGACCTGAACGCCGGCCTGATCGGCGAGGACGAGGCCCGCAAGCGCCGCACCGAAGTCTCCCAGGAGGCCGAGTTCTACGGCGCCATGGACGGCGCCAGCAAGTTCGTGCGCGGCGACGCCGTGGCCGGCCTGCTGATCATGGTCATCAACATCATCGGCGGCCTGATCGTCGGCATGGCCCAGCATGGCCTGTCGGCTTCCGACGCGGGCACTGTCTACACCCTGCTCACCATCGGCGATGGTCTGGTGGCGCAGATCCCGGCGCTGGTGATCTCCACCGCGGCCGGCGTGGTGGTCTCGCGCGTGGCCGACGACCGCGACGTCGGCCAGCAGATGATCGGGCAGTTGTTTTCCAATCCCAACGTGATGTTCATCACCGCCGGGATCCTGACGCTGATGGGCCTGATCCCCAACATGCCGCACGTGGCCTTCCTGCTGCTGGCGGCCATCATCGGTGGAGGTGGCTGGCTGTTGCTCCAGCGCCAGCAGCGCGATCTACAGGCGGCTGCCGCCGATCCGGGTCAGGAACAGGCGGCCGCCGTGGCTGCCGCCGCCGAGGCCAGTTGGGACGACGTGGCCCCTGTCGATCCGCTTGGCCTGGAAGTCGGCTACCGTCTGATTTCCCTGGTGGACCATCAGCAGAACGGTGAACTTCTGCATCGAATCCGCAGCCTGCGCAAGAAATTCGCCCAGGAAATGGGCTTTCTGCCTCCGGTCGTGCACATTCGCGACAATCTGGAAATCAAGCCCACGGACTATCGCATCCTGTTGTTCGGCGTGGAGATCGGCCGCGGCGTGGCTCAGACGGGGCAGTGGCTGGCCATCGATCCGGGGGGCGTGACGGCGCCCGTCCAGGGCACGCCGACCAAGGATCCGGCCTTCGGCCTGCCCGCGTTCTGGATCGATCCGTCCCTGCGCGAACAGGCGCAGATCGCGGGTTATACCGTGGTCGATACGGCCACGGTGGTGGCCACGCACCTGAATCATCTGATGCACCGCTATGGGTCACGCCTGCTGGGCCGCCAGGAAACCCAGCAATTGCTGGATCACATCGCCCGCGACGTGCCCAAGCTGGTCGAGGATCTGGTGCCCAAGACCATCACGCTGCCGCAACTGCAGAACCTGTTGCGCAGCCTGCTCGACGAGGACGTTCCCATCCGCGACATGCGCAGCATCCTCGAAACCATCACCGAGCACGCCCCGCGTCTGGCCGCTCTCAATCCGGCCGGCACGGGCCCGAGCCTCGACGAACTGATGGCGCAGGTCCGGGTGGCGTTGGGACGGGCCATCGTCCAGCACTGGTTCGCGGGCGAGACGGAACTGCGCGTCATCGGCCTGGACTCCCGCCTGGAGCGTGTGCTGATGCAAGCCTTGGGCGGCAGCGGTGCTCTCGAACCGGGGCTGGCGGAAAACCTCCTGGGCGACGTCGGACGGATCGTCCAGGAACAGGAGGAGCGGGGTGACGCACCCGTGCTGGTCGTGCCGCCGGTGTTGCGAGCCTCTCTGTCGCGCTTTCTGCGCCATCATCTGCCGCACATGGCGGTGCTCTCAAGCGCCGAGATCCCTGAGGAGCGTATCATTCGGGTCACTGCGGTCGTTGGCGGGAGTCCTGCGTGAACATCAGTCGTTTCTTCGGTGCCACCAACCGCGAGGCCATGCGGCAGGTGCGCCTCGCGCTGGGCCCCGACGCGCTCATCATTTCCAACAAGCGGGTCAACGGCGGGGTGGAAATTCTCGCAACCGACCAGACGTCCCTGCCGGAAGCCGAAGCGGTCGACACGCCGGCCCGGCCGTCGTCCGCTCCCATGCCGGTCCGCTCAGCCGCCCCCCGACCCTCCGCGCCTCATGCCGAAGCGGGGCGCGCACCCCCGGGCTCGGACTTGATGGGCGCCATCGACGAGCTCAAGGGATCCCTGGAAACCCGGATCGACGAGCTGCTGTGGGGCAGCCAATTGCGCCGTTCCCCGCAGGCAGTCATGCTGTTCCAGAGTCTGCTGCGTTTCGGTTTCAGTACGGCGCTGCTGCGCGCGATGCTCAAACACATGCCTGAACAGGCGGCCACCCGGTCGGCGCTTCAATGGGCGCGTAATGAACTGGTTCGCCATCTTCCCGTGCTCGCATCCGAGGATGCCCTCTGGCAACCCGGGCTGGCGCTTGCCCTCGTCGGTCCGACCGGCGTGGGAAAGACCACCACGGTGGCCAAGCTCGCCGCCCGCTGCGTGCGCCGCGCAGGGCCGGGCAGCCTGGTTCTGGTGACGACCGACACCTACCGGATCGGCGCGCA
This sequence comes from Castellaniella sp. UBA6218, assembly GCA_002421865.1. Classification (GTDB taxonomy): domain Bacteria; phylum Pseudomonadota; class Gammaproteobacteria; order Burkholderiales; family Burkholderiaceae_B; genus Castellaniella. The sequence continues at coordinate 2,301 of DISE01000126.1, forward strand.
CGAACAGCTCAAGATCTACGGTCAGATGCTGCGCGTGCCTGTGCATGTTGTCCAGGATGTCCACGAGATGCGCCGCGTCATGCAGACTGTGCGGCCCGATCAGACCCTGTTGATCGATAATGTCGGCATCAGCCAGCGCGACCGCTACATCCACGAACAGGCCGCCCTGCTGGCGGGCGCCGGCCGGCAGGTCGAACGCCTGCTGGTGCTCAATGCCGTCAGCCACGGCGACACGCTGGACGAGGTCGCCCGGTCCTATGCCGGCGATGGCGGCACCCCGTTGCGCGGCTGCATCGTGTCCAAGATCGACGAGGCTTCGCGTCTGGGCGCTGCGCTGGACACCGCGATCCGCTACAAGCTGCCGATCCACTACGTTTCCAACGGACAGAAGGTTCCGGAGAACCTGCTGTTCCTGTCGGCCGCGGATCTCGTGGACCGGGCGCTGGCGCCGGCCCAGGCCAACCGCACCTTGTATGCGCCCTCCGAGGCCGATCTGGCCGCTCTGTTATCCATGACGCAGCCTGCCGACAGCCCGGACGCCGCCGCCGAAAGGCGCCGCCAGCAGATTCTGCTGCCGCAGTTGCTGACCGGTTCGGCACGGGGCGATGCGCTGGGCATGGACCAATTGCGCTCCGCGGTGGCGCTGCAGGACGAGGACCCGGTGTTGTCCGAGGCCTACGATCTGTGGCGCAGCCGGGCGGCGGGCGATCTGCCCCCAGCCGCCGAGGCCATCGAGCATCTGCGCCGGGTTGCCCACGGTGGCCTGGACGAAACCAGACAGGCATTGGTCGTGCATGCGCGCCAGTCCCTGGACTGGCAGGGCCGGCGCGGGGCCTGGTTGGGGGCCGCCTGGTTCGACGGGCAGGGACGGCCGCTGGCTGTCGCCACCCAGCAGGCGGGTCTGGCGGATGGCTGGCATACGCCCCAGGGCGCCAGGCTGACGGCCCCTTCGGCGGCCGATGCGTTGCTGGGACAAATCGAAGTCGAAACCGAGGATGCCCCCACCGCGGTCCTGCACGTGTTCGATGGCGGCAGCCAGACCCTGCTGCGCGCCCTGAGCGCGAGCGGACGCCACTGGCTGGCCGCCTGCAGTCCCCGCGCCCGGATCTTTCTGGACGACGAGCCTTGCGTCCTGTCGGCCGCCGTGCAGTCGCTGATGTTTCAGCCGTTGGACGCGCAGGCATTCTGGCCTTTGCTCTCGGCGGCCGGTCTGGAGGATGCCAAGCCGGCCTGGTGGGCGGCTTCGGGACGGGCGGAACTGCGCACTCGCGGCGAGCCCGCGCTGCCGGTGAGGATCTTCAGTGTGCGGGCGGTGGATTCCCGGGACGGCCGTTTGCTGAGGGCCTGGTATGCCGTGGCCGGCATGGCGGTGGAGCCCGATCTGGCGCGTATCGCCCGTGCGCTGATGCTGCGTCAGGAATGTCATGCGGCCTGGCGTCAAGCCTCACCGTTGCTGGCCGACGCCGGGCGTGAACCTCTGGTCGACCGGGCGGTGTTCGCCGCCCAGATGGGGCTGGCGGCCTGGCGTCTGGCCCAGGATCCCGCCCTGGCTCCGGCGGCCCGGGTCGCGGCTCGCATGCTGGGCACCGCCGACCGGCTCGCGTCGCGGCAATCCCATGCGGGGCTGCTCAAGCTGTACGCGTTGAAGGAATTACTGGCTGATTAGGGGCAGGGCGCTCGCGCCGATGCCCGGGTTTCGCCAATGACCTGCCGCGCATGAGGCTCGTGGCGGGCATGCATGGCTCATGGTTGGCGGCGGGGCAGGCGGCCTCGGGCGTCGTACAGATCCTGGTTGACCAGGGAATGCAGGGTGTCCAGCGCGCGCTGATTGTGTTCCATGAAGATGCGCAGAACCTGGCCATTGTCCTGGTTCAGCCGGCCGGCACGGTCGGCGCGCTCGAACAGCGCGTCGAAGGTCGCGCGCAATTCCGGGTAGACGGCGCAGACCGCGTCGATGCCGGCGGTATCGTCGCTCTGGTCCAGTTCGTTCAGGATGCGCACGCGATCCTGGTCCAGTTGCGCCAGTCGTTGAGCATAGTCGTTCTTGCGTTGGGTCAGTTCGGCCAGCGCAAGATTGGAGGGGTCGTCCAGCAGGGCGGCGGACTCGGCTTCCAGTGCCTGGATGAATTCATCCAGCAGGTCCGACTGGGCCTGAACGCAGCGCAACAGTTTGTCGCCTGGGTTCATTTCAGCAGATCACGCACGCTGGCCAGCAGGCCGTCGGCGATCTTGCCGGGATCGATCCTCAGTTCGCCCGAGGCCAGCGCATCGCGGATCTGCTGAACACGTTCGGTCTGAACGTCTGCGCCGCCGTCGTTCAAGGCTGCCAGATGGCGGGCGGCGGGGCTGAGATCCACCGCCGTGCGGCTGCTGACGGCCGAGCCGGACGCGGCGTGGGGGGCCGTGTCGCCGCGCGTTCCCCCGGCCACCCCGTTCAGCAGGGGATTGGACGAAGTGGAGTTGATTTTCAAGGCTCGTCTCCGGATTGGGTGGGATGGATCATTGGTGCATCCCTCGTAACGGCGGCCCGGGCGGATTCTTTAGGGCCCGGTCCTCACATCATAACCTGGACTGTATGGGCGTCGATCACCGTCCCGGTGATGATCTGTCCTCCAGGCGTGCGGATCTGGATCTGGGCGCCCGGGGCGCCGGACTCCAGGGCCTGGCCTTCACCGGTGGCGACGAAGCCGACACCGCGTGCGACGGTGCGGACCTGCTGGCCGCGTTCGATGGTGTTGGGGTCGCGCAGCGCGCCGGATTCGATCGCGCTGCCGGCACGGATGCGGCGTGTGGCGATCCAGCCGACGATGTGGGCGGGGTCGCCGATCAGCCGACGGTTGCGCAGCAGGTCGCCTTCCCGGGTGTCCAGATCATCCAGCCTCAGGATCTCGTCACGCCGGATCAGGCGGTTGGCCACGAAGTAAGTGCCCAGGATCTGGACGCTGGCCTGGACATAGAGGGTCCAGGGTTGTGGCGCCAGGCAGCGCACCCCCACGGGCGTGCGCGGCTGCAGGCCCGATCCGGCCAGGAAGGCTTCCATCCGCTCACAGGCGGGCTGGTTCACGATGCGGGGGGTGTCCACATGGATGACGGCCCGGCCTGGCCAGGATGCCGCCCGGTCCTTCAGCAGCGCTTCGGCCTGGGCGACGACGGCGGCGGGGTCCTGCGGGGCGGGGCGGTTCGCCTGGGCGCGTCCCTGGCCCGGCAGGGTGGCGGCCAATAGCAGGAAAGACAGAAATCGAAATGCGCGCATGCGCTTATTGTAGGTGAAGCCGGTGGCCGACGGCCGCCCGGGAGGCGGGCCGCATCGGACGAATAGGGCTTCAATCCCCGCTTTGTTTTGGCGTTTATCCCCCTCTTGGGGACCGTACTATGGCGGTGTGCGAAAAGCCGCGAATGGTCGGGGGATCATTTGGTGCACGGTGGCGCGCACTCCGCTCATCCGTTTCAGTGTAAAGTCATGATCGATCGTATCGGCAAGGACTTCGAGTTCTACCAGAAAGCGCTGGCGCTGCGCCAGCAGCGGCAGGAAATCCTGGCGTCCAACATCGCCAATGCCGACACGCCCAATTACAAGGCGCGCGACATCGATTTCAATGCCACTTTGCGCGAGGCCATGGGCGAGGGCGGTCTGCCGCGCCTGCCGGACACGTCCCTCACCTTGACTTCGGCCCGTCACATTCCGGCCAGCGCCCATACCAGCGGTCCCGCCCAGGAACTGTATCGCGTGCCGACTCAGCCCAGCCTGGATGGCAATACGGTCGAAATGGACGCTGAACGCACGCAATTCGCGGACAACACCATGCGCTACCAGACGGACCTTCAGGTTCTGAACGGGCGCATCAAATCCCTGCTGGCCGTGATCCAGCAATAACCGGCCGCGCCACGGAAACCGCCATGTCCACCTTCAGCATCTTCCAGATCGCCGGTTCCGCGCTGTCGGCCCAGTCCCAGCGCATGAACGTGTCGGCCAGCAACATTGCCAATGCCGAAAGCGCCGTCGGCCCCGACGGCCAACCCTACAAAGCGCGTCAGGTCGTGTTCCAGATGACGCCTTCGGCCCGTTCCGAGGCCGTCGGCGGCGTACGGGTCGCCTCGGTCCTCGAGAGCAACGCGCCTGCGCGCATCCAGTACGATCCCGGCAATCCCCTGGCGGACGCCAAGGGCTATGTCACTCTGCCCAATGTCGATGTCGTCGCCGAGACCGTCAACATGATTTCCGCGTCGCGGTCCTACCAGGCCAACGTGGAAGTCATCAACACGGCCAAGTCGCTGATGGCCAAGACCCTCACTCTGGGTCAATAAGGAGTCCCGCCATGTCCACCGTGAATGACGTCTACGGTTCTAACGCCGCCTCCGCGCTGGCCAATGCCCAGACCAAGAACCTGATGGGCGACACCCAGGACCGTTTCCTGACCCTGCTGGTCACGCAGCTGCAGAACCAGGATCCCCTGAATCCCATGGACAACGCCCAGGTCACTTCGCAGATCGCGCAGCTGTCCATGGTCAATGGCATCCAGGGCCTGAACAATACCCTGCTGGCCTTGTCGGGCCAGATGGACATGTCCCAGTCCCTCCAGGCCGCAGGCCTGATCGGCAAGGACGTCCTGTACCCGGGCGAGAAAATCTCCCTGGGCACCGATCCGGAATCGGGCGTCAAGGCGGCCACGCCCTTCGGCATCGATCTGATGTCCGGCGCGGCCAAAACCACGGTCTCGATCCTGGATTCGGCCGGCAAGGCTGTGCGCAAAATCGAACTCGACGCCAAGGGCGCCGGCGTCTATCCCATGAGCTGGGATGGTCTGGACGACGCCGGCGCGGCCGTGCCGGACGGGGCCTATACCGTGCAGGTGGCGGCTTCCGACGCCAACGGCCAGCCGGTCTCCTCCGGGGCGCTCACCTCGGGTCACATCAACAGCATCGCCTATACCTCGGAAGGCCTGAAGCTGAACCTGGCCCTCGGGCAGAAGATTTCCCTGCTGGACATCCGGCAGGTCATGTAATTCAAGGCGGGCGCTTGGCGCGCCGCTTTTCCACGAATCAACGCATCACGCACTGAAAGAGGTCACTCATGGGTTTCGGACAAGGTCTCAGCGGATTGAACGCCGCCTCGCAAAACCTGGACGTCATCGGCAACAATATCGCCAACTCCGGCACCGTGGGTTTCAAGTCCGGATCGGCAACTTTCGCCGACGTCTACGCCAGTTCGCGCGTCGGCCTGGGCGTGCAGGTCGCTTCCATCAACCAGCGTTTCACCACCGGCATCGTGTCCACCTCGGGCAATCAGTTCGATATCGCCGTCGACGGGGCCAAGGGCCTGTTCGTGGTGACCCAGCCCAACGGCGCCACGCTCTACACCCGCAACGGCCAGTTCCTGGCCGACAAGGACCACAAGATCGTCAACGCCCAGGGCCAGCAACTGATGGGTTACGCGCCCGGCGGCACCAACCTGATCGGCATGACCGTGCCGGTGGGCAACATCGCGCCGCAGGCGACCAGCACGCTGACCAACAAGGTCAACCTGGACGCGAATGCGGACGTCGTGCCTGGGGGCACGGCTTTCGATCCGACCAATTCCGACTCCTTCTCCAAGATGGTTCCGCTGACCGTTTACGATTCGTTGGGGAACGAACACCGTGTCGAGCAGTACTACACCAAGCGTGCGCCGGTTGGCGGCAACAGCATCTGGGAAGTGAATTACGTCGTGGACGGCGTGGCCCCCGTCGGACCTCCGCCCGCCGCCAATACGGCAACCCTGGGCTTCGACAGCGCGGGGCGCCTCGTGTCCGGTTCGCCTACCTCGATCACCTTTGTGCCGGGCGGCGGTACGTCTCCTGCCGATCCTCTGAACATCGCCGTCTCCTACGACGGCTCCACCCAGTTCGGCGGCAGCTACTCCCAGGACTTCGTCCAGAACGGCTACGCCACCGGCGAATACGCCAGCATGTCCATCGGCGCCAATGGCGAGCTGATCGCCAACTACACCAACGGCGCCAAGAAAACCATGGGTACGATCGCCCTGGCCGACTTCGCCAACCTGCAGGGCCTGCAGCCGGTGGGCGGCAACGCCTGGGCCGAGACCGCCAACTCCGGCCAGCCGATTGTCGGCACGCCGGGCAGCAACGGGCTGGCTACCCTCAAGGGCCAGGCGGTGGAGGAGTCCAACGTGGACATGAGCCAGGAGCTGGTCAACATGATCATCGCCCAGCGCACCTACCAGGCCAACGCCCAGACGATCAAGACGCAGGATCAGATCCTGCAGACTCTCATCACGCTGCGCTAAACGGATCGCCCGGCATGGATCGCATCCTCTACACCGCCTCCAACGGCGCGGCCCGCATCCTGGAGCAGCAGTCGGTCATTGCCAACAACATGGCCAATGTGGCGACGACCGGGTTCCGCGAGCAGATGGCGATCTACCGGTCCGTCCCGGTTGTACCCCAGGCGGGCGAACTGCCTACCCGGGTCAGCACCGTGGCCTCCACCCCGGGCAGCCATTTCCGCCAGGGCATCATGGCGGAGACCGGCCATGCACTGGATGCGGCCATCGCCGGGGATGGCTGGTTCGCCGTGCAGACCCCTCAGGGCGAAGCCTATACCCGGGCAGGCGAATTCGCCGTCAACGAGCAGAATCAACTGGTCACGCACACCGGTCTGCCGGTACTGTCGGCCGACGGCGGTCCCATCGAGATCCCGGAACGCGGCAGCGTGACGTTCGCCACGGACGGCCAGATCAGCGCCTTGGGCGCGGGCGACAATCCGCGCGACATTCAACTGCTGGCGCAGCTGAAACTGGTCAATCCGCCCAAGGACCAGCTGGTGCGCGGCGACGATGGCCTGTTCCGCACGGCGGGCGGGCAGCCCGTCCAGCCGGACGGGACGGTCAAGATCGCTCCCGGCTTTGTCGAAAAAAGCAACGTCAATCCGGCCGCCGCGATGGTGGCCATGATTTCCAACGCCCGCCAGTTCGAGCTGCAGATGCAGGTCATCAAGAACGCCAGCACCAACGAAGAGCGCGGCAATTCGATTCTTTCGGCGGCGGGCTGAGCCCGCCGCCCCTTTGAACAGGCACGACTGACATGATACGTTCCCTGTGGATCGCCAAGACCGGTCTGGAAACCCAGCAGACCAGCATGGATGTGATTTCCAACAACCTGGCCAACGTCAACACCACGGGCTTCAAGCGCAGCCGTGCCGTGTTCGAGGATCTGATGTATCAGACCTTGCGCCAGCCCGGCGCCAGCGTCGGCGCGGCCAATCAGCTCCCGTCGGGCTTGCAGATCGGCACCGGCGCGCGCACCGTGGCCACCGAGCGCATCCACACCCAGGGAAACCTGAAGGAAACCGGCAATACGCTGGATGTGGCCATCCAGGGCAACGGTTTCCTGCAGGTGGAGATGCCCGACGGCTCCTTCGCCTACACCCGCGACGGCAGCATTCAGCGTGACCAGAACGGCATGCTGGTCACGGCGGGCGGTTACCCCATCCAGCCGGGCATCAACATTCCCGACAACGCGCTCACCATCACGGTCGCGCGCGACGGTACGGTGTCCGTGACCCAGCCGGGCGCGACCGGTACCAATGTCGAGGTCGGCCAGCTGCAGCTGGCGACCTTCATCAACCCGACCGGCCTGCAGAGCATGGGCGAGAACCTGTACGCGGAGACTGACGCCTCGGGTCCGGCCAACCTGCTGCAGCCCGGCCTGGACGGCGCGGGCGTCCTGTTGCAGAACTACGTGGAAACGTCCAACGTCAATGTGGCCGAAGAGCTGGTGAACATGATCACCACCCAGCGCGCCTTCGAGATGAACAGCAAGGCGGTGCAGACGTCCGACCAGATGCTCGCCCGCCTGACCCAGTTGTAATACAGGATGTCCATGAAGGGATTGCGTTGTGTGGCGGGAGCGTGGGCGGCGATGCTGGCGCTGGTCTTGTCCGGGTGCGCGCTGGTGCCGCCCGAGCCCATCGTCACGGGGCCGCTGACCGCGCCGCCTCCGCCGCCGGCACTGCCCGCCGCAGAAGCCAACGGGTCCATCTACCAGCCCACCGCCTACGGCAACTACCCTTTGTTCGAGGACCGACGACCGCGCAATGTGGGCGACATCGTCACCATCGTCATCCAGGAAAAGACCAACGCCGCCAAGAACGTCAATACCACCACCGATCGCAGCGGCTCCGCGTCCATGGGCATCGGCCTGGCCCCGGCGGTCCTGCCCACCGATCTGGGGGCGAAGCAGAATTTCGATGCCACCGGCGGCAACAAGTCCAAGGGCACGGGCTCCAGCAGCGCGACAAACGTCTTCACGGGTACGCTGACGACCACAGTCATCGGCGTGTTGCCCAACGGCAATCTGCAGATCGCCGGCGAAAAGCAGATCGCCATCAACCGCGGCAGCGAGTACGTGCGTTTTTCCGGTGTGGTGGATCCGCGTTCGATCACGGGCAACAACACAGTGTCCTCCACCCAGGTGGCCGACGCCCGCATCGAATATCGCAGCAAGGGCGTGATGGACGAGGTCCAGACCATGGGCTGGCTGCAGCGCTTCTTCCTCAACATCGCCCCGTTCTGACGCCATGGCCGCATCGCTGATTCCGACTTCTTTTCTTACGCGCCGCCTGGCCGCCGGTGCTCTGGCGCTGTGCCTGGGCGCGCTGTTGCCCCTGGGCGCCGCACAGGCCGAACGCATCAAGGATCTGGCGTCCTTCACCGGCGTGCGGGAAAACCAGTTGATCGGCTACGGCCTGGTGGTCGGCCTGGATGGCAGCGGTGATCAGGTGCGCCAGACGCCCTTCACCCAGCAAAGTTTGACCAACATGCTGTCCCAGTTGGGCGTGACCGTGCCCCAGGGCACCAATATGCAGGTCAAGAACGTCGCCGCCGTCATGGTGACGGCGCGCCTGCCCGCTTTCGCCCAGCCGGGCCAGAGCATGGATGTGGTGGTGTCGTCCATGGGCAACGCCAAGAGCCTGCGTGGCGGCACGTTGCTGATGACGCCGCTCAAGGGGGCCAATGGCCAGGTCTACGCCCTGGCCCAGGGCAATCTGCTGGTCGGCGGGGCTGGTGCGTCCCAGGGCGGAGCCAGTGTCCAGGTCAACCAGTTGAACGGCGGCATCATCCCCGATGGCGCCATCGTCGAGCGCGGCGTGCCCACGAACTACGCCCAGAACGGTGTCGTGCGCCTGGAGCTGAACACCAGCGACTTCGGCATCGCCCAGAACGTCGTGACGGCGCTCAACCGCAAATTCGGCGCCCAGACGGCGACCGCCGTCAACGGCCGCACCATCGAGCTGCGGGCGCCTTCGGACCCCAAGGCACAGCTCGCCTTCCTGTCCCAGGTGGAGAATCTGCAGGTCGGCCTGCCGCCCGCACGCGCCCGGGTGGTTGTCAACGCCCGCACGGGCTCGGTCGTGATGAACCGCACCGTCACCATTGATGAGGCTGCCATCGCCTACGGCAACCTGTCGGTCACCATCAGCCCGCAACAGCAGGTCAGTCAGCCGACCACGCCCTTCGGCGGCGGCCAGACCGTGGTGACGCAGAACACCCAGATCGAAATGCGCAGCGAAGGCGGCGCCATCAAGCGCGTCACCACCAGCGCCAATCTGGCCGATGTGGTCCGGGCGCTGAACGCCCTGGGCGCGACCCCGCAGGATCTGCTGTCCATCCTGCAGAACCTGAAGAGCGCCGGCGCTTTGCGCGCCGACCTCGAAGTGATCTGAGTTTGCCATGGGATTCGTGTCGCATTCGCCTTTGCTGACCCCCGATGCGACGCCTTCGGCGCTGGATTTCAGCAGCCTGAACGCTTTGAAGCAGGGGGTGCGGGCCGGGGGGAATGCCGCGCAGGATCAGCAGCGCGAGGTCGCGCGCCAATTCGAGGCGATCTTCATTCAGATGATGCTCAAACAGGCGCGCCAGCAATCGACGCAAATGCCTTCGCTGTTCGATTCCCAGGCGACGCGCATGGCCCAGAGCATGAGCGACGAACAGGCGGCGCTGGCCATGGCCAATCCCGGCCTCGGGCTGGCTGACGCGCTGATGGCGCAGATGCAGGGCGGGGTGCTGAGGCAATCGGCCGATCCTCTGGCCAATCCGCCCGAGGCGGCCCGCTCGCGCCTGCCGGGTCTGCAGTCGCGAATCGGCGAGGGCCGACGCGAAATGGCCGATTCCATCGGCTCCCTGATCGACCTGCTGGCGCGGCGCGGGGCGGGCGACCGGATCGGCGGAGCCATACAGGGCGCACCGGCGCACATCCGGACCTTCGTGGACCGCATGGCTGCCGCCGCCGAACTGGCGTCCCGGCGCAGCGGCGTCCCGGCCAAGCTGATCCTCAGCCAGGCGGCTCTCGAGTCCGGCTGGGGCGAGCGCGAAATCCGGCGCCCTGACGGCCGCGGCAGCCACAATCTGTTCGGCATCAAGGCCGGAGGGGGCTGGCGCGGCGAGGTGGTCAACGTCATGACCACCGAGTATGACGAAGACGGGGTGGCGCACCGCGTGTCGCAGCCGTTCCGGGCCTATGGGTCCTATGCGGAATCCTTCCAGGATTATGCCGAGCTGATCGGCGGCAGCGACCGCTATGGCAAGGTCGTGGCCGCGCCTTCCGCCGAGGCCGCCGCCCGCCGCATCCAGGAAGCCGGCTATGCCACCGACCCGGGCTATGCGGACAAGCTGATCTCCATCATGGGGTATTTCAACGCGCGCTGATAGGATGCGGCATCCGTGGCGGACCTAAATTTTCTTGCGCAGCTGCCGTTATGATCAGGGAAGAATTCCGGCGCGCGCCGATCCGGCGCCGCCGCAACCGATAGGATTGCAGCATATGAATCTGGCGAATCTCGGCAAAGCAGGCCTTCTGGTCGCGCAAAACCGTCTGCAGACGGCGGGGCACAACATCAACAATGCAGCCACCGCCGGTTATAACCGCCAGACCGTCCTGTCGCAGACGGCGGGGGCCACCCCGACCGCGGGCGGCTGGATCGGCCGAGGCGTGCAGGCCGTCAGCGTGCAGCGTTCCTATGACAATTTCCTGCAGAATCAGCTCACCAGTTCCCTGACGCGCGGTGCGGCGCTCAAGACCTACGGCGATCAGATCAGCCAGATCAACAATCTGGTGGCCGACCGGACCGTGGGCATTTCACCGGGCATCCAGAAGTTCTTCGACAGCCTGGACGCGGTAGCCTCGGCGCCCGCCGACGTCGCCGCCCGCCAGGAACTCATCGGCCAGGCCAACAGCCTGGCGGCACAGGTCCGTGACGCCAACGCGTTTCTGGACAGCCAGCGCGCCAACGTCAACATCCAGGTCGACACCACGGTCACCCAGATCAACAGCTATCTGGACCGCATCCAGGATCTGAACCGTCAGATCACCACGGCCAAGGCCACCAATCCGGGCCAGCCGCCCAACGATCTGCTGGATCAGCGCGACCAGCTGGTGTCCGATCTGGGCCAGCTCGTGGACGTCAAGGCCTACGAGCAGGACGATCGCGTCAGCCTCACTATCGGCAATGGCCAGACCGTGCTGGGCGGGGACTCCGTCTACCATCTGGAAACCCATCCTTCCAAGGCCGACCCGTCCCGGCTCGCGGTCAACTACACCACAAAGGACGCGGCGGGCAACATCATCCCCATCGAGATGAGCGACAAGCAGATCACCGGCGGCAAGCTGGGCGGCCTGCTGTCATTCCGTTCCGATGCGCTGGACGCCACGCAGAACAATCTGGGGCGCATCGCCCTGGGGATTTCCATCGCGTTGAACGAGCAGCACGTCAAGGGCTACGATCTGTCCGGCACGCCGGGCGGCGCGTTCTTCAATGTCGGCACGCCCAAGGTCATCGGCAACGAGAAAAACAGCGCCACGGCGGGAACCCCGACCGCAAGCTATGTGCCCGGCGAATTGTCCAAGATCACCAACCAGGATTACCGGGTCGAGTTCGACGGCACGAATTACGCCGTCACGCGGGTGCCCGAAGGCACGGCGCTGACGCCCACCGTGGCGGGCACTACGTTGAGCTTCGATGGCGTGGCCATCGATACGGCGGGCATGGCTCCCGCCGCGGGCGACAGCTGGCTGGTCCAGCCTACGCGCGACGCGGCGGCCGCGATGGCCGTGACGATCACCGATCCGGCCAAAGTCGCCGCAGCTGGCGAGGTGTCGCCGGGTGTGGGCGCGGGCACCTCCAACGGCGACAATGCCCTGGAGCTGGCCGCATTGCGCTCCAAAAAGGTTCTGGCCGACGGCTCCATGGGCATGAACGAGGCCTATTCTCAGCTGGTCAATACCGTGGCGGTCAAGACCCAGCAGAACACCACCGCGCAAAAGGCTCAGGAAACCCTGGTTTCCCAGAACTATTCCGCTCAGCAGGCTGTCTCCGGCGTCAACCTGGACGAGGAGTACATCAATCTGCAGCAATATCAGGAACAGTACCGCGCCGCCGCGCGCCTGATCGACACCGCTTCGACGCTGTTCGACACGCTGCTTGCCCTGCGCAACTAAGTCGCGACCGTTTCAGGAATTCATCATGCGTATCAGTTCCAGCCTTGTTTTCCAGACCGGCCTGAAGACCATCAATACTCAGCAGTCCGACCTGCTGCATCTGTATCAGCAGATCGGCACGGGCCAGAAGATGGTCACCCCGGCCGACGATCCTCTCGGCGCCTCTCAGGCGATCAATCTGTCGCAGTCCCAGGCCCAGAACGCCCGCTACGCCGATAACCGTTCGGTTGCCAACCAGAACCTGGGCACGGAGGAAGACGCGCTCAGCAGCCTGACGATGCTGCTGCAGGATGTGCGCACCCGGCTGGTCGAGGTCGGCAACGGTACGCTTTCGGATGCCGATCGCGGCACCCTGGCCGGCATCCTGCGCCAGGCCCGTGACACCGCATTGGGCATCGCCAATACCACCGACGGCAACGGACAGTATCTGTTTTCCGGCTCCAGGGGTGACATCCCGGCCTACGATGCCGGCGGAAACTACAGCGGAGACGCACTGCAGCGCCTGATCCAGGCCGACCAGACCCGGCGGATCGCCGGCAGCGACGTCGGTACGGATCTCTTCGAGCGCGCCCAGCCCGGGACGCGGGATTACCTGTCGGCTGCCGGTGCCGGCAATACCGGCACGGCCGTCCTGGGCAGCGCCGAGATCGTGGATCCTTCGCAGGGTAACGCCGACGCCAAGTTCTCGTTCAGCATCCAGTTCGATGCCACGGGCACGAGCTACACGGTGACGGCGACCGACGTGTCGACCACGCCTCCGGGCGCACCCGTGGTCGGAGCGCCCCAGCCCTGGGCCGCGGGCCAGAAGTCGCTTGATCTGGGCCAGGGCACCACGCTGGAAATCAGGGGCGAGCCGGCGGGCGGCGACACCTTTACCGCCGAACCCCTCAAGCACTCGACCGTGCCGGGACAGACCAGTCTGAACCTGTTCAAGGCCCTGGGCGATCTGGCCGATGCGCTGGAGCAGCCCGCCCAGGGAGACGAGCAGGCCCAGGCGAGCCTGCACAATCTGATGAACACCACGTCGCAGACGCTGGCCACCCTGTATGACAACGTGCTGACGGTGCGAGCTTCCGTGGGCGCTCGCATGAACGAGCTGACTGCGCTGGACAACAGCGGCACCCAGCGCAATCTGGGCTATGCCAAGGCGCTGTCCGGCATCGAGGATCTGGACTACTACGAGGCTTCCACCCAGCTCAGTCTGCGCAAGATGGCGCTGGAAGGCGCGGGCCTTGCGTTCCAGACGATCCAGGGACTGAGCCTGTTCAACCGGAACCAGTGATCCGGCCGCCGGAATCCCGGCCTGGCATTCGGTATCCCGGGATTGCCCCGGCAATTCCGGACCGTGCCATGCTCCAACCGGAGACATGGCGCAATCCCGACGAATGGGGCCTACAAGGCCCTATTTTCTTTGGAAGCATCCCGGTGCCGGCATGGCATGCTGGGAGACCGATAAGGTAGAGGCGACATGAAGAAGATTTCCATGACATTGTCCCTGCGCGCCCGGCTGACGCTGGTCGTGGCGTTGTTGTCCCTGCTGACTTTTGCGGCGGTGGGCAGCGCCTGGTTCGTGCAAAGGGAAAGCCAGCGCACGGTGGGACAGCTGTCGGCCATCGGAGTCCAGGCGAACTCCGAGGTCAAGAACGCCTATATCTACGCTCAGCAGGCGGCGACCCAGGTCGACGGGGCGCTGGGTATCGCCAATGAAAAGCAGCGCCTCTGGGAATTGGGTCAGGCCGATCAGCTGTTGCAGCGTTCGCGCGACAGCATGGCGTCCCTGAAAGCCTCTGGCGCCCTGGCCGGCTCGGCTGGCGAGTCCCTGCAGCACATGCTGGACGCGTCCTTCAGCGATTATTGGACTCAGGTCGAGAACCTGCGCGACTTCGCGGCCAAGCAGGATCCCAAGGGTTTCGAGGCGCTGAAGCGCGGCCGTCTGCGCGGCGCGGCGCGGGGCATGGACCGAGTGTTCAGCCAGTTCGACAAGTTCATCCAGGATCGCAGTTCCGCTTCGCGCGACGAGCTGGCGCTGTTGTTCCATCGCGCCAACATCGGCCTGCTGGTCCTGCTGGCTGTGGCCGTGGTGCTGGCATTGCTGGCCTACAGGATCCTGATCCGCACGGTGCTGCGGCCCCTCCAGGCGGTCGGTCGCCATTTGCAACGCATCGCCGGCGGCGATCTGCGCGTGTCCATCGTACCGCGTTCGAATGACGAGATCGGCGCCTTGCTGCGTGGTCTGAAAGAGATGCGCGACAGCCTGGAGGCCATGATCTCCGGCGTGCGAAGCCGGATGGGGCAGATGGCGGGTAGCGTTCAGCGCATCGCGGCGGGCAACCTGGATCTGAGCAGCCGCACGGACGAACAGGCCGCGGCGTTGCAGCAGACGGCAGCCAGCATGGAGCAGCTCGCCAGCACGGTCAAGCAGAATGCCGACAATGCCCAGCAAGCCAATCAACTGGCGCATACCGCGTCCAAGGTTGCTTCACGCGGCGGCGAGGTGGTGGGCGAGGTCGTCGCCACCATGGAAGGTATCTCCGGCAGTTCGCAGAAGATTGCCGACATCGTGGGCGTGATCGACAGCATCGCCTTCCAGACCAATATCCTGGCGCTGAACGCCGCAGTCGAGGCCGCCCGCGCTGGCGAGCAGGGCCGGGGTTTCGCCGTGGTCGCCGGCGAGGTCCGGGCGCTGGCGCAGCGTTCGGCGGGCGCCGCCAAGGAAATCAAGACGCTGATCGAGGATTCCGTCAGCCGGGTCGGCGCGGGTTCGTCTCAGGTCCAGCGGGCGGGCGAGACCATGCGGGAGATCGTCGAGGCCGTCACCCGCGTGTCGGACATCATGAGTGAAATCACCGCGGCCACCATCGAGCAGTCTTCGGGGATCGACCAGATCAATCTGGCGGTCGCGCAGATGGACTCCGTGACCCAGCAGAATGCCTTGCTGGTGCAGCAGGCGGCAGAATCGGCGGGGTCGCTGGAAGCCCTGGCCGCCGAAGTGGGTCAGGCGCTGGCGGTGTTCCAGGTGGACGCCGCCGTCGATGAACGTGACGTCACGCCGGGCCTGAGCACGCAGTCGCGGGATCCGGCCGAGCAGCCCGCTCCGATGCTGTCGCAACCACGTGTCGTCCGGCCCGCTCGCGGTGAGCGTCCGGTCGGTTTCGCCGCACCGCGGCTGCCCGCCGGGCGGTCTGTGGAATCCGCTCGCCCGTCGGCGCGCGAAGAAGAATGGGAGGCGTTCTGAACATGGGATTTTTCTTTGCGCGCCGGATGCCCGGACGTGTTTCGGCCGAGGCTTCTTCAGGCGCCGGACGGCTCGGTCTGGCCGCGCTGACGGTGTCGGTGGCGCTGCTTTCGGCATGCGCGTCCACCGGGGAATCTTTCAACACGGCGGGTCTGGATCGCATCGTGGCGGGCCGCACGACCCTGGACCAGGCGTCCGGGTATCTGGGCGCCGCGCCGGTGGACGTCTGGCGTCAGGGCGACACCACGCTGGCCCGCTGGGCCTACAAGGGCACCGTCGCCACGGACGCCGTGTATTTCCGCCAGGAAGCCTGGCTGCGTTTCGGCCCGGACGGTACGTTCCAGCGCATGGAGAATTCCGTCAATCTGCCCCTGAACCGCCATCCCCGGACGGCCGAGGAGGCCGATCGGGAGGCCCGTGCGGAACAGGACCGCGTCGCACGCCAGGCGGCGTCCAGCCGGCCTTCGAAGGAGGGCGCCGCGCCGGCGCCCGTGGAAGGGGAGGGGGATGCCATGCCCGTCTCCGTGCCGGCCGTCGAGGTCATCCAGCCCGCGTCCCTGGCCATCCCGCCTTCCGCCACGCCTGGCGCCGCCAGTCCGTCCGTGCGATCGGCCAAGCCGGCGCGGGGAGGCCAGTCCACCAGGACCGGCCGAACCTCTCCGGCGAAGAAAGCGGCTGCGTCGGGCGCGAAGCCCGCCGACAATCCGCTGTTGCCGGCCGGCACGAAGGTCATTCCCGGGGTCACCTATCCGGTGCAAAAGAAGAACCCTTGAGTCCCGCCGGGCGCCGTGAGTCGCGGCCTGGTGTTCCGTGGACCGGGCCGGGTCTATAGACCCGCGAAGCTGCGTGCAATGCGGGCCATGGCCTGGTATCCGCTTTCGAACAGGCTGGCCAGGAAGTCGCCGCTCTGGGGCAACACGATAGCCAGCGTGATCAGGCCCGTGGTCAGCGAGATCGGAAAGCCGATGGAGAATACCGACAACTGCTGCGCCGTGCGGTTCAGAATGCCCATGGCCAGATTGATCGTCAGCAGCACGATGACCAGTGGCAGCGCCAGCAGCGTACCGGAGATCCAGAGCTGGGCGCTCCAGTCCAGAAGCGCCCCCCAGCCGTCGGCCAGCAGAGGCGCCCCCACGGGCAACAGGTCGAAAGTCCGGACCAGGCCATCGAGCATCAGCAGATGGCCGTTCACCGCCAGGAAGGTCAGCATTGCCACCATGTTGATCAGCCGTGACAGCACCGCGGTATTGGCGCCGGTGGCGGGATCGAAGAATGAGGCGAAGGCCAGGCCCATCTTCAGGCCCACGAATTCCCCCGCCATCATGACGGCTGTGAAGACCAGCCGCATGCACAGACCCAGGGCCATGCCGATCAGCACCTGCTGGACGGCGATCAGCAGCCCGCTCCAGGAGGCCGGCGCGATGTCCGGCATCGTGCCGATCAGGGGGGCGGCGACCAGAGTGATGACGACGGACATGCCGATCTTCACGCGCATCGGGACGGACGACTCACTGAACACCGGCGCGAGCGCCACCAGGCCGGCGACGCGGAACAGGGGCCACAGCAGGCCGTTGATCCAGTCGTAGAGCTGATCGATCTGGAAGGAAATCATGGCCCTGTGCGGGGCCTTATGAGGCCAGGCCCGGGATGGAGTCGAGCAGCGAACGGATGTAGTCCACCATGGTGCTGAGCAGCCAGGGGCCGAGCAGCACCAGGGTGGCACCCACGGCCAGCAGCTTCGGAATGAACGACAGCGTCATTTCGTTGATCTGCGTGGCCGCCTGGAAGATGCTGATGATCAGGCCCACGGCCAGGGTCATCAGCAGCAGCGGGCCCGCCATGATCAAGGCCACGCGCAGCGCCTGATAGGTCATGGACATGACGGCTTCGGGGGTCATGCGGGCCTCCTATTGATAGAAGCTGCGGGCCAGCGAGCCCAGCAGCAGATGCCAGCCGTCGGCCAGCACGAACAACATCAGCTTGAAGGGCAGCGAGATCGTCACGGGCGGCACCATCATCATCCCCAGCGCCATCAGCAGGCTGGCGACCACCAGGTCGATGATCAGGAAAGGGATGAAGATCGTGAAGCCGATCTGGAAGGCCGTCTTGAGTTCGCTCGTCACGAAAGCGGGCACCAGGACGCGTAGAGGAACCGCATTCTGATCTTCCAGCGGACCGACGCCCGCCATTTCGGCGAACATCGCCAGATCCGCTTCCCGGGTCTGGCGCAGCATGAAGGTCTTGAGCGGCTGGCTGCCCCGGTCCAGCGCCTGCTCGAAGGTGATCTCGTCGCGCGACAGCGGCTGGTAGGCCTGGGCGTAGATCTGGTCGAAGACCGGCGACATGGTGAAGAAGGTCAGGAACAGGGCCAGGCCCACCAGGACCGCGTTGGGCGGCGAGACCCCGGTGCCCAGGGCGTTGCGCAGCAGTCCCAGCACGATGATGATGCGGGTGAAGCCGGTCATCATGAGCAGCGCCGCCGGCAGGAACGACAGCATGGTCAGCATGACCAGCGTCTGGACGCTGAGCGACCAGGTTTCCGCTCCGTTGGGACCCGGCGTGGCGGTCAGTGCGGGCAAGGTGGCCTGTGCCAGGGTGCTGGCGGGCCAGGAGAGCATCAATGCCAGGACGGCCAGCAGCCAGGGCGCCGATCGCGCGGCGTGCGGGGCGGGGCTGCGCATCAGGAGCCCGAAATTTTGCCGAGCGTCTCGGCGAAGTCCCCGGGCGCGGCATCGGCGGCGCGGGGCGTGTCGGGCAGGGTCTGCAGCAGGGTGATCTGCTGGACGGTCACGCCCAGTACCAAGCGGACGTTTTCCACCTGGACCACGGCGATCGAGCTGCGCGCTCCGAGGCTGAGCGTGCCGAGCACGCGCAGGCGGGACGTCTGCGCTCGGCCCGGCAGCCAGCCGCCGCGGCGGGCCACCCAGGCCAGCATCAGCAGCAGGCCCAGGATGAACAGCAGGGCGAGGACGACGCGCAGGAGCTGATCCTGGTCCATGGCGGATCAGCGGCGGTTGTTGAGCCGCGCGATACGGTCCGAAGGCGTGATGATGTCGGTGACGCGGATGCCGTACTTCTCGTCCACGACCACGACTTCGCCCTGGGCGATCAGGTAGCCGTTGACGTAGATGTCCATGGGCTCGCCGGCCAGGCCGTCGAGCTCGACCACCGAGCCCTGGCCCAGCTGCAGGATGTTCTTGATCGTCAGGCGCGTGCGGCCCAGTTCCACCGACAGCTGGACCGGGATGTCCATGATCATGTCGATATCGCTGTCGCTCTCGGAGGCTTGCCCGGACAGCGGCTGGAAAACCTGGGCGGCGGCGGGCTGGGCGGCTGCGGCCTGCGCCTGGGTCGCGGAGGTCTGTTCCGCCAGGGCGGCGGCCCAGTCGTCCTCCGCGCCCAGACCGCTGGCCTGGGTGGGCTGATCGTGCGCGGACTGCTGTTCGGCCATGGCGGCGGCCCAGTCGTCCTCTACGGAGCCACCGGATGCTTGGCCCGGCAGATTCGGGTCCTGGGTATCGTCTTTGATGTCGCTCATTTTTTCGTGCGGGCTAGCAGTTTGTCGGAGTCGTCGGGCGAGGCGAGAACCTTGCGCACGCGCAGGGCATAGCGGCCGTTGAAAGTGCCGTAGCCGCATTCCAGGACGGGGACGCCGCCCACGCGGGCCGTGACGGCGGGGCGGATGTCCACCGGCAGCACGTCGCCCACGGAGAGATGCAGCAGCTCGGCGATGGAGGTATCGATCCGGGCGAACTCGACAGCAAGTTCGACCTCGGCGCTGCGGACTTCGCGCGAGAGCTGCTGGGTCCAGCGCTGGTCGATCGCGTCGGAGGCGGCCTGCTGGAGCGGGCGCGTCAGCAGGTCGCGGATGGGTTCGAGCATGGAATAGGGCAGGCAGATGTTGAGCTTGCCCCCGGACGAGCCGAGTTCGATGTTGAAAGTGGCCACCACGACGATGTCGTTGCCCGTGCTGATGCTGGCGAACTTGGTGTGCATTTCCGAACGGAGATATTCGAGCTCCAGCGGATAGACGGATTCCCAGGATTCGCGGTAGCAGTCCAGCGTCAGGCCCATCAGCCGGCGGATGATGCGCTGTTCGGTATTGGTGAAGTCCCGGCCTTCGACACGGGTGTTGAAGCGGCCGTGGCCACCGAACAGGCTGTCGATGACCAGAAAGACCAGGTTCGGGTCGTACGTGAACAGGCCCGTGCCGCGCAGGGGCTTCAACGCCACCATGTTCAGATTGCTGGGCACGGGCAGATTGCGTTCGAAATCCGAATATTTCTGGATCTTGATCGCGTTGACGGTGATGTCTGCGTTGCGGCGCATGAAACCGAAGAACATCGAACGCAGGCGGCGGGCGAAGCGTTCGTTGATCAGTTCCAGGGTCTGCATCCGGTGCCGCACGACACGGTCTGGCGAACCCAGATCGTAGGGGCGGACACCATCCCGGGGCTCGGCCGGTGCTTGCCGGTCCGAGGTCTCTTCGCCGGTGACTCCCGCGAGCAGGGCATCGACCTCGTCCTGGGAGAGCATGCTCTGGTAGGCCATTACTGCACCACAAAGGCGGTGAAGAGCACGTCGGCGACCTGCGGACCCGGCAACTGCGCGGCGAACGGACGCGCCAGTGTGGCTTTCAGTGCGTCGGCCAGCGCCTGGCGGCCTTCAGGCGTCTGGATGAGGGGAAGCTGTTGCGCCGAGAGCACCTTGAGGATGCGGTCGCGGACTTCGGGCATATAGTCCGTGATCTGTTTGCGCGAGGCCTCGTCGCCCAGGCGCAGCGTGATCGCGGTATAGAGGATCCGGTTGCGGGTTTCACCGTACAGCGTGACGGTAAAAGGGTCGAGTTCGGCGAAGATCGGCGACGGGACCACCGGCGGGGTCACCTGGGCCGCCTGGCCTGCAGTCTGGGCAGCGGCGGGCGCGCCGGGCGCGCTGTCCCTGCTCGTGAACCACATCGTTGCGCCAACCGAGGCGCCGATGACAATGATGAGCAGGAGTATGAATTTGAGTAGCCTGAGCATGGTTCCGGTTTAATGCGTCACGATGACTGAAGGGCAAAATGAAGCATTTTAATGCGGGTCCTGCCCAGGAAAACAAAAGTATTCACGCAAAGGTATCCACCAGCGCGTCCGGACGCGAGACGGCCCTGGGAGTCATTGCAGCCGGATGCGTTGACACGTCCGCGATCTGGCCGTCCAGGCTGAAGGTGGAGTCGCCGGTGCGGGCGGACGGCGCCTGGTCCTGGGCCTGCTGGCCGGGCTGCTGGTCGCCGACATCCGCCTGACCCAGCGACAGGCCCGCCTGGGCCAGTTGCTGTTCCAGGTGGGGAAGCGCGTTTTCCAGGGCCTGGCGCACACTGGCGTGCGGCGAGACAAAGGAAGCCTGGGCGATGGAGTCGCCCACGTGCAAGGTGATGTGGATCGGTCCGAGTTCCGGCGGATTGACGTGCATTTGCACGGTATGGCCCGCGCCGGCGAGGTTCTGGGTCAGGTGCAGGATCTGCCGGCTGAAGTCCTGAGGCCACTGCGGATTGGACAGCGGGGTGGACACGGCGACGGGTGCTGCGGCCGGCATCGGGGCCGTGGCCGGCAGCAGGGAGGCGCCGACGGGCGCCGGAGCCGAGGCCAGGACCATGCCGTCCTGCGTCGGGGCTTCGCGGCCGGGAGCGGTCCGGATGTGGAGGGCCGATTCGACAAGCGGTGCGCCCGCTGCGGCCTGGTCGGACGGCGCTCGATCGACATCCGGCATCTGGCCGGACGACCGCAGGTGGAATTGCGGCGCTTGCGAGGAGGCGGTCCGGGTGCGGGCGGATTCCCGCGGACCGGCGGGCGCCGACATGTCCGTGTGCAAGGACGTGCGGGCAGCGTGAAGCGTGTCCGTCATGTCAGTGCGTGGTGTGTGTGTACGCCCGATCATGCCGTCCTGAGCCGAGGACCGCATGTCCTGGCTGTCTTCGCGCGTATCGGCGGATGCCCGACCAGCGACGTCGATCGGCAGGCGCGCCGTGCGTGGATCCCCGTGGGCGGCCCGTCCGGCAGGGGTCGGGCCGGTTTCGGCGGTGGGGGCGGCGGCACGCATCAGGGGCAGGGCGGCGCTGTCGAGGATCAGCGCCAGGGTCTCGTCCGGCCCGAGGGGGTCGTGCCGTTCGGCGGCGTCCGGCTCCACGCGGCGATCGGCGTCTGCCGTCCGGCGGGTTTCGGTGGGGCGGGATTCGGCTGCGCGTGCGACGCCCTCACGCTGTTGCGACAGCACGTTCGAGAAGGCCGGGGCATCCGTCGCGACAGCGGCGTCCGCGCCGTGCGCCGGGGTGTCCGTGGGCGACGGGCTGGAGCTGGTGACTGGAAGGACGGGCATGTTCATGGCGTGTGCGGATTCAGTGCGGCTGTCGTGTGCGCCGGTACAAGCCGGCCGAGATCTCGTCGCTGGCGCGCTGTTCGCGGCGGTGTTCGCGATATTGCAATTGCCGGATCTGGCGCGCCTTGAGGGTTTCGTAGGAGTTCAGGCGGCGTTTTTCATCGTGCCACTGCTTGCGTCCGGCCTCGAGGCGCACGTCGATCTGGGCGATGATCGTATTTTGCTGGGAAATAGCCTCGTCCAATGTGGCAATAAACTGCCTAAAGTTGTGGTAATTCGAGGCCGATAAGCCTTGCTCGGTGGTGTTCTGCAGGCGTTTCGTGTAATCGGCGCGGTAGTCGTCCAGGGTGTTCAGCTGCCCCTGGGCCTCGCGGCGCCGGGTGCTCAGTTCGGACAGATTCCGGCCTGCCTCGTCGAGCTTGTCCTGGGCCAGGTTGATCAGCACGTCCAGGGGGGTTTCAGGACTCATGGGTTTCTCCCAGCACGCCGGCCAGCGCGGCCACCGCGGTGGCATAATCCACGCGCACGTCGATGCCCTGTTGCAGATAGCTCTCGAGCCAGGGATGGCGTTCGATGGCCTGGTCGATTTCCGGATCGTTTCCCGCAGTATAGGCGCCGACGGCGATCAGGTCGCGATTGCGCTGGTATCGCGACATCATGCGCTTGAACAGATGCACGTGGCGGAACTGGCCGTCGGGCACGATGGCGGACATGACCCGCGAGATCGAGGCCTCGATGTCGATGGCCGGATAATGACCGGATTCGGCCAGGCTGCGCGACAGGACGATGTGGCCGTCCAGGATGGCGCGCGCCGAGTCGGCGATCGGGTCCTGCTGGTCGTCGCCTTCCGTCAGTACGGTGTAGAACGCCGTGATGGATCCGGCCGGCCGGTCGCCCTGGGGGGCGCCGTTGCCCGCGCGCTCCACCAGGGACGGCAGTTTGGCGAACACCGAAGGCGGATAGCCTTTGGTGGCCGGCGGCTCGCCGATGGCNNCACGTGCTTGCCCTGGTCGCGAAAGAACTCCGCCAGCCGCGTGGCGTAGACCGCGCCCTGCAGGCGCAGCAAGGGCGAGACGTCCGCCGGGGCGGCCACCACCACAGACCGGGCCAGACCATCGGCGCCCAAGTTCAACTCGATGAATTCCTTGACTTCGCGG
>DISE01000099.1 GCA_002421865.1 Castellaniella sp. UBA6218
TTCGATTCCGGCCCCGGGCACCATCCCCAAATCTTCTGCTAATTCAAGTCATTAGAAGATTTCGCAGTACAAGCCCCGCACCGGGGGTTTTTCCTAAAATTGCGGTCAGGTACTGTTTCGGTACAGTCATGTGGCGCTAGCCCCATACTGGAGTGCGCATGGCTACGATTTCAACGCTGTACTAAATCTGGGGGCAGGTCACATCCACCATGCCGGATGAGAATCAACAGTCATAGCGCAGAAATAAACTGCGGCGTATCATGATTTGGTGGTCTTGGCCGGATCGGCTCTTCAAGAACCTTCACTGAATTGGAATGCGGGTCGACGGGCGAACGATGGCATCTTCTCATGCATTGTTGAAGGGGAATTCACATGAAGACCCACAGTGTCGGCCACCCGCCGGTGGCACGAGCCTTCAAGCAGACCATCGCCAGTGTCGATGCGCTGCTCTTCGTCACCCCAGAATACAAGCGTTCGATCTCAGGCGGCCTGAAAAACGCGCTTGACTGGGCAAGTCGTCCATGGGGACAGAACTCCTTCACTCGCAAGCCCTGCGCCGTAATCGGCACATCGCCCGGGGCCATCGGCACAGCGGTGGCCCAGCAGAGCTTGCGCAGCGTACTTGGCTTTTGCAACGCGCCTCAGATGAACGCGCCAGAGGCCTACATCCAGTTCACCCGGCCGCAGGAGGCGGAGAGCCACCGTTCGCCATCAAATAGACTGACGCGTTTTAAATAGACGGAGAATGACATGGATACCAGTGTCAATCCCGAGGTACCGTACAAGGGTAATGATCGGCTGCTCTTCGGCATCATCATGGGCGTCGTGGCGTTCTGGCTGTTTGCTCAAACAACGCTGAATATTTCGCCCGACATGAGCCGCGACCTGGGCATGGATGCAAGCATGATGAACGTTGCGGTGGCTATCACCTCGCTGTTCTCGGGCATCTTCATCGTGGTAATGGGCGGCTTGGCCGATCGTGTCGGTCGACTCAGAATCACCCGTATTGGCTTCTACCTGAGCATAGCCGGCTCGCTGTTGGTGGCGGTCACGCCGCAGGGGCAATTGGCCGCACCGGTCGTTCTGCTAGGCCGTGCGTTGCAAGGCCTTTCGGCCGCGTGCATCATGCCGGCGAGCCTGGCGTTGGTCAAAGCCTTTTGGGATGGTCCCGAGCGCCAACGTGCTATCAGCATGTGGTCGATCGGCTCTTGGGGTGGTTCGGGCCTGTGCTCACTGGTCGGTGGGTTGATGTCGCAGCACTTTGGCTGGCGTTCTATCTTCTGGCTGGCTGTTGCGGTGAGTGTTTCAGGCCTATGGATGATGCATGGCGCGCCCGAGAGCAAGGCGGAATCTAAGGGTAAGTACAGGTTCGACCTTTCTGGCGTGCTTGCTTTCATGGTCACCATGGTGGCATTGCAGGTGCTGGTCACGCAGGGCAACAGGCTGGGATGGACCAGCCCAACGAGCCTGGGCCTTTTTGCGGCCACGGTAGTATTCGGCTGGCTGTTTGTCCGTATTGAAAGCAAGGCGTCCAGTGCATTTTTCGACTTCAGCCTATTCAAGAATGCGACCTACACGGGCGCGACGATCTCCAACTTCCTCGTAAATGGCACCGCTGGCACGCTAATCGTGTCGCTACAACTGGTGCAGATCGGCGGCAATATGAACGCCCAACAGGCCGGTTTTCTGACGCTAGGCTATGCCATTGCCATTATTGCCTTCATTCGTGTGGGCGAAAAGCTGCTGCAACGCTTCGGTCCGCGCAAGCCGATGGTCTGGGGTTGCCTGATCACGGGCCTGGCGATCCTGATGGTGTCGCCCGCCAACCTGCTTCTGTGGGACTACAAGATCCTCGCGAGCGTCGGCTACACGCTGTTTGGTGTCGGTCTGGCGTTCTACGCGACCCCCTCGACCGATGCGGCGCTATCGAATCTGCCAGCCACCCAGACGGGGTCGGGTTCAGGTATCTACAAGATGGCTTCGTCACTCGGCGCCGCATTTGGCGTGGCTATTTCCGCTGCCATCTTCACTGCGCTCAGCGGCGACAGAGCGAGCGTGAGCTGGTTGGATGGCATGATCACCTTCGCCGGCCGCCAGGACAACCTTGCTGTGCGCGAGGCTGCCATCGTTGCGTTGGGCTTTAACGTACTGATGGTCGTGATGGCCATCGTCTCGATCATGCTGACGGTGCCCAAGGGCACGAAAGTGCAGCCATCGATATCCAACCTGGATGCGAAGCCCTGACGTCTGCTTCAGGTACCCCCGTTCTCGAACTGCTAGCTATCTGCCACATCTGGAGTCGCCATGAATGCCCTCGTTGAAGCTCTAGGTACCGCCGAACCCACCCTTATGATCGAGCTTGAAGAGCTCTACAAAGATCTTCACCGGCATCCCGAGTTGTCCATGCAGGAGGTCCGCACCGCGAAGATAGTCGCCGACGCGATGGAGGGGCTTGGCTACGAAGTGACGCGCAACGTGGGCGTCACTGGCGTGGTCTGCTTGATGAAGAACGGCGCCGGCCCAACCGTGATGCTGCGTGCTGACATGGATGCTTTGCCGATGGCCGAGAACACCGGGCTGCCATACGCGAGCACCGTAATGGCGCGCGACACGGACGGCATCGAGGTCGGGGTCGCACACTCGTGCGGCCACGATATGCACGTGACATGGCTGATCGGCGCCGCTCGCATCCTGGCAGCGAACCTCGCCGCATGGCGCGGCACGTTGATGATCGTATTTCAGCCGGGCGAGGAAACCGCCGAGGGCGCTTCCGCCATGGTCAAGGACTGGGGTGATGGCCGTTTTCCGAAGCCCGACATCATCCTTGGGCAGCATGTGATGGTCGGCGCTGCCGGTACCGTGAGCTATCGCCCTGGCGTCACGCTGTCGGCCGGAGACAGTCTGAAGATCAGGCTGTTCGGGCGCGGCTCGCACGGTTCGCAGCCGCAGACATCCATTGATCCGGTGATCATGGCCGCCGCGACCGCGCTGCGCCTGCAGACCATCGTCTCACGTGAAATCGCGCCGACCGAGCCGGCGGTACTCACCATCGGTTCGCTGCAAGCCGGCACCAAGGAAAACATCATTCCCGACGACGCCATCATCAAGCTGAACATGCGTACCTTCAGCGAGGACACGCGCCAATACATGCTCAAATCGATCCGCCGAATCTGCTGCGCTGAGTGCGAAGCGTCCGGCGTCGAACGTCCGCCCGAGTTCAGCGTCATCAACACCTATCCGCTGACCGAGAACGACCTGATCGCGACGCAAAAGGTGGCCGAAGCCTTCGGTCGCCAGTTTGGCGAAAACGCGTCTTTGGCGCCGGGCCCGGCGTCGGCCAGCGAGGATTTCAGCATCTTCGGTCGCACTTGGGGTGTTCCCTATGTGTTTTGGTTTGTCGGTGGCACCAACCCCGAGGCATACGCGAAGGCCAAACAGGAAAAGACCGTCAACAAGATCCCCAGCAATCACTCGCCGAAGTTTGCGCCTCAGATTCACCCGACGCTCGAGACCGGCTTACAGGCCATGCTGACAGCCGCCGGCGCATGGCTGTGTCCCGCTGCATGAACATTCACGAGTTGTCCCTTGCCGGGCTGAATGACCATCGGCTGTTCACGGTTCTCGATCTGGCGGGTACGTTCGCTTTTGCCATCAGCGGTGCCGTTGCGGCAAGGGATCGGGATCTCGACTGGTTCGGTGTCATGGTTATCGCCTTCGCTGTCGCTTGCGGTGGGGGCGTGGTGCGTGATCTGTGCATTGGCGCCGTTCCACCGGCCGGGCTGACCGATTGGCGCTACCTTGCCGTCTCAATGGCTGCTGCATGGATGGCGATCGCCGCAGCGCCGCTGGTCGTGCGAATCGCGAACCCGGTAACCCTGTTTGATTCACTGGGATTGGGGCTGTTTGCCGTCACCGGTGCGCAAAAGGCCATGATCTTCGGTCACAACGCCGAGGTGGCAGTGCTGCTTGGCGTCGTCACCGCCGTGGGCGGCGGTGTCGCACGCGATGTGCTCCTCAATCGAGTGCCAGTGATCCTTCAGCGCGAGATTTATGCGTCGGCCGCCTTGGTCGGCGCGGTAATTGAAGTGGCTGGCGAGCACCTCGGATGGGTATCGAGCGGGCGGACCTGGGTCGCCCTGATGGCATGTTTTGCGTTGCGTTTCCTATCGCTGCGCTACAAGTGGCACTTGCCGCGAACTGCTGGCGGACACGGTCACAATCAAAACTCAGCGGGCGGGCGCCATCGCCATACCCGCCATTAGCGGCGCGCCAGACAATGCCGCGATAGCCGGCACAAGAAAATTTGGCGGGATCGTGGAGAGCGCGCACCGCCGTCTAAGGCATGCCGGTTCGATTCCGGCCCCGGGCGCCATCAAGAATCTTCCGCAAAATCGGGCCCGGTCGACATCAAACCACCCTCGGTCCCCACGCTGGCGCACAGAGCATCGAAGCAGGCCGGATCCAAGGCGGTTCCCACGGTTTTCCGCATCATGTCGAGCGTCTGGTCCACGGGGATTGCGCCCCGGTACGGACGCTCGGCCGTGATGGCGTCGAAAATATCGGCGGTGGTGATGATGCGCGTTTCGAGCACGATGGCTTCGGCGGCGATACCGCGCGGGTACCCCCCACCGTCCAGGCGCTCGTGGTGTGCGCCCGCAATGCGGGCCAGCTCGGCAAACCCGCTGAAACGCCCCAGGATGGATTCCGTGTATTCGGCATGCCGTCTCACCGATTCCCATTCCGCCGCATCCAGGCTGCCCGCCTTGTCGAGCACGCTGTTGCTGACCCCCAGCTTGCCCACATCGTGCAGCAATGCCCCGCGATACAGCCAGCGCCGCAAGGCGGGATCCATGCCCAGCTTGACCGCTATGGCGTCGGCATACCGGGCCACACGACTGCTGTGGCCGCTTGTGTAGGGGCTTTTGGCGTCGACCACCTGACCAAACGCCGCGGCGATATCGTCCAGATAATCATCATCAATGACCACCTGACGCACCTGCGGCTCGATGCCATGCACCCGGGCGGGCAGATCGTCGGCTGCCAGCGCCTGCCAGAACGCGGGATCGGCGGCTACGGTTTCAAAGGCTTTGACCAGATCCGGGTCGAACCAGCGGCCCGCACGCAACCTGACCTCGTCCAGGGCGGCCTGCGGACCGCCTTGGGTGTGGAACACATCGATGACCTGTGACAGCAGTGCGATGCGGGAATACAGCGGGATGGCGGACCCGGCCAGACCTTCGGGCCGGCCCTGGCCGTTGAAATGTTCATCCAGGCTGAGGATGCCGTCGGCCACCGCGTGCGGAAAGCGCAGCATCAGGGCGATCTCCGCGCCCCGGTGACACCGGGTGGCGATCAGTTCCTGCGCGACGGCATCGGCGTCCCGGACCACGGAAAAAATCCGGCGGAAGCGCTCCGCCAGCCCGGCCTTCAGGCCGGTGTGCGTGAGCACGAACGACAAGGCGCTGGGCAGGCTGTCGCCCACCTTTTTGTAATCTCGCTTGAACTGCAGGTCATCGGTGAGATACAGCTCGCAGATTCTGGCGGCATTGCTGCTGCAACCCAGATCCTTCAGCAGCAGTGTGTAATACAGTTCCCACATCGAGGACTCATCGAGTCCGATGACCTGCCCGATGTGCATGCCTATCCAGCAACAGCGCACACAATGACCGGGGGGCTGGCCTTCGGTGATGTCAAGCGCGTGACTGAACGCCCCGATCAACTCGGACAGCCGGATACGTTCTGGCAGCGGGGGAATCCGCATAGGATGATCTCCATGAGCGCGGGCCTTGAAGCGATCGGTTCGAGCCCGACCCCTTTATAACGCGTCTGCCAGGCAAACCCGGCATGGCCCGCACGGTCGAAGCCCGCCGTGCAAGACGTTAAAAAGCCGCCCCCGCTGTGCGCGGGGACGGCCTTTTCCCTGACCGCCGCTCAGGCGCGCTGAGTGATGACGCGCAGTTGGCTGTCGTTTTGCAACAACTGATAGCTGTCGTTGTCCCGCTGGAGCAGCACCTGTTCCTGAGCCAGATTCTTCAGGAGCTGGTCGCGCCGGTCACGCAGGCTTTCCAGCGGCCAGCGGCCGTAGTCCTCTCCCGAGACGCCCAGGCGCTTGTTCGAGTCCTCGTAGCGCTGCATCAGCGTCTCGTCATCCAGCGCGTCGACCGGTTCCTGGCCGGATCGATAGGCGTCGCGGTAGGCCGTGCTCATCAGCCTCAACTGCTCGTTCATGGAATGGTCGGGCGTGTCGAGCACAGAGGACACCAGCGCACCCCGGTCGAGTTTTTCGAAGCGCAGCTTCAGGACATCCTTGCCATCCTCCACACTGGTCTCGAACACGACACGGTTGGCGCCGCCAGGCAACCGGCCCGAGGAATCGTTGATCCACATCTGGCCGGCATGATCGGTCGCCTCGCGCCATTCGGTCCCCGCACCGACCGGGCTCATGAACAGGGACGTCGTGGCGTTCGGCGCGCCGGCCAGGAACTGGTAGAGGCGCCTGTCGGGATCGTTCAGCACCAGGCCGCCGGAATCGTCGATCCTGACGCCATGCTCGTTGCCTTGGCCCACATCATGGGCCAGCATGTCGAAGTAGTGACACAAGGCCCGCGTGGTCGGCTGGCCGCTGTTGACGAAGTAGCGGCTGTCGTCCTTGTCGGACACGATCAGCGTGCCGAACGAGCCGCCCGAGCCGTCCTGGACATGGCGCACGACGTTCTCGCCCAGGCGCAGTACGGGCTGCATCGACTTGCTCTGGTTGGTGATCTGTGTGATCCGCCGCTGCACTTCCCTCGGGTCGGTCGGCTGTTCCTGGGGCAGCCCCAGCTGGCGCTGGGCAGTCTTGTGCAGCAGTCCAGACTCGACGACGCTGTCCTCCGCCGGCTGCTGCAGCAGGCGCAGGCCCCGCGAGAAATTCTTCTCGTAGGCTTGCTCGTCGGAGCGGTCCATCTTCTGGATCATGCTCATGCTCGTCAGGCCCAGGGCATCCCCCAGGAACCGTCCGGCACGCGCCAGGCCCTGCACGACCGGCGCGAAGAAGGAAGAGAACGCCTGCTTGACGCGGCCAAAGCCCGACAGCGTCTCGCTGCGCGCGGATCCGTCCCCGACCGTCACGGGCAGGCGCGGCGCGCTTTGCTCGATCCGGGATTCCGGTTCCACGTCCTTGCGTCCCACGACCTGGCGGTCGATCAGTTCCAGCTCCAGTTCCAGCCGCTCGATCTTCTCCATGCGGCCCTGGGAGACCATCATCAGTTTTCCGGAAAGCTCCTGACGCTGCGTTTCCTGTATGGTCAACTGCTTGGCCTGCTCGAGCAGCGTGTTGATTTCGACGACGCTTTCCTCGATGATCTTCATCGCGGCCGCGTTCTCGATGTTGCTGGGCAGATCACGCAGCGCACTGAGCGCCAGGTAGGCACCCCCCAGAACAGAGACCAGATTGCCCGAGATGCCGCCGCCGGTCAGCGATGACACGGTGGAACCGCCATACGCGATTCCCGCCCCCGCCGCGCACCAGCCCAGGGTCGAGACGGCCTGTCCGAACGCGGCCTGCGCCGTCTTGCTCCAGCGCCATGCGTGATCCCGCAGTTCCAGCGAGGACACATCCGGCTTGATCTTGGACGGATCCTGATCCAGGATGCTCTTTTTCGCGACGATCTTGACCTGCTCGTCGAGTTTCTCCAGGCATTTCGCCGTATCGATCTGCAGCTTCTCGATCTGGTCGAGATTCTTTTCGCTCACGCTGCGGTTGTCCTGCGGCACGGACTCGGGCTTGGAGCTGCCGCCCCTCAGCCAGTTCCACGCGGAATAGGCGGCGCCCAGGTATTTCTGTACGAAACCCTGATTCATCGGCGCGATTTCTTCCTTGGGCGCATGCTCTTCGACCGGGGCGGGCTCTTTCTTCCCGACGCGGAATCCTTCGCGCAGCAAGGCGTTTTCCTTATCCATCCGCAGGTTGTCCTGCCTGGAAATGGGAACCGGCTCCAGCAACAGAGGGTCCTCTTCGGTCCCGTCCAGTGCGTCGTACCAGACATCCCCGTTCTCATCGATTTCACCGATGTCGACATACCGCGGCTTTACCGACGGGGATTCGATCTCGATCTCGTCCTCGTCCTCGTCGACATGCTGTTGCTTATCGACGACCTCGAACTCGTCCTCGTCGACAACCGACTCTTCGTCGTCATACAGGTCGGGATTCATCTGCTTCGCGAACTCGTTGGCGGCGCCGAGCAGGTTCGTGCCAACGTTCCACAGCGAGGCGAAGAACCCCCGGGATTCATTCCCGCCGCTCAGCACTTCCTGGCGGACGGTGCCGTCCGAAACCTTGATATCGTGCCCTTCCATTTCACCGCGCCCCGACTGGATCCCCGTCTGTTGCGACAGGCCCTTGTCGTGAACCGGCGATTCGTTGTGCTGCACGTGCACCGGCACGTGCCCAACGCCATTCTGCACACCACCCATGGTCATCTCCCTCAGGCTTTCAATCAGGCCGCCAGGGGCGGCAGCATGGCCGGCGCACGGCCCTGGACGATCTCGCGCCAGACCCGGGCGGTTTCGGAAAACGCATCCAGCAGGGCGGACAGCGTCTGGGCCGAGCACAAGGCCAGGGGTACCCGGCCGCAGAGCAGGGCTTCGCCGGAAGGTTCATGCAGGCCGATCGTGTTGCCGCCCGTGCCGCTCCACAGGGAATTGGCCTGCAGCATGAGGCGATAGACCGCCTCAAGCCCGGCGGCGGCGTCCGGCCGCCCCAGGCGGGCGAAGAACACGACCTCTCCGGCATCTCCGCCCTCGTTCAGCAAGCCGATGGTCACATCGCCCACGATGACTTCCTCGGTCGTCAGCAGCGCGTCGGCCGGGGACAGGCCCACGAATTGCGCGTAGCGTTCCAGCAGTTCGGTGTAGTTCGACATGTGGTTCTCCAATTCAATTCATTCGGTCAGGTGAAAAAACGTCGGTGCTAGGCTTGCAGGTTGAGTTGCCGCCGCCAGGTCAGCGCGAGGCCGGCAAGATGACGCATCGTCCTGGCCAGCGCCTGCGCCCCGGCCTCGGCGCCCAGCCGTTGCGCCAGCACCACCTTTCCTGTGTTTTCTTGTATGCCGAAAGTCGCGCCTTCGGTGCCCAGACCAAACGCATTGGCCCGAAGCAATTCCCGGCGCACATGGCTGGCGTCGTCTTCTGGCACCGTTCCCACCGGGCAGAACACCTGGATCATGGGCTCGGCCTCCGTTTCCGGTTCCAGGGCCAGACCGACCGGCACACCATCGATCGTCAATTCGCCCGAGCGCAGCAGTGCCGCTCCGTCCACGCCGATATGCGTGGCCAGATCCATCAGGGCATTCTCATAGATTTTCGTCGTTGAAGACATCTTCGTGGCCTCCTTCTCAGTCCAGGGCGGGCGACAGTTCACGGTCCAGGAGCGCCAGCCAGCGGCGGGCATCGGCGACCAACGCGCGCAGGATCTGTTCGAGCGCGTGCGGCGAGAGCTCGGCCGCCCGGATGGACCTGCTCAGGACGACGGCATCGTTGTCGCCGTACAGGCCCAGCGTATTGCCGTGGGTTCCCGCCCAGAGATTGTTGGCTTGCAGGAACAGGCGGTGAAGGGCGTCGGCGTGCGTGGCCGGCACCGTGCCGACATCGACGCAGGCGATGATCCAGTCTTCTCCCTCGGCCGTCCGTATCCGGGTCAGCCCAGTGGGGGAGCCATCGATGATGAATTCCCGCAGCTGGGGCACTGCAGCCACGCCGAGCGCGAGGAAGCGCTCCAGTTCAGCCGCATGGTGTTCGTTTCGAGCCATTGTTCCTCCAATCTTGTGGGGCAGCTTCGACAGGCCACCTCGGCCTGCTCCTACCTGAGTGTCGGAAACTGGCGGCAGGTTCCCACCACAAGAAAAAGGAGTCGCCTGGCTCCGGTCACGACGGCGTGCCGGGAGGGCATGGCCCGTCCGCGGAGGCCCGCTCAGCGGTCGGCGCCGGCCTCGAGTGCCCAGGGTTCAAGGATGAAGGATTGGGCAAGGTATTCGATCAGCGCCTGGACGCGGGCTGGCCGGTTGCGCCCGGGAGGGGTGACGACATGCAGCGCCAGTGGCTCGGTTTCCCAGGGTTCCATGGCGGTTTCCAGCGCGCCGGACCGCAGTTCTGGCCAGACGAGGAATTCCGGCTGCAGGGCCAGTCCCAGCCCGGCCCGCAACGCCGGCATCAACGCATCGGCGTTGTTGGTCCGCATCAGGGTCGGCATGACCTGGGAAAACTCGCCGTGTTCGGGGTGGCGGAAATGCCAGGTCGACCCGCCGCGCGCATAGGCGTACTGCAGCGCCCGGTGGCCCGCCAGATCGCGTGGATGGCGCGGCTTGCCGTGGCGTTCGAAATAGGCCGGCGTGCCCACCAGCAGGACGCGGACGCGGCACAGGCGGCGGGCCAGCAGGCTGGAGTCCGCCAGCCGGGCGATGCGCAGCGCCAGATCGAAGCGTTCGGCGACCAGGTCCGCCTGTGCGTCGTCGAAGCGCACATCCAGTTCGACTTCCGGGTGGGCGGCCATGAAATCCGGCAGCAGGGGCGCCAGACGCGCGATGCCGAAGGACATCGGGGCGGATACCCGGACCAGGCCGCGCAGGCTCTTGGACTGTTCCGCGACTTCGGCTTCGACCGCTTCGCCTTCTTCGAGGATGCGCGCGGCGCGCTCCAGCGCCAGGCGGCCGCTTTCGGTCAGGGACAGGCGGCGCGAGGTGCGATGGAACAGCACGGTCTTCATCCGGGTTTCGAGGCGGGTGACGGCTTTGGACACCGTGGCCTGCGACAGTTCGCAGGCCGCCGCCGCGCGCGCGAACGAACCCGTTTCCGCCACCTTGGCGAACAGGGCCCAGGCTTCCAGGTCAGGCAGTTTCTTCATGCGTCTATCGTATCAAAAATGGAAAGGATGAAATTCAATTATTGATCTTCTCGTCATGATCGGCAGACCCTACACTGCCTCATCGTTATCAGGAACCCACGGGAGACCGCCATGATCGAACACCGCCCCTATGCCACCCTCGGCGCCGCCCAGCACGGCTGGCTCGATGCCCGCCATCATTTTTCCTTTGCCGAATATCACGACCCTGCCCGGGTCCACTGGGGCGCGCTGCGCGTCTGGAACGACGACACGATCCAGCCGGGCACGGGTTTTCCGCCGCACCCGCACGCGGATATGGAAATCATCACTTATGTGCGCGAAGGCGCCATCACCCACCAGGACAACCAGGGCAACAAGGGCCGCACCCAGGCGGGCGACGTGCAGGTGATGAGCGCGGGCAGCGGCATCGTCCATTCGGAATACAACCTGGAGCCCGGCGTCACGCGGATCTTCCAGATCTGGATCTTCCCCGACCGCAAGGGCGGGGCGCCCGGTTGGGGCTCGCGGCCTTTTCCCAAAGGCGACCGTTCCGGGCGTTTCGTGACGCTGGCCAGCGGTCTCGATGGCGATGACGAGGCGCTGCCGATCCGTGCCCGGGCGCGCGTGCTGGGCGCCACGATCAAGGCCGGCGAGACGCTGGAATACAGCTTCGGCGACGGGCGCGTGGGCTACCTGGTCCCCGCCCGGGGCCGGGTCGAAGTCAACGGCGTCACGCTGTATGCCCGCGACGGCGCGGCGATCCGTGACGAGGCCGCGCTGCGCATCACCGCCCTCGA
Organism: Castellaniella sp. UBA6218; assembly: GCA_002421865.1. Taxonomy (GTDB): domain Bacteria; phylum Pseudomonadota; class Gammaproteobacteria; order Burkholderiales; family Burkholderiaceae_B; genus Castellaniella. Next base: position 11,656 of record DISE01000099.1, read on the forward strand.
GGACGCCGAACTGGTCCTGGTCGACGCATCGGCCTGAATCCGGACGTTCGCCACTCTGTTTCCCAACCCCTGTTCTTCAACCGATCTTCTCAACCTTCATTGAATATCATGGAAAATCGCAATCTTGCCATCCTCTCCCTCATCGGTCGCGTCCTGATCGCCGTCCTGTTCCTGGTCGGCGTTTCGGGCAAGATCACCGCGCCGGCGGGCACCATCGGGTATATCGCATCCAGTGGCATGCCACTGCCCGCCGTAGCGTATGCCGTTTCGGTGTTCGTCGAGCTGGTGCTGCCGATCCTGCTGGTGCTGGGCTGGCGCACGAGGATCAGCGCCGCCGTTCTGGCCTTGTTCAGCATCGTGGCCGCCCTGTTCTTCCACAACCAGCTGGGCGACATGAACCAGTCGATCCACTTCTTCAAGAACCTGGCGATCGCGGGCGGACTGTTGCAGCTCGCGGCCTTCGGCGGCGGGGCGCTGAGCCTGGACGCGCGCCGGGTGCGCTGAGCCTACACGGCCGACCTGTGTCGCTGGATGCAGGTCTCCAGGACTTCTCCGCCGGGCCGGCCCCACCAGTCCTCGGAGAAAATCTCGACTTCGCACAGGCCGGCATAGCCGGCCTCTTCCATTGTGCGACGAATGGTCTTGAGTTCGACCACTCCGTCGCCCATCATGCCCCGATCATTCAAGAGATCGCGTGTGGGCGCCAGCCAGTCGCAGACGTGATAGGCCAGCAGGCGCCCGACACCCGCGCGCCGGATCTGGGCATGCAGTTTCGGGTCCCACCACACGTGATAGACATCGACGGCGACTCCCAGCATGCCGCTGCGATCGGGATCCAGTTCATCGCACAGGTCCAGCGCCTGTTCCAGTGTATTGATGCAGGCGCGTTCGGCCGCCTGCATGGGATGCAGGGGCTCGATCGCCAAAGGCATCCCGACCGTGCGTGCATATTCCAGAGTGGCGGCGATGCCGTCGCGCACCTCGCCGCGCGCCCGCGCAATGTCGATGTAGGCCGGCGCTCCCTGCAAGGCGCCCGGCAGTGAACCTACCACCAGAACCAGACAGGGCGCGTCCAACGTCTTCGCTTCGTCCACGGCGCGACGGTTGTCTTCCAGGGCCGCGGCCAGGCCGGCGGCGTCGGCCGCCGGGAAGAATCCGCCCCGGCAGTAGCCCGACAGGCGCGTGCCCGTATCCCGCAGCAGGCGGGCGACCGTCTCCAGGCCGACGTCAGCCACCTGATCGCGCCAGGGCGAGATCGACCGGATGCCGCGTCGTGCGCATTCGTCGATGATCCTGTCGAGCCGCCACTGCTTGCGCACTGTGGCGGTGTTCAGTGACAGAAGTTCGTGATCCTTGGACAGGTCCCGCATGCCGTGCTCCTCAGGATTGTTGAATGCCATGCACCGCCAGCCACCGCGCCATGCGTTCGACGGCCAGGTCGGGGCGCTCAAGTACACCCGCCTGGTCGGCCAGACGGAACAGTTCGGCCACGTGCTGCACGGAACGCGCGCTTTGCTGCCCCCCCACCATCGAGAAATGATCTTGGTGGCCGTTGAGCCAGGCCATGCAGACCACCCCTGTCTTGTAGAAGCGCGTGGGCGCGGCGAAGATGTGGCGCGACAGCGGCACGGTCGGCGCCAGGATCTCATGGAAGCGCGCAGTGTCGCCCCCGCCCAGGGCGGCCAGCGCCGCGCTGGCCGCCGGCGCGATGGCGTCGAAGATCCCCAGCAGCGCGTCGCTCTGTCTGTGGTTGGGCAGATCCCCCACGCCGTCGCCCGCGATCAGTTCGGCATAGTTGAAATCGTCGCCGGTGTACATGCGTACGCCCGCCGGCAGACGGCGGCGCATCTCGATCTCGCGGTCCTTGTCCAGCAGCGAGATCTTGATCCCGTCGACCTTTTCCGCGTGGGCGGCGATGACGTCCAGGGCGGTGTCCATGGCGCGAGAGATGTCCTCGTCGCCCCAGTAGCCCCTGAGCTGCGGGTCGAACATGTCGCCCAGCCAGTGCAGGATCACCGGCTCGCGCACCTGTTCCAGGATGCGGCCGTAGACGCGGGCGTAATCGTCGGGACCACGCGCCACGCGCACCAGGGCGCGGCTGGCCATCAGGATCAGCCGGCCGCCCAGGGCCTCGATCGCGCCGACCTGCTCTTCATAGGCCGCGATCACGTCGTCCGCCGTGCGCGCGGCCTCCGGCGCCAGATGGTCCGTGCCGCAGCCCGAGGCCACACGGGCGCCCGGGATGTCGCGCGCCGCATCGAGCGAACGCCGGATCAGCTCGAGCGAGGTCGCCCAGTCCAGGCCCATGCCGCGCTGCGCGGTGTCCATGGCCTCGGCCACCCCCAGGCCCAGGGACCACAGGTGGCGGCGGTAGCCGATGGTGGCGTCCCAGTCGATGGCGCAATCGACCCAGGGGTCGACGGTGGCGATCGGGTCGGCCACCACGTGCGCCGCCGAGTAGGCGATGCGATTGAAGGCCGCGCCGCCGGCTGGCCGGGGCACGGGGTCGCCACGCAGGGCATAGGTTTCAAGCCCGCCGCTGTGTGTGGGCAAGAGAATGCGTATGCTCATGGCAACACCTTCTCAAGCCTTCGGGAACAGCGCCGGCACATCGACCCAGCGGCGTTCCTTCCAGCTTTGCAGCGCCGTCTCGACCAGTTGCACGCCCTTGGCGCCCTCCTCGAGAGTCCAGCGGAAGGGCTCGTCGGCCACGACATGGCGGATGAAGTGCTCCCACTGGATCTTGAAACCGTTGTCGTAGATCTCGGTGTCCGGCACCGTCTGCCACTGTTCCATGAAAGGCATCTTCTGTTTTTCGTCCGGGTTCCAGACGGGGCGCGGTGTACTGACGCGCGGCTGCACCAGGCATTCGGTCAGGCCAGCGACGGCCGAACCGTGCGTGCCGTCCACGTGGAAAGTCACCAGGTCGTCGCGGCGCACGCGCGTGGTCCAGGAGCTGTTGACCTGCGCGATGACGGGTTCGCCATGGTGCCCCTTGAGTTCGAAGGTGGCGTAGGCCGCGTCGTCGGCGGTGGCCTCGTAAGGCCGGCCCTGCTCGTCCAGGCGTTCCGGGATGTGCGTGGCGCCCAGGCACGACACGGACTGGACTTCGCCGAACAGATTGTCCAGCACGTAGCGCCAATGGCAGACCATGTCGAGGATCATGCCGCCGCCGTCTTCCTTGCGATAGTTCCAGGACGGGCGCTGGATGGGCTGCAAGTCGCCTTCGAAGACCCAGTAGCCGAACTCGATGCGTACCGAGAGCATGCGGCCGAAGAAGCCCGAGCGGCGCAGCATGTCGAGCTTGCGCAGACCCGGGAGGAAGAGCTTGTCCTGCACCACGCCGTGTTTGATGCCGGCTTCCTTCGCCAGGCGGCAGACCCGCAGCGCTTCGTCCAGGCCGGTGGCGATGGGTTTTTCGCAGTAGATGTGCTTGCCCGCGGCGATGGCGCGCGCCAGCAGGTCCGGCCGCATCTGTGTGGTGCCGGCGTCGAAGAATACCGTGTCCTGGGAGTTGGCCAGCGCGGCTTCCAGATCGTCGGTGCAGCGTTCGATCCCGTGCGCCTGGGCCAGGGAGCGGACCTTGCCGAGGTTGCGTCCCACCAGGATCGGATCGGGCATCACCCGTTCGCCGTTGGCCAGTGCCACGCCACCCTGGCGGCGGATCGCCACGATCGAGCGGATCAGGTGCTGGTTCATGCCCATGCGTCCCGTGACGCCATGCATGATGATTCCCAAACGTTGCGTGCTCATGGAAGTCCTTTTCGTTCAGATTCAATAAACGGAACGCATCGCGTCCCAGGAAATGTGGCCGTCGGCCACGCCCGTCGCGAAACCGGCGCAGTCGAGGCCGCTCAGATCGATCAGGCCGCCGTTGATGCGCAGGCGCGCGGCGCCGTCGGAATGCTCGTAGAGTGTTGGAAACCCCGCCAGGAGCCCCTGCTGTTCGGCCTGCGGCGCGGCCGCCAAGCCGTTCACATAGTGGTGACCGTTGCGTTCCACGTGGGCCAGGCCCAGCCAGCCCGCCAGCGCCAGGTCCTGCTGGACGCCCAGCCCCGCCTGCATCGTCAGATCCTCACCCGACAGGAAATAGGTCCGCCCGATGTCGCGCGTCCAGACCGCGCAGCGCGCTGCGTTGAGTACGGATTTGTAGAAACCCTTGCAGCTCTTGCTGGACACCCCTGTGTAGCCCATGGCCCGCGCGCGGGGGAACGCATCGAGCGTCGCATCCGACTCGTCGATCAGCAGGGGCACGCGCGGACTCAGGGCCGACACGTCGGATTCCAGTGTCTGCGCGCGCGCCAGAGGCTGCTCGATGAATGCCAGACGGGCCACCAGCGGCGTCACCGAGGGATCCCGGTCCAGGCGATCGAGGAACTCGGCCAGGTGCGCTGCGTCGCAGTATTGCTCGTTGCCATCCAGCGTCACGAGGTCCATGACGTCGCGGATCACCGGGACGATCTCGGCGAGACGGCGCACGTCGGCCGCCGCGTCGCCTCCAAGCTTGAGTTTGAAGTGGCGATGGCCGTAGCGGGCCGATGCCTGCGCCAGACTGGCGGGCAGGCCATCGGCCGGCGCGTCGGGAGAGGGTTCGGCCAGCGCGTCGGCCAGACCGACCGTATGTCGCGCCGCGATCCGCCGCCCGGCCAGGGATGCGGGGTGCGCCGCCAGAAAAGCGTCCAGGTCGAAATCAAGCAGATCGTCGGCGAGGCCGGAGCCCGGCAGGCGCATGCCCGCGGCGTTGGCCGACAGGGCCGCGGCGAAACTCGCCCCCAGCGCATGACAGACCGCGTCGAACACAGCCCGGTCCACCAGGGCGGGGCCGTAGGACGCCGCCAGGGGTGGCAGGCCGCGCCGCGCCGCCGTGTCGTGGACAGCCCGGTAATGGCGGGCGAAATGTCCCCAGGCGGTGTCGGGACCGGCATCCGAGACATAGGCTTCGCGCGCCAGGGAAAGGGCCTCGCGCAATTGTGCGAAATTCTGTTCCTGGGTCAGTTCGGGACGCTTGTCGAACCATTTTGGAATCATCATTTCGGCCGCGCAGCCCGTCGCCGTCCGACCGTTTTCCAGGCGGATGCGCGCCCTGGCATAGGCTTGCGGGCAGGCCTTCACGGTGGCGCCACCGAATCTGAAGGGTAGACGAAGGGTGACATCGCGCTCGGCAAAGCAGATGTCCTCGATCACAAAACGGATGGCGTGCATGTCTCGCGCCCGGATCGGGCCTCAGTGATCCAATATGCCTTCGGAGTAGAAGTGCGCGCGGACCTGCTTGGCGTACTTCGCGAATTCCGGGGAGCCCATGACATCCAGCGAACGCATGCGCGGCAGGTCGATGTCATAGATCGCCGCGATGGACCCGGGCCGCTCGCTCATGACGATGACCCGGTCCGACAGGAAGATGGCCTCGGGGATGCTGTGCGTGATGAGGAGGACCGTCTTGCGTGATTCGGCCCAGATCCGTTGCAGCTCGAGGTTCATTTTCTCGCGCGTCATGGCGTCGAGCGCGCCGAAGGGCTCGTCCATCAACAGCAGCGCCGGATCGTGCAGCAGTGCCCGGCAGATCGAGGCGCGCTGCTGCATGCCCCCAGAGAGCTGCCAGGGATACTTGCGCTCGAAGCCCGACAGGCCTGCCATGCCGATGAGTTCCAGGGCGCGGGCGCGCGCCGGCCCCATCGGCATGTGACGCATTTCGGCCTGCAGCAGAATATTGTCCAGCACGTTGCGCCAGGCCAGGAGGACCGCGCTCTGGAATACGATCCCCACATCTTTGCGTGGCCCGGTGACGGGCTGCCCCGCCAGGGACAGCCGCCCCTGGGTGATGGGCAGCAGGCCGGCCACCATCTTCAGCAGGGTGCTCTTGCCGCAGCCCGAGGGGCCGACGACGGAGACGAATTCGCCCTTGCTGATACTGAAATCCAGCGGCTTGAGGGATTCGACAGCGCCATCTCGGGTCTGATAGACCTTGGTGACGCCGGTGGCTTCGATCAGGATATCGTCAGGCATGGGCGAGTCCGGCACGGCTTGAGTCCTTGCTTCAATTCTTGGGGAGATAATCCAGGGTTACGTAGTCGCCCGGCTTGCCGCGTTGCGCGGGATCGACTCCGCCGTACTCCACGAGCATGTCCAGGGACTTGTCCACGTTGTCCATGGCGACGCGGAACGGCGGCTGGCCTTCCGTTTCCTTCGTGTGGTAGAGCTCGATGCTGCGCTTCAGGCCGACCAGCAAAGTTTCGGACACGCCCGCTTTGGGTTTGGCCTCGAGCATGGCATCCACCGCGGCCTGAGGATCCTTCACCGAGGCTTCGACCGCGCGCGTGGATGCCCGCATGAACCGGCGCACCAGATCGGTGTGCTCGGCGAGCCAATCCTTGTTGACGATGATGCCCGAACTGATCTGGTTCACGCCGGAGTCGGCGAAGCGGATCGGGTAGACTTTCTTGCCGGTGGCGTCCTGCAGCTTGATGGCCTGATCCATGACATAGCCCAGCAGCATGTCGGCGCGCCCCGTCATGACGGCATTGAGCTTGGTCTGGGCGTCGCCCGAGACGATCTTGATCTTGGCGGGATCGATCTGGTTGGCCTTGAGGAAGATCGGCCACATCTGGGACATCGAGTCGCCTGGCGTGACCGCCACCGTCTTGCCGACGATTTGCTGCGGAGTCTTGATGCCCTTTTCCTCGAAGCCCATGACCGACATCGGGCTGAGCTGGAACAGGACGCCGGTGGAAATCAGCGGCGCTCCCTTGGCGGCCGCCTTGATCATGGTGGTGACGTCGATATAGCCGAAGTTCACGGACTTGGCGGCGACAGCCTGCGCGGTCACGGCTGAACCACGTCCTTCCTGGATGTCCAGGTTGATGCCCTCATCGGCGTAATAGCCGAGCTTTTTGCCCAGAAAGAAGGGCGCATGCTCGCTGTAAAGATACCAGTTCAGCATCAGCGTCACGTCATCCTTGGGCTTGTCCTGGGCCCGGGCCGGTGCGGTGCCGAGCATCGTGGCGGCCAGGGCCAGGCCCAGCCCCGCTTTGAGCAAGTCGCGAATCATGCATGTCTCCTTCGGGCACTGCCGGCCCTTTGTCGTCCACCCCGCCCTTGGCGGTCTGAAAAGAATCCCCTAGCGTTGCGAGGCATGCCAGGGAATCATCATGCGCTCGATCAGATCCACGACCGCGAACAGCAGCACGCCGATGATCGAAAGCAATACCAGGCCCGCAAACATCAACGGCAAATCGAAATTGCCGTTGGCCACTTGCAGGACATAGCCGATGCCGGAATTCGAGCCGACGAACTCGCCCACCACCGCACCGACGACAGCCAGCGTGACAGAGACCTTCAAACCGCTGAACATCGCGGGCAGCGCCGCCGGGAGACTGATCTTGAAAAAGGTCTGCAGGCGGCTGGCCCCCATGGAGCGCGCCAGGTCGAGCATGTCGGATTCGACCGATTTGAAGCCCATGACGGTGGACACAACGACGGGAAAGAAGCCGAGCAAGAAGGCGGTGATGACTTTGGGCAGGATGCCGAAGCCGAACCACACGACGAACAGAGGTGCGATCGCGACTTTCGGAACGCTCTGCGAGAACACCAGCAGGGGGTAGACGTAGGATTCCACGACCCGGGAGTAGGCGATCACCATGGCGATGGGCACGCCGACCGCGATGGAAAGCAGGAAGCCCCAGACGGTCGCCTCGGTCGTGAACCAGCTTTCGGACAGCAGCATGGGCCACTGTTCGACGAGCTGGACAATGACTTTGCCTGGTGGCGGGATGAGGTACGCGGGAATGTCGAAGAGCCTGATGGTCAGGTCCCACAGCGCCAGCAGGAACAGCATCAGCAGGAACGGCCGCAGGGCCGGGGACAGAATCAGCTTGCGCAACATCCAGGTCTCCTGCAGCGCCACGGGCCGGAATCCAGCCAGCGGCGCGCACACGTTTTTATAATTCACCGATTGGTGAATTATGGGCGCGGCCTGATCAGGGTGTCAATGACGAGGCGGATTAGGAATATCCCTAGGAAATGACTGGTCGGGCGTGGCCGGCGTCCAGTCCGCTGGACGCGTATCCGACGACCAGGTCGGTCATGTGCGCCAGACGCTCGTCGAGGGCCTCGGCCGCGCGCAGGTCGCGCCCGAAGATCACCGACAGCGTGTGATTGTTGGCCAGGTAGAAGAAGCCGAGGGAAGCGATGGAGATGTAGAGCTGGACGGGATCGATGCCTGCGCGGAACAACCCCTGCGCCTGGCCGCGTTCGAGCAGCCGGTCGAGCAACCGCACCAGCGGTGAATGCATGTCGCGGATCTTGCTCGACTGCTTCAGGTGACTGGCGCGCGAGAGGTTCTCGCTGGCCAGCAGGGACAGGAATTCCGGATGTGCCAGGAAGTAATGCCAGGTGAAGGTCACGAGCGTGCGCAAGGCCTCGACCGGGTCAAGCGCATCGAGATGCAGGCCTTGTTCGGCCTGGCGGATGTCGGCGTAAGTATGTTCCAGGACGGACAGGAAAAGCTCGTCCTTGTTGCCGAAATAGTAGTAGATCAGTCGCTTGTTCACGCCCGCACGCAGTGCGATGCGGTCCACCCGCCCGCCTGCGAATCCGTGCTCGGTGAATTCGTCGCGGGCGGCTTTGAGGATCGCTGCCTGGGAACGGTCCGTGTCGCGCGAGACGGGGGCCGGCCGTGTATTCGGTTTCTGTGCCATGGCCCGATTTTACGGGCGTTCGCCCAACCGCGGTTTGCGTTTGCGCCGGGAAGCGGCCCGATCGTACAGGGCGTCGGGCACCAGCCGCAGCAGCCGGGCTACCCAGCCCATGGGCCAGGGGATGACGCGATAGGACACGCCGGCATCGATGGCCCGCTGCGCCTTTTCGGCAAACCGCTCGACCGGCATCAGGAAAGGCATGCGGTAAGGATTGCGCGCCGTCATGGGCGTGGCGATGAAGCCGGGCGCCAGAGTCACCACGCGCACCCCGGTGCCATGCAGCTCGACCCGCAGGCTTTCGCAATAGGCGCGCACGGCGGCCTTCGACGCGCTGTAGGCGCCCGCGCCAGGCAGGCCGCGCACGCCCGCGACGCTGCCGACGCCCACCAGGGTGCCGGACCCCCGCGCGTGCATTGGCGCGATGAAGGGCTCGAAAGTCGCCACCATGGCCAGGACGTTGGTGTCGAGAATGGCTTCGAAGACCGCGTAGTCCTCGGGGGCGTCCGTCAGGGTGCCCGCGCTGATTCCGGCGCTGGCGATGACCAGATCCACAGGTCCGGCGGCGAGAAAATCCTGCGCTGCGGCATGCAGCGCCGCTCGGTCACGCACGTCCAGCGCGTAGACTCGGTGGCCTTGTCCCTGCAGGCCGTCGACCAGCGCCTGCAAGGCGTCGCTGCGTCGGCCGACCAGCCCCAGCTCGTCGCCCCGCGCCGCGTACCGGCGCGCCAGGGCGGCGCCGATGCCGCTGCTGGCGCCCGTGATGAAGACGCGTTGTCGGGACGGAGGTCGGGAGACCCCGTCCCGTGTGAGACACGCAGCCTTACAGGATCGTGTCATTGTCCCGGCTGGTCAGGTGCTGCGCTCCGACGATTTCGACCTTGGCGCGCGGATCGCCGTCCACGATCCGCAGGTCCATTTCCATATACTGGGATTTGTAGAAGGGGTGATCCCCCTCCGCCAGAACCATGTCAAGCTTGCTTTGGCGAAGTTCCGGATCAGCCGGGCTATCGGAATCGTTCATGTCGATATCTTTGATGCAGACGGCCTGGACGCGCAGCTCTCCCTCGACCATGCGCACATCGTAAAGCACATTCTGTCCGCCCGGCGCGATGGCGGTATCCGATGCTTTCATGAAGACGGCCATCACCGACTGGTTGCAGACTTCCATGAGGGCTTCCCGCTGGCTGGGGGTGACCCCGAGCGCGGTCAGCGCCTCGTCGAAATGCCCCATTCTTTCGTCCGGGCTGCCCTCCCGCAGCGGCTTTCCCGATACGGAGTAGCTGGCGCGGCAGATATCCGCCTTGACCTGGTCCCGGGCGGGTCCGACTTGCTGACCCCAATAGTCGTCTCGGTTCAGTTCCCGGCCCAGTGCCTCCCGATCCACCGGCAGTTTCTGGAAACTCAGGGAGAAACCCGGGCATTGGTTTTCGGACAGTTCCTGGGTTTCGGACAGGTCCAGGGTATAGCGCACGCCCGTTTCGTTTTCCTCGATCTGGAAACGGCTCTGATATTCAGCCCCCGCCATGTTCTTCAGGGCATGGAAGCTCTCGACCTTTTGATGATGCGTCGTCGTCTCGGAATACAGGTCGAACAGGCATTTCTTGGCCTCCGTCCGGTTCGTGTTGCAGAACCAGTCCGCGACCTTGTCCCAGGCCCGGGAAAAGATGCTGCCGATGTGGTCCCGGTCGGTGGCCTGCCGGACGTTCTGCACGTCCTGTGCGGCCAAGGAGACCGGGCCGAAGCGCCCGGCGGAAACATCGATGGTCATTCAGTTGCCCCTGTCATAAGCATTCACGTGGGTCGGAAGAAGCGGCGCTTCGCCCCGACATCTTCAAATGAGTGACCAGTACGCGCCAGGGGTTCCATGCGAACGGCGCCGAAGCGGGGATCAGGCCTGCAGCGGTGGATGGAAATGATCCAGATAGGCTGCGACAATGCCGGGCAGCACTTTGCCCGCCGTATAGCTGGCGACCGTCTCGCAGGCCAGACTGGCCGCCGTCGAGAACGGTGGCGGGAGGGTGGCGGCCGCGATGTCGCACGGCGCCTTGGCCAGTTCCTGGCCCACCCAGCCGCTGCCGATCTCCACCAGCACGTCGGACAGCCCTTCTCCGGACCCCTCCGGCTCCGGAGACGCGGCATCCGCCGCCGCCAGTTCCTGGCCGCGCTGACTGATGCTGACCAGCGTGCTGCCCGCCACCCGCACGAGCGCCGGCTGCGCCAGATCGCCCGCCACGTGGCCGGCGATGGCGAGGCTGCCGCACAAGGCGCCTTTCATCGGCGTCCGATCCGGCAGCATACGATTGCAGGTCGTCAGTGTCACTGTCTGAAAAACGTCACCCAGATCCATAAAATTTACCCAGCTTGTTGAAACCAAAGCGATCATCTGCGTGACAGCGATCCTTCACCTTTCGTCATGCGGCACTCCCGGCATGCAGCGGCACGGTACCATTCTTGCGCCGCCTGCTTCAAGCGGGCACCGTTTTTGCCGGCGAGCGCACCGCATCATGGCGCATGGCCGGCGATCGGACAGACGGAGACGGGGTCGAGGGAACCATACCCGCTTGATTGGCACTTATCTGGAAGAAACTGTTGTCTACAGATCCTAAGTCTCCGAGACTGTTCGGCATCGGCCGGCTCCGAAACACCCCCTTTCTTTGAAGAGCAAGTAAAACATGGCGATCTCATTCAACGGACAGACGCTCAATCAATCCCGTATTGATGCAATCATGCAATCCAGTACCGCCGAGGAGGCCCAGCAGCGCATGGGTCTCTTTGACAAGATCAAGGACTGGTTCCGGGGCGGGGTCGAGAAAGCGGCGATCAAGGAAGCGTTCGACCTGCTCAAGCAGCCCAATATCGACTTGGGAGATTCCGCCAATCTGGCCAAGCAGGAATCCCTGCTGCAGCACTTCACCCTGTTGCGCGGCGCCACCCAGGCGCCCTTCAGCGACCGCTACGCGCTGCAGGTCAACGTGGATGAAAGTGCGCAGACCTGGTCCTACAGCATGCGGATCGATGAAAACACGATCATTCAGTGCCAGGATCTGCCGGTCGGCAATGGCTACACCCTGGAGGCATTCAGGGACGCCCAGATGCTCATGCAGCTTGGCACGGCTTTGCATGATCAGACCCAGACGGATCCCCAGATGCTACTGGATCACTTGCAAGAGCAGTTGACCGAGATGAATGCCATGCACAGTGGACCACAGGGCGCCATCGGTCAGAACAGTGCCCGCCTGGAGAAACTGGCCACCATCGGCAACGCGATCTTGAAGGAATATGGCACTTCGGTCACATGCAACCTGGATGTCTTCCATGCGCAGGGAGGCCTGCAGGCTTCGCTTGGCATCGGCTCGCAGAACATCAGCACGATTCCCTTGAATAATCGTGAAGAACTCACCGATGCGCTGATCTTGAATCAGAGCATGATCCTGCGTGGGTTGAGCCTGACTCTCTCGGAAAAAGACCCGCATCAGGCCATCCTCGATGCCGTGCAAGACATGGTCGACGGGCCTGAACTGCAAGAGGCCATGAGGAATCGGCTGGATGATCCCATATTCAGTCACGCGAATTTCGTCGGCATCACAATCCCTGACCCGGAAACCTCCGGGAAGAACATCTTCCATGCCGCATTCCGCGATCCGGCCCATCCCGGACAGGATCGGATCCTGGAGTTTTCGAATCGTCCGGGCAGCAACGGCGAATTGCGCGGTGCGCGGCTCCAGGACATGCTGTCAACCGGGCCTTATGGCAGCCTGGCCGGACTGATCAGCCAGGTTCATGGAACTGCGGAAGACGCGCAGATCATTTACGCCACCAATGGCGCCAGGCAGATGTTGAGCGCCACCGCCATGAACCTCAAGGGGGAAGCGACCGGCGATGAGGCATTGTTCAAGGACGAAGCGGAGGTCGACGACTTTATCCGCAATCTGAATACCCAACACCTGGGCTCCTTGCCCATCGCCAAGACTCATTATGCGGAGGTAGCGGCGCGTTGTGAATGGCCGTTATGGGAAACCAATGGCGAATCAACCGTTTCCACCATCGAAACGCTGTCTTCGCCACTGAGCGTGCCGCTCGATAAGATGGTCTGACGAAAGGGACGCACAGGCCCTGGCAAGGGCCTGTGCGTCGGCCGTTCAGGCCGCGTGCATGGCCTGCAGCGAATAGACCTTCAGTCCGTCACCGTGGCGCAGGTACTGCAAGCCCTCGACGGCGGCGCGCGCACCCGCGATGGTGGTGAAGAACGTCACGCGGTTGGCCAGGGACTGTGTGCGGATCGTGCGCGAATCGGCGATGGCGTTGCGACGTTCCTCGACCGTGTTGATGACCAGGGCGATCTCGCCGTTCTTGATCATGTCGAGGATGTTCGGACGGCCTTCGGTGACCTTGTTGACGACCTGGACCGCCAGGCCGGCGGCCTCGATCACGGCGGCCGTGCCGCGCGTGGCGATCAGCTGGAAGCCCATCGCGGCCAGACCGCGGGCGACTTCCACGGCGCGAGGCTTGTCCTGGTCGCGCACGCTGATGAACACGCGCCCGGATTCGGGCAGCCAGGCGCCTGCGGCGATCTGGGATTTGACGAACGCCTCGCCGAAGGTCTCGCCCACGCCCATGACCTCGCCGGTGGACTTCATTTCGGGCCCCAGAATGGTGTCCACGCCGGGGAATTTGACAAAGGGGAACACGGCCTCCTTGACGCAGTAGCGGGTCGGCGCCGGGATCGAGGCGATCCCCTGGGCGGCCAGCGAGCGGCCGGCCATGACGCGCGCGGCAATCTTGGCCAGTTGCCGGCCAGTGGCCTTGGACACGTAGGGCACGGTGCGCGAGGCACGGGGATTGACTTCGAGCACGTAGACGTCGCCGTCCTGGATGGCGAACTGTACGTTCATCAGCCCTTTGACGTTCAGGGCGCGGGCCATCAGGGCCGTCTGGCGTTCGATCTCGGTCACGATCTCCGGCGAGAGCGAGTAGGGCGGCAGGCTGCAGGCGGAATCGCCCGAGTGTACGCCCGCCTGCTCGATGTGTTCCATCACGCCGCCGATGATGACCTGTTCGCCGTCGGCCAGGCAGTCCACGTCGACTTCGGTGGCATTGTTCAGGAAGTGATCCAGCAGCACCGGGGAATCATTGCTGACCTTGACGGCCTCGCGCATGTAGCGCTCCAGATCCTGGGGCTCGTGCACGATTTCCATCGCGCGCCCGCCCAGCACGTAGCTGGGGCGCACCACCAGGGGATATCCGATTTCGCCCGCCAGGGCCAGGGCCTCGCTTTCGGTGCGGGCGGTGCGGTTGGCCGGCTGGCGCAGACCCAGCTTGGTCAGCAGTTTCTGGAAGCGCTCGCGGTCCTCGGCCACATCGATGGAGTCGGGACTGGTGCCGATGATGGGCACGCCATTGGCCTCCAGGGCGCGGGCCAGCTTCAGCGGGGTCTGGCCGCCGTACTGGACGATGACGCCGGCCGGGTTTTCCTTGTGGACGATTTCCAGCACGTCCTCGAGCGTCAGCGGTTCGAAGTACAGGCGGTCGGAGNNGAGACGGTTTCGGGATTGCAGTTGACCATGATGGTCTCGAAGCCGTCCTCGCGCAGGGCCAGGGCCGCGTGCACGCAGCAGTAGTCGAACTCGATGCCCTGGCCGATCCGGTTGGGGCCGCCGCCCAGGACGATGATCTTCTTGCGGTCGGTCGGCGCGGCCTCGTCCTCGTCCTCGTAGGTCGAATACATATAGGCCGTGGTGGTGGCGAATTCGGCCGCGCAGGTGTCGACGCGCTTGTATACCGGACGCACGTTCATCTGGTGGCGCAGTTTGCGGACCTCGGCTTCGGTGGTGTCCAGCAGGAACGCCAGGCGGCGGTCGGAGAAGCCGCGCCGCTTGAGTTCACGCATGGTGCCGTCGTCCAGTTCGGACAGGGTGCGCTGTTCGAGGGCCAGTTCGATGTCGACGATTTCCTTGATCTGAGCCAGGAACCAGGGGTCGATCTTCGTCAGGTTGTGGACTTCTTCCAGGGAGAAGCCCTGGGCGAAGGCGTCGCCCACGTACCAGATGCGTTCCGGGCCGGGCTCGCCGAGTTCGATCTGCAGGCGCTCGCGGTCGGTGGTCTTCTGGTTCAGGCCGTCGACGCCGACTTCCAGACCGCGCAGGGCCTTCTGGAAGGATTCCTGGAAGGTGCGGCCGATGGCCATGACCTCGCCCACCGCCTTCATCTGGGTCGTCAGGCGGGAATCGGCCTGGGGGAATTTCTCGAAGGCGAAGCGCGGGACCTTGGTGACGACGTAGTCGATGGTCGGTTCGAACGAGGCCGGCGTGGCGCCGCCGGTGATTTCGTTGCGCAGTTCATCCAGCGTGTAGCCCACGGCCAGACGGGCCGCGACCTTGGCGATGGGAAAGCCCGTGGCCTTGGACGCCAGCGCGGAGGAACGCGATACGCGCGGGTTCATCTCGATGACGATCATGCGGCCGTTGGCCGGATTGACCGCGAATTGCACGTTCGAGCCGCCCGTGTCCACGCCGATTTCGCGCAGCACCGCGATCGACGCAT
>DISE01000110.1 GCA_002421865.1 Castellaniella sp. UBA6218
GGCCTGCCAGGGCGACGGCGTGGTGCGCGTGGAAATGCATTTCCTGCCCGACATGTACGTGCCCTGCGAGGTCTGCGAGGGTCGGCGCTACAACCGCGAAACCCTCGACATCCGCTACAGGGGCCTGTCCATCAGCGAGGTTCTTGACCTGACGGTCGCCCAGGCACTGGAACTTTTCCAGGCGGTACCCGCCGTGGCCCGCAAGCTGCAGACCCTGATGGACGTCGGCCTGTCCTACATCCGCCTGGGCCAAAGCGCCACCACACTGTCGGGCGGCGAGGCGCAGCGCATCAAGCTGTCCCAGGAGCTGTCCCGCCGTGGTTCGGAGCGCACCCTGTATGTGCTGGACGAACCCACCACAGGCCTGCACTTCCACGACATCGAAGTGCTGCTGGATGTCTTGCGGCGCCTGGTGGACACGGGCAGCACCGTGCTGGTGATCGAGCACAACCTGGACGTGATCAAGACCGCCGACTGGGTCGTGGACCTGGGACCCGAAGGGGGCGCGGGCGGCGGCCGGATCGTCGCCCAGGGCACGCCGGAAACCGTCGCCGCCACACCCGGCAGCCACACGGGCCGGTGGCTCAAGGACGTGCTGGCGCCACGCGGCGCCTGACGCCCGTCACACCGGCGGCGCCACGGGCCCGTCCGGCCCCTCGGCCGCCCGGGCTGTCTCCACGCGATTACGGCCCCCTGCCTTGGCCCGATACAGCGCCGCGTCCGCCCGGCCGACCAGGGTCTCGGCCCCGTGCGCGTCGTCCAGGTCCATTTCCGCCACGCCGATGCTGATCGTGACCCGTCCCGACAGCCCATGCGCATGCGTGATGGCCAGCGCCTCGACCCGGGCCCGGATCCGCTCCGCCATTCCATGCGCCTCGCGGACGGCCAAGCCAGGCAGGATCACGGCGAATTCCTCGCCGCCGTAGCGGGCCGCCAGGTCCCCCGGCCGGCGCACGGACTCGAGGAGGACCCGGGCGATCCGGCACAGCACGACATCGCCCGCCGGATGCCCGTACTGGTCGTTGTAGGACTTGAACCAGTCCACATCCAGCATCAACAGGCTCATCGTCCGCCGGTCCCGCCGGGACCGGTCTCCTTCACGCGCCAGCACCTCATCGAAATGACGACGGTTGGCCAGCCCGGTCAGGCCGTCGGTCAGCGACAGGCCGACCAGGCGCTGATTGGCCTGCACGAGCGCCTGCGTGCGCTCGGCCACCTGGCGTTCGAGATCCTGGGCATGGCTGCGCTGCCGGTCGGCCATGCGCTCCAGCGCATGCGCCAGGACCACGACCTCTCGCACCGGACTGCGGACCGAAGGGCTGAACCGTCCCCCGCCGCCCGCGAGATCCTCGGCCCAGCGGCTGAGGGCGCGCAGGGGGCGCGACAGCCACCAGGCCGCCAGCAGGGCGGCCACGACCCCGACCACCCAGAAACCCAGGATCAGCAGGCCGATGCGGTTCAGGGCCCGCTCGGCCGGTTCGGCGTAGCGGCTTTCCGGCAGCGCCAGGGCGATGGTGAGCATGGGTCCGTCCGGCAGCTGGATCGACTGCCAGCGGGCCAGGAAGCGGCGGCCTTCGGATTCCAGGGACTGCCGGCCCGCGACCTTGTCCGCATGGAGAATGCGCGCGCCCAGCTGGCGGATCTCGGGCGACTCGCTCTGGTCGGCCAGAACCCGGCGGGCCTGCCCGCCATCCAGGTGATAGATCGGCTCGCCGCCGGAACTGGCCAGCAGCGCGCCGTCGGATTCCGCCAGAAAGGCGATGCCGCCGATCCGGGCCATTTCCGCGCGCAGGAACCGGCTGATCTGGGACAGCGCCACATCGGCCGTCAGCACGCCAGCCAGACGGCCCGCCTCGTCGCGCAGCGCGACCGACATGCCCATGCCCATGCCCTCGAAGAGGCCGTCGGGGTCGTCCACGGCATAGCGGTAGGCCGGATACCAGCGCAGGCTGTCGGCCTGCAAAGCGGCCTGGAACCAGGGCCGGATCCGCGCATCGTAGTGAGGATTGCCGGTCCCGGCCGATGTGCTGGGCCGGTTGTCGTCGTCGACCCGGTCGATGCGCAACGCCCCGCCGGGGACGTCGGCCTGCAGAATGCGCAGGCCGCGTTCGGCCCCCATCGGCGGACGGCCCGCACCCAGGTATCCGCCATCGGCCGTGCCGACGGACAGCAGCGTCAGCAAGGGCTGCTGGCGCAATTGCAGCAGGAAGCTGCGCAGCAGATCCTCGCGCCTGTCCAGACTGGCCAGTCCGTTCTTGAACTGGCCGGCATTGAAGGTCGCGGCCGCGCGCGGCACCTCGAAGAAGTCGATCACTTTGTTCCTGAGCTGATCGGCCAGTTCGTCGACCTGTTGATGTTCGAGATCCTCGACCGCCTGAATCGAGGCCGTGAACACGAGCCAGCCCGCCAGGCCGACCATCAGCGGCATGGGCGCCAGGGTGGCGATCAGCAACAGCGTACGCAGGGACGCCAGCCCGTCCCGTGCAACACGCTCACCAGGCCGGAAACGCCAGGCGCCGCTGCGGTACAGAACCGCCAGCAGCAGGAGCAGCGTCACGGTCACCCCCACCCCGCGGATCAGCCAGGCGCGCGCAGGATCATAGGCCAGGCCGTCCTTGGGCACCGCGGCCAGTTCCCAGGTGGCGTCCGGCAGCGCGATCGCCGCCGGCACATGTTCCTGGTCGAACAGCGCCATGTCGCCGAACAAGCCATAGGCGGGCCGGTCGTCCTCGCGGCTGCGGATCGCCAGGTCGAAGAGGGCCTCCGGTCCGATCAGCCCGGCGCGGCGCAAGATGTTTTCCAGATCGACCGTCAAGGCCGTCATGCCGCGATAGCCGGCGCCGCCGGCGGCGGCCGGCGCGTCGAAGATCGGCGCGCGGAAGATCAGCCCGGTGCGCCCCGTCTGCACCAGGCGGGTGGATCCGTCGATCACGGGCACGCGATGCCGGATCATATAGGCGATCTTGGCCATGAACTGGGGTCGCAGGCCGTAGTCCAGGCCGATGACGGGCTCGTTGCCGGCGATCGGATAGACCTGCTCGATACGCAGCTTGCGGACGAACACGATGCTGCGGATGTCGGGACGGGCCTGCACCATGGAGGGCGCGATCGAGGCGAACGGCCCCGCCTCGGTGCCGGGCGCGGCGGCCAACACGGCGGCCAGGCGCCCGTTCAGATTCTGCAGCGCCCGCAGATCGTCGTGAAGCCGGGCGACGCGGCCGTCGAACTGCTGGCGCACACCGGCCATGACGCGCGCCTCGCTGCGGGAGCGGTCGTAGTGCTCCGCGCCCAGCACGGCGGCGACGCCGAGAAGGCACAGCAGGATCACGACGGACAGCGTACGTTTCAACCTGGACCCCCAGTGCGCAAGCCCTGTTTCCGGCAGTTTCTCATCCGCATACATTTTGCGCCACTAGGAAACATGCCCCCCACGCTACGCGGGCTGCGCCCGCTTGCTGCCCCCCCGAGGGGGGCGCGTTCTGCCTTGGGGCGGCCCGGCGGCAAAACACCGCCCCCCACGCTACGCAGCCTGCGGCCGCTTGCTGCCCCCCCGAGGGGGGGCGCGTTCTGCCTTGGGGCGGCCCAGCGGCAAAACACCATGCTCCACCTCGCGGCTTGCAAGCCGCTCGGTCTATGATGGGCGATATGCGCATCCTGCTGATCGAAGACGAATCCGAGCTGGCCTCGTGGCTGGCCCGCGGTCTGGCCCGCCACGGCGGGTTCATGGTCGACTGGGCCGACGATGCCGAGCTCGCCGAACGCCGCCTGGCGGTCGAGGAGTTCGACGCGATCGTCCTCGATCTGGGGCTGCCGGGGATGGACGGCCACGAATTCCTGCGCCGCCTGCGCGGGCGCGACGACCGCTGCCCGGTGCTGGTGCTGACCGCGCGCGACTCGCTGTCCGAGCGCATCGGCACGCTCCACGAGGGCGCGGACGACTTCATGCACAAGCCCTTCGCCATCGAGGAACTCGAAGCCCGGCTCAATGCCCTGATCCGGCGCAGCCGGGGCCGCGAGCACCCCCGCTGGACGCTGGGCGACCTGGTGCTGGACATCGGCAGCCAGCGCTTCCTGCATCACGACGAGGCGCTGAACCTGTCGCCCCGGGAATACGCGGCGCTCAAGGTGCTGATGCAAAAGGCGGGGGAACCGGTCGCCAAGCACCAGATCCTGGAACGCATCAGCCCGGACGACACGGCGATCAACCTGGAGGCCATCGAGGTCCTGGTGCACCGGCTGCGCAAGAAGCTGGCCGGCACGGGCGTGCAGATCGTCACACTGCGCGGGATGGGCTACTGCCTGGAGCCGACCCGTGACGCGCCCGGCTGAGCGCCGGCCCGGCAGCCTCCGGTCCCTGCTGCTGTGGATCCTGGTGCCGGCCCAGCTCCTGGTCCTGAGCCTGGCCCTGTGGTTTTCCAGCAACCAATTGCACCATCAGGTCGATCTGGCCTACGACCGCTCCCTGGCGGGCGCCTTGCGCGCCATCGACCACAATATCTCCACCGCCAGCGGCGGCCTGTCCGTGGAGCTGCCCTACCTGATGCTGGAATTCTTCGAGCTGACCGCCAACGACTCGGTCTACTACCGGATCCTGACGGAGGACGGCCTGGCCGACATCGGCAACCAGGATCTGCCGCTGCCCGGCACGCGGCTGGCCTCGAACACGCCGGTGTTCTACGACCGCGACTACCTGGGCGCGTCCATCCGCATCGCCGCCCTGGCCCGGCCCATGTCGCCACCGCTCTACGGTCAGAAGGCGGGCCGGGTCATCGTCATGGTGGGCGAGGACCGCGGCGGCCGTGACCAGATGATCCGCGACATGATGATCCGCAACATCGTGCGCGACCTGATCGAAGTCCTGGCTTCCACCGGCCTGATCGTCGTCGGCGTGCTGGTCGGCCTGAGGCCGCTGACGCGCCTGTACCGCAAGCTGAAGGGCAGGGCGCCCGACGACCTCAGCCCGATCTCCGCGCCGGAGCTCCCCCGCGAAGTCCGGCCGCTGGTGGACGCCGTCAACCAGCATGTCGCCCGCCACGCCCGCCAGGCGCGCCGGCAGCGCCAATTCCTGGACGATGCCTCGCACCAGCTCCGCACGCCGCTGGCCATCCTGCATACCCAGCTGGACTACGCCCTGCGCGAATCCGACCCGGCCGAGGCGCGCGCCGCCCTGCTGGCCATGCGCGGCGGCCTGGACCAGGCGCAGCGCACGGCCGCGCAGATGCTGGCGCTCGCCCGCGCCCGGGAAGCCGACACCGCCGCCAGCCCGCCCCGGACGGTGCCGCTCACCCCCCTGGCCCAGGACGTCATCCGCCAGCTCTACAGCCTGGCGCGCCAGAAGCGGCAGACCATCGCGATGGACGGCGGCGAACTCGGCGCCACGGTGACCGGCTTCGAATGGCTGCTGCGGGAAGCACTCGTCAACCTGATGGACAACGCCATCAAATACACGCCCGAGGGAGGCGCGATCACCCTGAGGATCGAACACACACCCGGCGGCATCGCCCTGAGTGTGCGGGACACAGGCCCCGGCATGACCGAGACCGACATCCGCAAGGCGGGACGGCGCTTCCGCAGGGGACAGGCCGGCAAGCGCGCGCACGGCGCGGGCCTGGGCCTGGCCATCGTCCATACCATCATGCGGCGGCATGGCGGCGTCCTGCGCATCGAGCCCGCCGGGCCCGGCGTCCAGGTCTCGCTCGTTTTCCCTGCCGATCAGGGTTTTCCCGCGAAATCGTCTTTTTGAAAGCCGGCGGAAAGCTTGGCCGGCCTAAGGTGTCGCCAACGCGCGCCCTCCATTCCAACAGCGCGCTCCCAGACATCCAAGGAGACCCGCCATGAAATCCCGTTCCCTGTCGCTGCTGCTGGGCGGCGCCCTGCTCTCACTCGGCCTGGCGGCCCAGGCCGCGCCAACCAAGCCCGAATGCATCGCGCCCGCCAACCCGGGCGGCGGCTTCGATCTGACCTGCCGCCTGGCACAGGAAGGCCTGAAAGCCTCCGGCGCCCTGACCGACCCGATGCGCATCGTCTACATGCCCGGCGGCATCGGCGCCGTCGCCTACAACCATGTGATCGCCCAGAAACCGGACGATCCCAATTCCATCGTGGCCTTTTCCGGCGGTTCGCTGCTGAACCTGGCCCAGAAGAAATTCGGCCGCTACAACGTGAACGACGTGCGCTGGCTGGCCGCGGTGGGCGCAGACTTCGGCGTGGCCGTGGTGCGCGACGACTCGCCGTACAAGAATCTGAAAGACCTGATGGCGGCCTTCAAGCAGGATCCGAGCAAGATCGTCCTGGGCGCCGGCGGCACCGTCGGCAGCCAGGACTGGATGAAGGCGGCGCTGACGGCGCGCGCGGCGGGCGTGGACTATCGCAAGATGCGCTTCGTGGCCTTCGAGGGCGGCGGCGACGCGATCACCGCCCTGCGCGGCGGCCACATCCAGGCCTACATGGGCGACGCGGCCGAGGCCTTCACCATGCTCGAAGGCGGCGCCCCGATCCGTGTCCTGGCCGTGTTCAACGACGCGCGCCTGCCGGGCAAGCTGTCCTCCGTGCCCACCGCCCAGGAGGAAGGCTTCGACATCCAGTGGCCCATCATCCGCGGCTTCTACGTCGGCCCGAAGGTTTCGGACGCCGACTACCAATGGTGGGTCGATGCCTTCGACAAGACCCAGGCGGACCCGTCCTTTGCCGCGATCCGCGACAAACAGGGTCTGTTTCCTTTCAACAAGTCGGGCGCCGAACTGGACAAGTACGTCAAGGCTCGCGTCGCCGACTACACCAAGCTGGCCAATGAATTCGGCCTGATCCGTCAATAAGCCAGGATCCGGACCCCGCCATGAGTGATCGCACCCTGGGCTTCTGCGCCCTGATCTTCGCCGGCCTGATGGCGTGGTTCGGCCACGACCTGCAGGCCCCCTTCTCCTATGAGCCGGTGGGCCCGCGGGCCTTCCCGATGCTGGTCGCCCTGATCATCGCCCTGTGCGGCGCCTGGCTGATGTTCAAGCACTGGCGCGACCGCCGCGCGGGCGAGCCGATCGACTGGCCGCGCCTGCTGCTGATGGTGGCCTACGTCTTCGGCTACGCCCTGCTCTTCGAAACCCTGGGCTTCATCATCGCCACCGCCGTCGTCACCGTACTGATCGGACGCCTGTTCGGCGGCGGCTGGGGCAAGATGATCATCGGAGGCGTCTTGATGGGCGTGCTGTTCTTCCTGCTGTTCGACCGGGCGCTCGACGTCGTGCTGCCCCTGGGCCCCCTGGAGTTCCTGTCATGAGCCAGATATTCGACCATCTGAGCATCGGCTTCGATGTCGCCTTTTCCTGGCTGAACCTGCTGGTCGCCGCCCTGGGCGCCTTTCTGGGCACCCTGGTGGGCGTGCTGCCGGGCCTGGGCCCGATCAACGGCGTGGCCATGCTCATCCCCATCGCCTACGCCCTGAACCTGCCGCCGGAAACCGCGCTGATCCTGCTGGCCGCCGTGTATGTGGGCGCCGAATACGGCGGACGCATCAGCGCCATTCTGATCAACGTGCCGGGTGAGGCCAGCGCCATCATGACCACGCTGGACGGCTATCCGCTGTCGCGCAAGGGCCTGTCCAACGTGGCGCTGTCGCTGTCGGGCTGGTCGGCCTTCTGCGGTTCGCTGGTGGCCACCATCGGCGTGATCGTGCTGGCCCCCCTGCTGGCCCGCTGGGCGCTGGCTTTCGGTCCGGCCGAATACTTCGTGCTGATCGTCTTCGCCTTCTGCTGCCTGACCAGCCTGCTGGGCCGCCAGCCGGTCAAGGGCACGCTGTCGGCGATGCTGGGCCTGGCCATCGCCACCGTGGGCGTGGATGCCAATTCAGGGGTCTACCGCTACACCTTCGATTCCGTCCACCTGTTCGACGGCATCGATTTCGTGGTCGTGGTGATCGCGCTGTTCGCCATCGCCGAACTGCTGGAGCTGCTGGAATCCACCATCCGGGGCGTAGCCCCCGAAGTCCCGCCCAACGAGCGCAAACTCTTCAACCTGCAGGAACTGCTGTTCACGAAATGGACCGTGTTGCGCAGCGCCGTCCTGGGCTTTTTCATCGGCGTGTTGCCGGGCGCGGGCGCCAGCGTGGCATCGGCCGTGGCCTATTCCAACGAAAAACGCTATCAGGAAAGCCGCGATCCGGACGCCTGCTTCGGCTCGGGCGACCTGCGGGGCGTGACCGCGCCGGAAGCCGCCTCGACCGCCTCGGCCGTCGGCTCTTTCGTGCCCATGCTGACCCTGGGCGTGCCCGGCTCCGGGACCACGGCCGTGATGATGGGCGCGCTGACCCTGTACAACATCACACCCGGCCCGGTGCTGTTCGACACCAAACCGGAGCTGGTCTGGGGTCTGGTCGCATCCTTGTTCATCGCCAACGTGCTGCTGTTCCTGATGAACATCCCCATGGTGCGCGTCTTCTCGAAGGTCCTGTCGCTGCCGAACTGGCTGCTGGTGCCCGGCATCCTCTGCATCAGCTACATCGGGGTATACGCGATCAACGCCGGCACTTTCGACCTGACCATGGCCGCCTTCCTGGGCCTGGTCGGCTACCTGCTGCGCAAGGCCGGCGTGCCCATGGCGCCGATGGTGCTGGGGGTCGTGCTCGGCGACATGATGGAACAGAACCTGCGCCGCGCGCTGTCGATCACCAACGGCGAACTGCACATCTTGTGGGACAGCCCGATCGCCCAGGGCCTGTGGCTCGTCTCGCTGCTCATCGTCATCGTTCCGCCCCTGCTGCGCTGGCGCCGCGCGAAGCGGCGCGGGAAAGGCGAAGCCGTGGGCGACGATCTGATCGCCGCCGACGACTAGGGCCTCTTCACACTCATCTCACCACCAGTCCGGCGGACCGCTGCGCAGCGGTCCCGCCGGCAGGTCCCATCCCCAGCGGGCGCCCGCCACATGGCAGGGCGCCCGCAGTCTTTGCGCGGCCCCCCAGGCGGTCTGCTCGACCGCCGGATCGTAGGCCGCATCGGGCGCGTCCCCCAGACCGGGCGGAGCCACCGGCGCGGCGCCGGCCGACACCTGCAGCAGGCGCGCCATCCGCGCCAGCGATACACGCCAGCCGCCGCCCAGGCCGGTCTCGCGCCGCAGCGTCAGGCCGCGCAGCGCACAGGCCGCCATCAGATAGCCTGCGGACTGGTCGAGCGCCTGGACGGGAAGGGGGTCGGGCGCCGCATCCGCGCCCGCCCAGGCGATGCCCGCGCTCATCTGGACCAGACTGTCGAACCCCCGACGCGCCCGCCAGGGGCCGGTCCAGCCCCAGGCGTCGAGGCAGACGTCCACCAGGCCGGGCCGGATGGCCTGACGGGCCTCGGCGTCCAGCCCCAGCGCGTCCAGCGCGCCGGGCCGGTAACCATGGACCAGCACGTCGGCACGGGCCAGCAGACCCCGGAACCGCTCCATCCCATCGGGGCGGCGCAGGTCCAGGAAGGCGCAGCGCTTGCCCACGGTGACCTCGGGCACCATGCCCGGCTCGTCCCAGCCCTCGGGATCCAGGCGCAGGACCCGGGCGCCATAGGCGGCGAGGAAGCGCGTGGCCACGGGCCCGGCCAGCACGCGAGTCAGGTCCAGGACCCGGATCCCCGCCAGCGGCCGCCCGGGGTCCGGGTCGTCCAACCATCCGGCATCCGGCGTCCCGGCCAGACCAGGCAGGCGATGGACCAGCGGCTCCGCCGCGACGGCGCGCCCCTGGGGATGGTCGAGCCAGGCCTGCGGCGCGCGCAGCGCGGCCGCACAGCCCCCCCGGTCCACGATGGTGTCTTCGAGCGCCTCAGCGGACTCGCACCGGATCCGGTCGGCGACGGCGGCATGGACGGCGTCTTCCGGCAGGCCCAGCGCAGCCAGCGCCCGACGGCGATGATGGGCCGCGTTGGCATGCAGGCGAATCCAGCCGTCGCGCGCCGCATAGTCCCCCGTGACGGCGTCCCGCACATCCGGCCGCGCCCAGCCCAGCGGCCGGATGCTGAAGCCGAACCACCATGAAGCCAGTGCCCGGTCGACGTCGGCCGCTGGCGGCACCCCGGGCCGTGCCCACCGCGCCAGCATCAGCGCGGCCGCGCCGATGGCGGCGCAGGCCAGGCCGCTGACCGGATAGCGCGAAACCAGGCTCGCCCGGCCTTCCACGCGCAGCGCATCGGGCGGCGTGTCCGGGTCCAGCGCGGCCAGCATCCGCCGCAGCATATCGCTGTGATCCGAGGGCTCGAGGTGCATGATGCGTCCTCCTCTGTTCAACAGTCCGCAGGGGACTGCCCCAAACTGGGACAGCTCTCCACCT
>DISE01000004.1 GCA_002421865.1 Castellaniella sp. UBA6218
CAGGCCTCGCGCGCCGGGGCCACCATGCAGGACATCGTCGACAGCATCAACCGCGTCACCGACATCATGGGCGAGATCAGCGCGGCCAGCCGCGAACAGACCACCGGCATCGAGGAGATCAACGCCGCCGTCACCCAGATGGACGACGTCACCCGCCAGAATGCCAGCCTGGTCGAGGAATCGGCCGCCGCGGCCGCCAGCCTGCAGGAACAGGCCGACACCCTGGTCGACCTGGTGGCTTTCTTCCATCTGGATGAAGCCGATCACCCGGACTCGCGGCGTCAGGCCAATGCGCCACGCGCCCTGCATGCGCAGGCGTCCCGGCCGCCCAGACTGCTGGCGGCGCGTTCCTGATCACGCGCCCGCCAGGCCCGGCCCCCCGCCCGTGTGTCGAACGCGCGACATGCGAGCGGGGATTTGCCTGACATCTGGTTGACACCTTAACTTCCGGATCGGCATTCCGTAAAATTTCAAGTCCGCCACCAGGCGACCCTCAGGGTGCGGCCCACGCATCATCCGACCCATCCTTGATGAGCCGCACGCGGCCAAATCCATCCCTCATGATTCACTCAAAAGCTCACTCGCAGCCAGTCCGCCCGTCCTCGTACGGCCGTCAGGCCGACCGCATCATGCTGCCCATGATATGGATCTTGTTCGCCACCGCCTTGGGGCTGGCCTCCTGGCATGATACCTGGCACCTCGCCCTGTGGGTCGGCCTGCCCCTGGCGCTGGTTCCGACGGCCCTCATCTTGTGGCAGCCAGGGCAATTGATCACGCGCCTCACGGTGGCGACAGCCTTCATGATGTTCTGCGCCCTGCACATCCACCAGTCCCTGGGCACTATAGAGTTGCACTTCGGCATCTTCGTGCTGCTGGCCGTACTGCTGTGCTACCGTGACAAACGGGTAATCCTCCTGGGCGCCGCGCTGATTGCCATCCATCACATCAGCTTCAACTATCTGCAGGAAATCGGCTTTCCCACCTATTGTTTCGCAGAGCCCGGGCTGGGCAGGGTGGTCGCGCACGCAACCTACGTGGTCGTCGAAACCATGGCCCTGTGCTACATCGCCCACTGGATGCGACGCGACGCTCGCCAGACACATGAACTGACCAGCATGGTCGCCCGGATCACCCACGGGGGCAGCATCGATCTGAGTCTTGACGGCCCCGAACCAACCACCCCGATGGGCATCGCGTTGTACCGAGTGCTGCGAGCCATCTCTGAAGCCGTCGCTCGAGTCAAGGAAAATGCCCTGGCGATCGACCAGGCGCTGGAACGGATCACGGAGTCCAACGAGGCCGTCAGCACTGGCGCCCACGATCAGGCGACCGCCATTGGCCGAGCGGCCGAATCGATCCAGTCCATCAATGCTTCTCTGGCCGATGACCATCGACGTGCCCAGGAAGCCCGGCAGGACGTGGATCAGACAGTCGCCCTGGCCAGCGAAGGCAGCCAGGCCATGGTGCGCTCTGTCGAGAGCATGCGTGAAATGCGCGAACTTTCCCGACGGATAACAGAAATCACCACTTTGATCGACGGCATCGCCTTCCAGACCAACATCCTCGCCTTGAACGCTTCGGTGGAGGCCGCCCGCGCCGGCGAACATGGCCGGGGATTCGCCGTGGTGGCCGGCGAGGTCCGTACCCTGGCGCAGCGCAGCGCCGACGCCTCTCGCCAGATCCGCGAACTCATCGACGCATCCGTGCGCCAGGTCGCCGAAGGCACCGATCTCATCGAAAGCAGCGGACGCGTCATGACACGCCTGTCTGGCGGCATCGACTCGCTCCACGGCATGCTGGAACAGCTCTTGCATGCCAACACCAGCCAGTCCGCGCAGATCCAGGATCTGGAACAGGCCATCGGCAGGATTCAGGATATCGCCCGGAACAATCTGCGCCAGACACAGGATTCCGGGGCCCTGGTGCGGCACCTTGGCCTAGGCGCCCAGCGCCTGAACCAGGCGGTCGGCCTGATCTCATGACCCCAGGCCCAGGACAGTCCGCCCTGCCCCGCCATCTGGCGATCGGCACACTGATCCTCATCAGCACGATCTTCGCCGCCAATCACGTCGCGGCCCGCGCAGCCTTCGATGACGGCGCGGGCGTGTTGCTGGGAGTGACGTGCCGGGCCGGCGCCAGCCTGCTGGCGCTGCTGGGCATCGTCCTGTGGCGCCGCCAGGGCCTGGGCATGCCCGCGAGGCTGAGTGCCTGGCAAGGGCTGCTCGGCCTGCTGATCGCCTTGCAGAGCTTCTGCCTGTATTCCGCCGTGGCACGCATCCCGGTCGCCCTGGCGCTGCTCATCAACAGCCTGTTCCCGCTGCTGTTCGCCCTGTTGACCTGGGCGCTGGGCGGCCCGCGCCCGACCCGCCGCGCCAGCCTGCTGATGGGCCTGATCCTGGCCGGGCTGGCGCTGGTGCTGGATCTGCCCGGTCTGCTTGGAAACGGCGCATCCCCCGATGCCCGCTGGGCCGCGGGTATCGCGCTGGCTTTCGGCAGCGCCAGCCTGTTCGCCTGCGCGCTGTGGGTGACTGAACACAGACTGGCCGTCCTGCCGGGACCGGTGCGCAGTCTCTACACTATTTTCATCGTCTTCTGCGCGATGCTGGCCGCGGGCGCGGCCGACTTCATGCCAGGCGGCATGCGCCCGCCCGACGGCCTGGCCGGCTGGGCCGCCCTGGCGGTCCTTTCCCTGTGCTACACGACCGGCTTCTGCACCCTGTTCATCCTCATGCCCCGGCTCGACATGCCGCGCAACGCCCCGGTGATGAACGCCGAACCCGTCGCCAGTCTGGCCCTGGGCTGGCTGATCCTGGGCCAGGCATTCAACGACCGCCAGCTGCTGGGCGGCCTGCTCGTGCTGTCCTGCATCGTCGTGCTGGCCTATTCGCGGCGGCATTGACATCTCCGACCCTCGTCCCCTTGCCCGATCCACACATCATGCACGCCCTTCCGCCGGGTCCAGACATCCCGCAACGCCGTCAGGCCCCCCTCCCGCTCCTGTCCGCGCTGATGCCGCCGGTTCTGGCACTGGCACTTCTGCATGCGTCCCCCGCCCCGGCCGCCCTCCCGGCGGCGGCCAGCCAGGCCATGCCGAAAACCACCGTCCAGACCGCCCAAGTGGCGCCCGCGGACTGCGCAGGCGGCAAGGTGCTGAGCTTCGTCGCCCATCCTGACGACGATCTGCTGTTCATGAATCCCGACCAGGACGACGCGATCCGCCAGGGCCGCTGCGTGCATACGGTCTACCTGACGTCGGGGGACCGGGGCGAGGGCCTGGGCTATACCCTGGCGCGCGAGCGCGGCATTATGGCCGCCTACGCCGACATGGCCAGCGTGGCCGACGCCTGGAGCACCGATGGCCTGGCGGTGGGCGAACACACCCTGGTGCGCCACACCCTGCGCGCCAACGCGCGCATCCAGCTCATCATGCTGCGTCTGCCCGATCCCTGGCTGGGCGCCGGCTGGGGGAGCCTGACGCCTCTGAGCCGGGTGGAGTCCGTGCCCCACGCCCGCGTGCGGGCCTACGCCCCCTACCCGGACACCTACACGCGCGGCGAACTGGTCCGCCTGCTGGCCGACCTGATCAGGCAGGAACACCCACGGGACGTGCGCCTGATGGACCCCTCGATCACCACTCCCTACCGTTCTCTTTGCTGGCGCTGCGCCGGGCACGATCATCCCGACCACATCGCCGGCGCCCGGCTGGTCGAAGCCGCCATGGCGCTCGCCCCCGGAACATATTCCGGCACACGCTATCTGAACTATCCCAGCCAGGAGCTCCAGGCCAATCTGGACGCCGCCCAGACGGCCCGCAAGACGGCGATCTATCTGCGCTACGCGCAAGACGACCCGCTGACCTGTCCGCCCGGCACCGACTGTTCGGCGCCCAGGGGCCCCGAGGCCATCTGGGTCGGACGGCAATACTACGCCCGATCCACCGCCCAGCCCCTGCGGGCCAGCGCGCCTCAGGCCCGATCCGGCCCCTGATCCAATGCGCGCTCGTCGCGCGCGTCCAGAGCGCCAGAGGCCCGCGCTCGATCGATCAGGTCGGGCCGGCGCGACGCCGTCAGGGCCAGGGACTGCTCCCGTCGCCAGACGGCGATACGGGCATGGTGCCCTGACAGCAGGGGCTCGGGGACGGCGTCACCGCGCCACACCTCGGGGCGCGTGTAATGAGGGCTGTCCAGCAATCCGCTCAGAGCGGGATTGAAGGAATCCTGCTCGGCGGACTCGGCATCGTGCAACACCCCGGGCAACAGTCGCACCACGCTGTCCATCAGCACCATGGCTCCCAGCTCGCCGCCCGACAACACAAAATCCCCCAGCGACACCTCCTCGTCCACATAGCGGTCGATGAAGCGCTGATCGATGCCTTCGTAGCGGCCGCAAATCAGAATGGCCCCGCTGCCGTCCGCCCAGCGCCGGGCGCGCGCCTGGTCGTGCGTCCGGCCGGCCGGTGACAGCAGCACGACGGGCGCCGACGCATCGGGTGCGTCAACTCCCGCCCGCAGGCGGGCCGCGCGGACCGCTTCGACCGCCAGAGCCAGGGGTTCGGCCAGCATCACCATTCCCGGCCCGCCGCCATAAGGACGATCATCCACCGTACGATGAACATCGGTCGTGAAATCGCGCGGATTCCAGGTTTCCAGCGACCAGATCCCCCGGGCATGCGCCCGGCCGCTGACGCCGAGGTCGCGCACGGCGGCGAACATCTCTGGAAACAGCGTGATCAGATCAAATCGCATGACACGATCCGGGAGAGTGGGAATGGAAGAGGACGCGCACCTGGAAAGAGCGCGTTCGAATGCCCGGCCTCAGAAATCGGCCGGCCAGTCGCTGTCGATGCGGCGGGCCCGGATATCGACGTGCTGGACGTGGGCCGCCACGAAGGGCACCAGAACATGGCGCGGCCGGCCCCGCGCATCGGACAGCGGCTGGAAGACACCGTCCGCATCCGGCGCCTCCAGCGCCACCTGCAGCACGGCATGGGCGCCATTGTCCAGCACCTGTTCGACACGACCCAGCCGCCGGGGACCGCCGTCCCCCATTCCGTGGAAGTCGCAGCCGATCAAGTCGATCCAATAGTATTCATCGTCGCCCGCCGACGGGAACGCTGTCCGGGGCACCCAGACGGTGTAACCCCTCAGAGCCTCGGCCGCATCGCGGTCCGTGATTCCGTCGGCTTGAGCCGCCAGGAACTGCCCCGCCTGCCGGCGGCAGGCGCGGACATTCAGGCCGCGCGGACGCAACGGGGCACCCGTTCCCAGAGTGGGATCGGGTGCCTTCAGCCACCATGTCGGCGCGTTCAGCAACGCATCCGCCTGAGGCGAATAAGGCTGGATCTTCAGCCAGCCACGTACCCCGTGGGCCGCGGCGACCCGGCCGACCTCGACCAGGTCGTCCGGCGGAGCGGCATCCAGGAATGCGGAATCGGCCATCGCCGGCACGACGAACCGCGATCAGGCGGCGGACGCGACCTTGGCGGAATATTCCTTCACCAGGCGGGCGACGGTGTCGGACAGCTGGGCGCCCTTGTCCACCCAGTGCTGGACGCGATCCAGGGCCAGGCGCAGGTTTTCCTGGCCTTCACCGGCCACGGGGTTATAGAAACCCACGCGTTCGATGAAACGGCCATCGCGGCGATTACGCGAATCGGCAGCAACGACATTGTAGAAGGGACGCTTCTTCGAGCCGCCGCGGGCCAGACGAATCACAACCATTGATAATCCTTTGAAAATGCTGTGAAAAACGCAAAATTTTAGCATCAGTCAGGCCGTATCCGCAATGGATGCGGACAAGCGGTCTGCGAATGCCATGAAAAACAACACATCAACGACGTTGGACGTAATGCGTCTGGACGCCGTCGTCATGCATGCGCTGCGCCAGCAAGGCATTGCCGGTCTGCTGGCAGAAGGCCTGGAAATCCCGACCCGCGTGCGGATCGGTGGTCAGCACCGCCAACACCTGGCCACTGTCCAGCCGTGCCAGCGCCTTTTTGGTGCGCAGGATGGGCAAGGGACAGTTCAGCCCACGGGCGTCGATTTCCTGGTCCGCGTGCGGCAGTTCCGCCATCATCGTTCCTTTCCTATTGCAGCCGCTCGGCCAGCCAGCCGCGCACACCGGCCAGGGCGCCGTCCAGCGCCCCGACATCCGAGCCGCCGCCCATGGCCATGTCCGGGCGGCCGCCGCCTTTGCCACCGACCTGCACGGCGACGGCGCCCACCAGCTCGCCGGCCTTGACCCGCGCCGTCAGTTCAGGGCTGACGCCGGCCACGAGGCTGATCTTGTCATCGGCCACGGCGGCCAGCAGAATCACCGCGCCGGGCAGCCTGGATTTCAACTGATCGACCATGCCGCGCAACGCCTTGGGGTCCACGCCCGACAGACGCGTCGCCAGCAGCTTCACGCCGGCGACGTCGACGGCCTGGGTGGCCAGGTCGGCCCCGGCCGAGGCGGCCAGCTTGTCCTGCAGGCGCTCGAGTTCGCGCTCGATCTGTCGCGTCTGCTGCTGCAGGGCCTGGATGCGTTCCGGCAACTCCGCCGGCTGGGTCTTGAGCAGCCCGGCCGCCTGATCCAGCGTCTCTCGGGTCCGCTGCACCCAGGCCAGGGCGTTTCGTCCGGTGATGGCCTCGACCCGACGGATGCCGGCGGCCACACCGCCTTCGGAGACGATCTTGAACAGGCCGATGTCGCCCGTGCGCGCCACGTGGGTGCCGCCGCACAGTTCGCGTGAGAAACCGATGTCCAGCACCCGCACCACATCGCCGTATTTCTCGCCGAACAAAGCCATCGCCCCGCCGGCCACCGCTTCGTCGTAGTCCATGTGCCGGGCCTGCACCGCCTGATTGGCGAGGATTTCGTCGTTCACGATGACCTCCACCTGGGCGATCTGCGCGGCCGTCATGGGCGCATCGTGCGCGAAGTCGAAGCGGGTCTTTTCCGGATCGACCAGGGAGCCGCGCTGCTGCACGTGGCCACCCAGGACCTGGCGCAGGGCCTTGTGCATCAGATGGGTGGCCGAGTGGTTGCGCATCGTATCGGCGCGACGCTGTCCGTCCACCTGGGTCCG
This sequence comes from Castellaniella sp. UBA6218, assembly GCA_002421865.1. GTDB lineage: Bacteria > Pseudomonadota > Gammaproteobacteria > Burkholderiales > Burkholderiaceae_B > Castellaniella. The sequence continues at coordinate 7,070 of DISE01000004.1, forward strand.
CACCACATCGCCCACCGCCAGCACGCCCTCGGCCAGCCGCCCGTGATGACCGAAGACCGTGCTCTGGATCTTCTGTGTATCGGCGACCTGGAAACGAGCCGTCGCGCTGCGGATCAGTCCCATGTCGCCCACCTGGCCGCCCGACTCGGCATAAAAAGGCGTGGCGTCCAGCACCACCACGGCCGCCTGCCCCTGGGCGATCGAGGCGACCGAGGCGCCGTCCACATACAAGGCGGTCACAGTGGCCTCGCCCTCTAGGTGTTCATAGCCGTCGAACCGGGTGTCCACGCCATCGTAGGCGAGGTCGGCGGCCGCCCTGAACTTGCCGGCGGCGCGCGCCTGTTCGCGCTGATGCGCCATCGCCTGTTCGAAGCCGTCGAGGTCGACGGGAATGGAACGTTCGCGACAAATGTCGGCGGTCAGGTCGACCGGAAAGCCGTAAGTGTCATAGAGAGTGAACAGCGTCTGGCCATCCAGCGCCTGGCCGGCCGGCAGGGCCGCCAGGGCGGATTCGAGGATGCGCATCCCGTTTTCCAGGGTCTCGCCGAAACGCTCTTCTTCCTGGCGCAGTACCTGCTCGACCCGGGCCTGCTGGGCGGCCAGTTCGGGATAGGCGTCACCCATCTGCCCGACCAGATCGGCCACCATGCGGTGAAAGAACAGGCCCTTCTGACCCAGCTTGTGTCCATGCCGCAGGGCCCGCCGTATGATGCGGCGCAGCACGTAACCCCGTCCCTCGTTGCCAGGGATCACGCCGTCGACCACCAGAAAGCCGCAAGCGCGGATGTGATCGGCGATGACCTTCAAGGAGTTGTCGGCCAGGTCCGTGCAGCCGGTCTCGCGCGCCGCCGCGCGGATCAGTGCCTGGAACAGGTCGATCTCATAATTGGAGTGGACATGCTGCAGCACGGCGGAGATACGCTCCAGCCCCATGCCGGTATCGACGCATGGCTTGGGCAACGGATGCATCGTGCCCTGGGCATCGCGCTCGAACTGCATGAACACCAGGTTCCAGATTTCAATGTAGCGGTCGCCGTCTTCCTCAGGCGATCCCGGAGGCCCCCCCCAGATGTCCGGACCGTGGTCATAGAAAATTTCGGAACAGGGGCCGCAGGGACCGGTATCGGCCATCTGCCAGAAGTTGTCCGAGGCGTAGCGCGCGCCCTTGTTGTCACCGATGCGGATGATGCGTTCGCGGGGCACGCCGATTTCCTGCGCCCAGATGTCGTAGGCCTCGTCGTCTTCCTGGTAGACGGTGACCCACAGCTTTTCCTTGGGCAGGCCATAGACTTCGGTCAGCAGAGTCCAGGCGTACGTAATGGCGTCGCGCTTGAAATAGTCACCGAAGCTGAAGTTGCCCAGCATCTCGAAGAACGTGTGATGCCGGGCGGTGTAGCCGACGTTTTCCAGATCATTGTGCTTGCCTCCGGCGCGTACGCAGCGCTGCGCGGTGGTCGCCCGTTGATAGGACCGGGTGTCCTTGCCGGTGAAAACGTCCTTGAACTGCACCATGCCGGCGTTGGTGAACAGCAACGTCGGGTCGTTGCCCGGCACCAGCGGCGAGGATGGGACGATCTGGTGTCCTTTGGACTCGAAAAAGGACAGGAATTTCTGACGGATCTCGGAGGTTTTCATTCGTTTGGCCGCTGGGGGGAAACTAGCCGGCCATTATATGCGCTTTGAGGCCAGGCACTGCGCGATCCCGCTCGACTTGCACGGAACGCGCGCCCGTCTCCGTGGCGCGCGGAATCCGTGGACAGACCGCCCTACAGTGCCTCGATGGCCGGATAGAATTCGCGGTTCTCGCGCAACATCCGCGTATGGACGTTCTTCAGAACAGTATTCGCCTCGGCACGGAAATCCTCGGGGCTGCGGGTCAGCAAGGTGGCGTTGCCCCAGCGGCGGGCGAAATTGATGAAGGCGCTGGCGATGCCCTGCATGTCATTCTGGTAGGCCACGCTCATGCGGGCCATCCGATCATCACCGCTTTTTTCCAGCGAGGGATAGAGGATGCGGTCTTCGATGGCCAAGTGTTGAGTGACGACCTGGGCCAAGGCTTTCAGTTCGTGGGCGATATCCACGGCGTGATCGGCAATACCCTGATGAGACAACCGGCGCAGCATGCTGATGCCGCTCAGGATTTCGACATGCTGGTGCTTGAAGCGATCGATATTCATGATGAGATTTCCTCGCCAGTGAGATTCGGCAGTCTGTGCCGCATAAGATATATATTAAATGAATCTTATTGCGCACGCAAGCAGCCGGTCTGCCGCTACGGCGTGCCTCTACTCTATATAAGACGTTCGTATTCGTCCGTGCCGGCGTCAGGCTCCCAGGAATGACTGGACAGCCAGGCACGGATGCGCGCCACGGCCTGAGACCGCAACTGGGATACCCTGCCCTCGGTGACATCCAGGACGGCGGCGATTTCTTTCTGGTTCAGATCCTGCTCGAATTGCAACGACAGCAGCAACTGTTCGCGTTCCGGCAGGTTGCGGATCGCCTCGATCAGCACCGAGCGCAAGCCTTCGCGCATCAGCCAGTCCAGAGGATTGCCGTCCTGGCCGCCTGCCATCGAGTCCAGCACGCTCTCCCCATCGTGGTCTTCACGATGCAGCGCCAGATCTTCGTACATCAGGACCTGGACGCCGCGCGCCTCTTCGAGCAGAACCTGGTAATCGGCGAGATCCATGCCCATTTCCTCGGCGATCTCTGCTTCTGTGGCGGGACGCAGCAGACGATGGCGCAGTGTCTGGATGGCATCCTCGATGCTGCGCGCCTTGGCGCGCACGCTTCGCGGCAGCCAGTCCTGGCTGCGCAGTTCATCCAGCATGGCGCCGCGGATGCGGGTGACCGCGTAAGTCTCGAATTGCGCATCGGCCTGTTGCTGGTAACGCCGCACCGCGTCCAGCAACCCCATCATGCCGGCCTGCATCAGGTCATCGAGTTCAACACTGGCCGGCAATTTGCCGATCAGCGCCAGGGCCTGTCGGCGCACAAGCGGCGCATGACGGGCGATCAACTGGTCCTCGGAAAGAGGCATCGCACAATCCGTGAAACACATCATAAAATGCAAGTATGCACCAGGAACAGCCTGGATGTTTTTCGAAGAAGCGTGGCTTTCCCCCGGGAATCTCCCGAACGCGGCTCCATCCGGGCAGCGCCCGCCCAGTTCCAGGCACACGACCCTAAAGTTTTTCCGGACATAGCCGTTATGTCAGGGTGAAAATCCAGGATCTGCCCGATCCGGGGGATAGCCTCCGGACGCCACCTGGTCTGAACCAGCCCTTCCGGACAGGAGCTCGCATGATTCATCCCATTGGAAACCAACTGGCATCCTCAAGCCTGGGTCTGGCGGCTCCCATATCGGAACGCGCACAGCCCCAGCCCGCGCCCGCCGCCCAGGTCACGCCTCCGGACGACACGCAGGCAGGCCGCTTCGGCAAGCAGGCGGATCCGCGCGAACTCGGCCTGCGACAGCCGATCCAGCCCCCCCAGTCCTCCTTGGAAAAAGCGCTCGAGTCCATCAACAACAGTCTCAAGGCCTGGTCCACCGGCATGCGCTTCGAGATGGATGAGGATGCACAACGACTGGTCGTCTCGATCGTCGACAGCGAGACCGGCGATGTCCTGCGAACGATTCCATCCGAGGCAGTCCTGAGGGTCGCGAAAATGATCACCCAACTCCAGGGCTCCGGCGTGAACACCCAGGCCTGACACTCGAACTGAAACGAAATCCCGCCCCATACATCGCCTTTGCCGCCGCCAAAGCGGGGCATAATGGCTGAACGGAGAACCACATCATGGCAACAGTCTCTTCTCTCGGCCTGTCGGGCCTGCCCCTCACTGACCTGCTCAACAACCTGCGCACCAATGAAAGCCAGGTGCTGAAGGTCATCAAGGATCGCCAGACGGCGGCGGAAACCAAACTGTCCGCCTACAGCAAGCTGAAGGACGCGGTCGCCTCCTTCCAGACGGCCGCCCAGGCCGTCGGCAAGACCGACGCCTTCGGCGCGATCGCCGTCAAGTCCGGCTCGGACGCTTTTTCCGCGACGGCCGACAGCTCGGCCATCCCGGGGCAATACTCTATCCAGGTCGGCAAGCTCGCCTCGGCCCAGACACTGGTCTACGCGGGCCGGGCGGACCGCACAACCGACATCGGCACCGACGGCACCCTGAGAATCACGGTCGGCGGCACGGAGAAATCCATCGACCTGACCGGCAAGGGCACGTCCCTGAACGACCTCGTGGCGGCCATCAACGCCGATGCCGGCATCGGCGTCAACGCCACCATCGTCAACGACGGCACGCCCGGCAGCCAGTACCGCCTGCTGCTGACCAGCCGCGAAACCGGTACGCAGAACGCCGTCACCAACATTGCGGTCGACGGCAACGCCGACCTGCAGTCCTTCCTGGGCTACGCGGGAGGCGGTTCCACGGCGGGCGTCACGGTCCAGGCAGCCTCCGATGCCGAACTCACCATCAATGGCATCGCCGTCACCAGCCAGAGCAATACCGTCGAAAACGTGATCGACGGCGTCAAGTTGACCCTCAGCCAGACCACGACCAGCGCCGCAAACCTGACCCTGACCCGCGACGACAGCGTCGCCAAGAAGGCCGTCCAGGACTTCGTCACGTCCTACAACAGCTTGCTGGGCACGATCAAGACACTGACCGCCTACGACACCACGGCGAAAACCTCTTCGGCCCTGACCGGCGATTCGCTCGCCCGCGCGGTGCAGACCCGCATGCGCGACGCCCTTTCGGGCGCCATCGATCCGACCAGCGGGGCCACGCTGTCCAAGATCGGCGTCTCCACCGACCCCAAGACCGGCGAACTGAAGATCGACAACGAAAAGCTCGACACGGCTCTGTCCGAAGACCTGAGCAGCGTGAAGTCACTGTTCACCGGCACATCCGGCGTCGGCACCCGGGTGGACCAGACCGCCCAGTCCCTCGTCAAGTTCGACGGCGCCTTCACCACGACCATGGACGGCCTGAACAAGACCATCTCCGAAATCAAGAAACAATACGATGCGACATCCGATCGCATCGACCAGCGCATGGAGACCTACCGCGCCCAGTTCACCCAGCTGGACGCCATGGTCAGCCAGATGAATTCGCTCAGCAGTTACCTGTCCCAACAGCTCAGTGCGCTCAACGGCACCAAGAGCAGCAAATAACCGGCCATGACCTACGCCCCCCGTTCCCGCTCCGCCCGGGCCACTGGCTCCTACGCCAATATCGGGCTCGAGACCGAAGTGCTCGGCGCCTCGCCCGAGCGCCTGATCTCGCTGCTGTTCCGGGGTGCCCTCAGAGCCATTTCCCAGGCACGCCATCATCTGCAGAACGGCAACATCGCGGAACGCGGCAAGGCCTTGTCCAAGGCCATCGACATCGTGGATTCCGGATTGAAGGCGGGCGTGGATACCGAACGCGGCGGCGAGGTCGCCCGCCTGCTGATCGCATCCTACGAACTCATCATCCGCGACTTGATGCAGGCCAATCTGCGCAGCGACGAGTCCAAGCTCGATTCGGCCGAGAAAATGCTGATCGACCTGGCCGGCGCCTGGCACACGGCCGTCGACCCTCAATTCGGCGATCCTCCCCCCAGCCATTGACCGGAATCCCGCCATTGAGCATGTCGCACGTCACCCTCCTCGAGCGCTACCAGGAAATCGCCGACCTGTCCGGCCAGATGCTGAACAAGGCCCAGACGCAGGAATGGGATGAGCTTGTGGCGCTCGGTGCCCGCTACCAGGCGGCGGTCGAGCGCCTGAAAACGCTGGATCCGCTGGACGATGACCAGAAGAACGCCCGGCGCGAACTGCTCACCCGCATCCTGGACGACGACGCCCGCATCCGCCAGCTGATCTCTCCCGAACTTGAACGCCTGAGCCACCTGCTGGGCACGTTCAAACGCCAACGCACCGTCCTGCAAGCCTACTACAGCACGGTCCGCCCGCACTAGGGCCCGCCCCCAACCAGGAATCACGCCGTCATGAGCATCGGGGCCCCTTCCAACCTCGGCACGCTGCTGATCCAGCGCCTGGACGCCGTGTTGGGCACCACGTTGGGGCAACAGGCCAACATCGCATCCGGCGCGGGCCCTCAGGCCGTTCCCCAGCCGTCCAACCCCGAGAACCCGGGCGCGCTGCAGAACCAGACCCAGCGACACCCCCGGGAGGCGGTCGACCAGGCCAACCAGCAGGGCCGCCAGCAGGCGGCCGTCGGCAAGGCTGTGCGGGACATGCGGCTGGACAACCTGCTGGGCCGGAGCACGACCTTCCATGGTTCCACTCAATCCGCCCCGACCACCCTGGGCTACGCCGCCCGCATCATCCTTGCACTGCTGAACCAGTTCCCCCATGAAGGCCAGGCCGTGCGCGGGCAATCGCCGTTGCTGCCCGACGCCGGCGGCGGCCCCAAAACGGGCGGCAACGCACCCATGCCGCCAGGCGGCGCAGGCGCGCCTGCGCCGGGCGCGCCCACGCCCCAGCCGGGCGGAGTCGCCCAGGCCTGGGCCCAGCTCGCCACCTCGCTCGGACAGCCTGGCGCCCTGGCCGCCCGATTCGCCCAGGCGCTGTCACAATCCGTGCAGACGAGCGGCCTGTTCTACGAATCGCATCTCGCACAATTGGCCACGGGCAAGACCACGCCCCAGGCACTCCGCCAGGAGCCTCAAGGCCGCGTCCCGCCCCAGCCTCCCACCATGCAGGGCAGCACGGCGCAGAACATCCAGCAGACCGCCACCGCGCCCGGCGCCCCGTCCACGGCCGGGGGCGGCGTCAGCTCCGACGGCATGCAACCCCAAACGGCTGCCGGCCAGACCCATGCCACGCCTGTCCCCGGCATCGACCCACAGACCCAGATCCTGGTCCGCCAGCAGCTCGAAGTCCTGGCCAACCAGGCCTTCATCTGGCAAGGAGAAGCCTGGCCGGGCGCCGACATGCAATGGGAGGTCCACCGCCGCCCACAGGACGACGAGGAAAGCCGCGATTTCCAGGAAGATCATTGGTCCACCCGCCTGAACCTGCATCTGCCGACTCTGGGAGACGTGCAGGCGCGCCTGAGTCTGTCCGGAAACCAACTGGTCATGCGGCTCACGGCGCCTCAGTCCGCCGACCGGCTGGGGCAGGCCATCGAACCGCTGCGCGCCCGCCTGCTGGCCCAGGGACTGCAGGCCAGTCAACTTTCCGTCCAGGCCAGGGACGACGAACCCGACGACCTTATGCCGGATTCCCGGGAAAATGAAATCGCCGCACCCTGATCCTCATCGGCCCAGCGCCGTCGCCATCACCTACGATCCGGCGGATGCCGCCCCCCGGGTCGTGGCCAAGGGCTATGGCAACCTGGCGGACACCATCGTGCGCACCGCGCGCGAACACGGCCTGTACGTGCACGAATCGCCGGAACTGGTCGGTCTGCTGATGCAGGTGGATCTGGATGCCCATATTCCCCCCGGACTCTATGTTGCCATCGCGGAACTGCTGGCCTGGCTGTACGCGCTGGACACCGAGGGCGGCGTCGTGCGGCGCCCCACCGAAGAGGAAACGTCCGAAATCAATAAAAAACCCGCCGGATAAACATCCACGGCGGGTGTCGCAATCGCCTCGGTCCCCGCGGGGACCGATCCGGAACCGTCAGACGGCCATGTTGGCGATTTCCTTGTAGGCGTCCACCAGACGGTTGCGGACCTGGACCGAAGCCTGGAAAGCCAGACCCGCCTTCTGCAGGTCGATCATGACGTTGCTCAGAGAGATGTCCGGGTCGCCCATTTCGAAGGCCTTCGCCTGGGCGTTGGCGGCATTCTGCGCATTGGACACCCGATCCAGGGAGCGGGACAGCTCGGCGGCGAAGCCGCCAGTGGCACCCTCGGGGGACACGACCGGCCGCGTCGACAGGCCCTGGGACTCGCGCGCCACAGCGCGCATCTGGGCAAGCAGGTTTTCGACACTGGCGAGGGCCTGGGAAGTCATCATGATGAACGGCTCGGATGGAAGATGGAAAGCCCGGCCACCGATTGCACGGCGGACCGACGATGTACTATACGACCAGCGCCGGACCGGCAAGCCCCGCAATAGCGGGGATAAGAACGTGCATTTCCCCGGTTTGCACTGCACGCGCGAACCGGACCGGATCATGCTAACTAAGCCCCAAAAACGGGGCTTTTCAGCGCTTGCCTGAACCTCAATCGCCGCCATAATGGCCGCCAATATTCCATTATTCCGCCGTAACAGCATGCACATCATCCAGACCGTCGGTTTCTGGCCCGGGCGCGCCCTGGCGGCACCCTCTGCAACTTCCTTCCGATGAATCCCATTACCGACTGGATGAACCGCAACCCCGCCCTCGCGCGGCTGACGGCCCTGCCCCGACCGGTGCTGCTGGGTCTGGGCGCGGCGATCATTGCCTTGCTCGTCGTCGCAACCCTGTGGATGCGCGAGCCGGAATACCGCGCCCTCTTCTCCAACGTGGAAGCGCGCGACGGCGGCGCCATCGTCTCCGTTCTCAACCAGCGCAATGTCCCCTACAAATTCGCCGACAACGGCGCCACCATCCTGGTGCCCGCCGACCAGGTCTATGCGCTGCGGCTGCAGCTGGCCGAGCAGGGCCTGCCGCGCGGCGGCAGCGTGGGCTTCGAACTGCTGGACGAACCGAAATTCGGCGCCAGCCAGTTCTCCGAGCAGATCACCTATCAGCGCGCCCTGGAAGGCGAACTCGCCCGCTCCATCGAAGCCCTCCAACCCGTCAAATCCGCCCGCGTACACCTCGCCATTCCGCGTCAGTCACTGTTCGTGCGCGAACGCGAAGCCCCCACCGCTTCGGTGCTGCTGACCCTCTACCCTTCACGCAGCCTCAGCGAGTCCCAGGTTTCGGCCATCGCCTGGCTGGTGTCCTCGAGCGTGCCCAAGCTCAACGCCGAATCGGTCTCCATCGTCGACCAGGACGGTCACCTGATGTCCTCGCCGGGCGGCGAGGCCGGCATGGACAGCACCCGGCGCAACTTCATCAACGATATCGAACAGCGCACGACCCAGCGCATCCTGACCCTGCTCAACCCGATCGTCGGATCCGGCAACGTGCGCGCCCAGGTCAGCGCCACCGTGGATTTCTCCCAGCGCGAACAGACCTCCGAGGTCTATCGCCCCAACGAGACACCCGGTACGGCCGCCATCCGCAGCAAGCAGACCAGCGATTCGGCACAGAACGGCATGCTTCCCCCGACCGGCGTCCCCGGCGCCCTGTCGAACGAACCCCCAGCCAACGCCACGGCCCCGATCCAGACTGCCGCGGCCAACCAGGGCACGCAGGCCCCGGCGGCCGGCACCCAGGGCGCCGCGGCGCAGGCAGGCGGCCCCGCCACAGTCAACGGCGTACCCGCCGCCGGCGCGACCCGCCAGGGCCAGGGTTCCGTTCGCAACGACGCCACCGTCAACTATGAGGTCGACCGCACCATCAGCCATGTCAAGCACGAACTGGGCTCACTGCAACGCCTGTCCGTGGCGGTGGTGGTCAACTACCGCGACAAGGACGGCGAAGCGGCCCCGCTGGATTCGGCCGAAATGGACGATATCAACGCCCTGGTCAAACAGGCCATGGGCTACTCGGCGGATCGCGGCGACACCTTGAGCGTGGTGAACAGCGCCTTCACCGACCCCGAGCCCAAGTTCAAGCCCTGGGAGAATCCGGAATACCGCGGCCTCGCCCTGCAGATTCTCAAGGTGCTGCTGATCCTGGCCGTCCTGTTCTTCCTCTGGCGCTCGGTCGTGCGGCCGATCGTCCAGGGTTTCGCCAACGCCCAGGTCGAACGCGCCAAGAACGAGGCCCACCTGGAGACCATGCGCGAACAGCGCCGCCAGGACGAACTGCGCGCCTCCGAGATGAACCGCTACGAGGAAAACCTGGACACCGCCCGCCAACTGGCCCAGCGCGACCCGCGCGCTGTCGCCATGGTGCTGCGTTCATGGATGGATCCCAAGAATGCCAAATCCTGACAACGACCTGACCCGCTGCGCCATCCTGATGATGTCCCTGGGCGAGGACGCGGCGGCCGAAGTCTTCAAGTACCTGTCATCGCGCGAGGTCCAGCAGATCGGCTCGGCCATGGCCAATCTCAAGCAGGTCACACGGGCCGATGTCGATCAGGTCCTGGAGGACTTTCGCCGCGAGGCCGACCAGTTCATGGCCGTGACCCTCGGCTCGGACGACTACATCCGCTCCGTCCTGACCAAGGCGCTGGGCACCGACCGCGCCGCCGGCCTCATCGAAGACATCCTGGAAGCCGGCGAGGGCACGGGTTCGGGCATCGACGCGCTGAACTGGCTGGAACCGGTCAACGTCGCCGAACTGATCGCCGACGAGCACCCGCAGATCATCGCCACCATCC
>DISE01000073.1 GCA_002421865.1 Castellaniella sp. UBA6218
AACATCTTCGGCGGCATCATGCGCTGCGACGTGATCGCCGAGGGCGTCATCGCCGCCTGCAAGGCCGTGAACCTCAGCGTGCCGCTGGTGGTGCGCATGAAGGGCACCAACGAAGAACAGGGCAAGAAGATGCTGGCGGCCTCGGGTCTGCCCATCATCAGCGCCGATACCATGGCCGAGGCCGCGACCGCCGTCGTCGCCGCCGCGAAATAAGCATCACAGGGAATAGAACATGTCGATTCTGATCAACAAGGACACCAAGGTCATCACCCAGGGGATCACCGGCAAGACCGGCCAGTTCCACACCCGCATGTGCCGCGACTACGCCAACGGCCGCGCCGCCTTCGTGGCCGGCGTGCACCCGAAGAAGGCTGGCGAGGACTTCGAGGGCATCCCCATCTACGCCTCCGTCAAGGACGCCAAACAGGCCACCGGCGCGACCGTCTCGGTCATCTATGTGCCGCCCGCGGGTGCCGCCGCCGCCATCTGGGAGGCCGTCGAGGCCGATCTGGACCTGGCCATCTGCATCACCGAAGGCATTCCCGTGCGCGACATGCTCGAAGTCCGCAACCGCATGCGCGCCGAGAATCGCAAGACCCTGCTGCTGGGCCCCAACTNNCACATCCACCGCAAGGGCCGCATCGGCATCGTCAGCCGTTCCGGGACCCTGACCTACGAAGCCGTGGCGCAAGTCACGGAACTGGGTCTGGGTCAGTCCAGCGCGGTCGGCATCGGCGGAGACCCGATCAACGGCCTGAAGCACATCGACGTGCTGAAGATGTTCAACGATGATCCGGACACCGACGCCGTCATCATGATCGGCGAAATCGGGGGCCCCGACGAAGTCAACGCCGCGCAGTGGGCCAAGGACAACATGAAGAAACCCGTGGTCGGCTTCATCGCCGGCGTCACGGCGCCTCCGGGCAAACGCATGGGCCACGCCGGCGCCCTGATTTCGGGCGGCGCGGACACTGCCGACGCCAAGCTCGAAATCATGGAAGCCTGCGGGATCCGCACCACGCGCAACCCCTCGGAAATGGGCAAGCTGCTCAAAACCGTGCTGTAATTGAAGACCGGCGTGTGCGGTTTCTAACCGCGCGCCGATCGTCCAGGCCCCCCGGCGTGGGGGCCTTTTCTTTTTCATTGTTTCATTCTCGATCGACCGGGAGGCGGAGCCGGCATGCTCGAATGGCTCGGACAGATGCATTGGGGCACGGTCTTCCAGATCGTCCTGATCGACGTCCTCCTGGGCGGCGACAATGCCGTCGTCATTGCGCTCGCCTGCCGCCGGCTGGAACCCCGGCGGCGTCTGCAGGGCATCCTCTGGGGCACGGCGGGCGCCATCGTCCTGCGGGTGGCCCTGATCGCCTTCGCGCTGACGCTGCTGGCGCTGCCCGGTCTGAAGATCGTCGGCGCGTTGCTGCTGCTCTGGATCGGTGTCAAACTGCTGCTCCCGGGTGATGACGCGCATGGCAGGATCCAGGGCGCCGGTTCCGTCTGGGCGGCCGTGCGCACCATCATCATCGCCGATTTCGTCATGAGCCTGGACAACGTCATCGCCATTGCGGGCGCCGCCCATAATGCCGTCGCCGATCACCGTCTGGCCTATGTCGTTTTCGGCTTGACACTGAGCGTGCCCATCATCGTCTGGGGCAGCACCCTGGTGCTGAAGCTGATCGACCAGTATCCGCTGGTGGTGACGCTGGGCGCCGGCCTGCTGGGCTGGATCGCCGGCGGGATGCTGATCACCGATACCGCACTGGCGGGCTGGCTGGACACCGTCCAGGGGCCGGTCCGCCTGATCGCTGAAATCGCCGGGGCCCTGCTCGTGATGGGCCTGGGCATCTGGCTGGGCCGGCGCGCGGCGGCTGCCCGGACTTCAATGTGAAAATCATGAAACTGAAACGTCCCACCCTGTTGCAGGGCCTGGCCATCCTGGCCGCGCTGGGCCTGCTGCTTCGTCTGCTGCTCTCGAGGTACACCGCGTGACCGATGCTCCGACCCCCCAAACCCTTGTGATTGCCACGCGGGCCAGCCGTCTGGCGCTGTGGCAGGCCCGCCACGTGCAGGCCCGCCTCCAGGCCTTGTATCCGGGCTGCCGGGTCGACCTGCTGGAAATGACCACGCGCGGCGACCAGATTCTGGATCGCACCCTGTCCAAGGTCGGCGGCAAGGGCCTGTTCGTCAAGGAACTCGAAACCGCCTTGCTGGACGGGCGCGCGGACCTGGCCGTGCATTCCCTGAAGGATGTGCCGGTCGACCTGACGCGGCCCTTCGCCCTGTCCACCATCCTGGAACGGGCCGACCCCTGCGACGCGCTGGTGTCGAACACCGCGGGCTCACTGGACGAGCTGCCCCCGGGCGCCGTCGTCGGCACCTCGAGCCTGCGCCGCGAGGCCCAGCTGCGAGCCCGCTATCCCCACCTGGTGGTCAAACCCCTGCGTGGCAATCTGGACACCCGTCTGGCCAAGCTTGACCGGGGCGACTATGCCGCCATCGTGCTGGCCGCCGCCGGCCTGCGGCGTCTGGGACTGGCGGAACGTATCCGCGCTGTCCTGCCGGCGACGCTGAGCCTGCCGGCGGCGGGGCAGGGCGCCCTGGGGATCGAGATCCTGGCGGATCGCTCCGACCTGCGGGACTGGCTGTCGCCGCTGGCCTGCGGCGGGACGACCGCCTGCGCCCTGGCCGAACGCGCCGTGTCGCGCGCGCTGGGAGGATCCTGCCAGGTGCCCCTGGCGGCCTACGCCGAACTGCGCAATGGCCGCCTCCATCTGCGGGCGCTGGTGGCCGAGCCCGACGGCGGACGGGTCCTGCGCGCGGAAACGGAAGGCGCTCCCGATGCGGCCGAGGCGCTGGGGGCGGATGTTGCCCGGGAGCTGCTCGGCCAGGGCGCCGACGAAATCCTGGCCCGTCTCTCCGGCCCCGCCGCGTCCTGATCGGTATCCGGATGGAACCGCACGCCACGGTCGTGCTCACGCGTCCCGAAGGGCGCAACGCGCCTCTGGCCGGCGCCTTGCGCGCGGCTGGTTTGACGGTGATCGAGGTGCCCGCCCTGGCGATCGAACGGCTGGATGCCGCTGTGCCGCCGTTCCGGGCGGGCGACCTCTGCGTATTCGTCAGCCGCCAGGCGGTGGATGCCTGTTTCGACAGACGCGCCGCCACACCCTGGCCGGACGGCGTCCGTGCCGCGGCGGTGGGGGCGGCGACGGCCCGGGCGCTGCGGGGCCATGTCCCCGAGGATGCGATCCTGGCTCCGGGCGAAGGCGCACCCCCCGATTCGGAGTCATTGCTGACCGTCATCGAGACTGCGCGCCTGTCACCGGGCCGTGCGCATATCCTCCGGGCGCAGCGGGGGCGCGACTGGCTCGCGCGGCAGCTCCGGGAGCGGGGCTGGCAGGTGGAATGCCATGCCCTGTACCGCCGCGAACCCGTGATGTGGGACCGCGTCACGTGCGCCGCCCTGGCGGGGGCGGACGGCTGCACGCTGCTTCTGACCAGCCTCGAAGCCGTTGACGCCGTGGCCGAGAGCCTGCGCCGGCAGGGCATGGACTGGCCGGCCGTCCTGAGGGTCGTCACCCTGCACGAGCGGATTGCGCGGCGTTTACAATGCATCTATGCCGATCGTCCCGCCGAGGCACTGACCGTGCGCCTGAGCGCGCCCGATGAAGACGCCTTGTTTCAGGCTATATTGGCATCTGCGAGATCAGCCTAGAAGGACCCGTACGCCGCCATGACCGATACCGATCACAGCTCGCCCGCACCGACCCCCGAATCGGCGAAGCCCGCCTCCGCGCTGGCGACGGCCCAGGCGGAGACGGGACGGAAGCGGTTGGGGGGGGCCGCCGTGGCAGTGATTCTGCTGGTCCTGCTCGCCCTGGTCCTGGGGGGCGCGCTGTTCTACCAGAACCGCCAGTACCGCGTCTTGCGCGCCGACCTGCAGGAACAGCACCAGCAAAGCGTCCAGATCGTCCAGGAAACCCGCGCCCAGGCGGATCAGGCGCTGTCGCTGGTCCAGGCGCAGACCGCGCGGCTCCAGGAACTGAGCGATGCCCTGGATACCACCACGGGCCAGGTTCAGGAACTCGATCAGGCCCTGCGGATGATGACGGACAGCGGCTCTGACCTCTTGCTGCTCAACGATATCGATCACCTGGTCACCATCGCCCAGCAGCAGCTTGCCCTGGGGGGCAACGTCGCCAACGCGATCATCTCGCTCGAGGCCGCGCAGGCCCAGCTGGCGCGCGCCAATCGTCCCGGGCTGGCGGCCTTGCAGCAGTCGATCAACGGCGATCTGGACCGTCTGCGTGCCGTGGCGACCATCGACCTCCCGGCCTTGACTGCGCGGATCGACCGCCTGTCCGACCTGGTCGGGACCGCCCCCCTGCTGATTCCGGACGCGGCCGGTCAGCCGGCCGGCCAGGCGGCACCAGTGCCGGCCCAGGTTCCCGCCGGCGGAGCGCCGGCCGCGGCGCCGGCCCCGATGGAGCCGGCGCCCGAGGGTTGGCGTGCGTTGGCCGCCGACGCCTGGCAATGGACGCGCGACGCGGCCGGCATGGTGTCGCAGGATCTGCGCGCCCTGTTCGACGTGCGCCGTGTGGACGACGCAGCCGCGCTGTTGATGTCGCCCGATCAGGCCCTGCGCTTCCGCGAAGTCCTGAAGCAGCGGGCCGTGACGGCCCAGTTGGCCCTGATGATGCACCAGTCGCGCATCTGGCAGGCCGAACTGGACCAGTTGTCCAAGGCCATCGACCAGCGATACGACATGCGCGCAGACTCCTCCCGTGAGGCCCTGAGGATCGCCCGCGATTTGCGTGACACCGCGATCGAGCTCAAGTTGCCGACCGTTGACAATAGCCTGGCCGCGATTGCAGCGGCTCGGGATACCGCGGCGGCGGAAGACGAACAGGACGGGAACATGCCGGACGAGCCGGCTCCCGACGACTCGGCCCCTGACGATTCCGGTCCCGACGATTCCGGCCAGGGCGACACCGCGCCGGCTGCGCCGTCGCCCGTCACGGCGCCCGCCGGCGCCGGCACGGTCTGAGGAGCGCGCGATGCGATCCTGGATCTGGACCCTGATTCTGTTCGCGGCCGCGGTGGCGCTGGCCCTGGTCTTGCGCGATCACGGCGGCAACGTGCTCATCGTCGCCCAGCCGTGGCGCATCGAATTATCCCTTTCGCTGGCCGTCGTGCTCGCGCTCGTGGCTTTCCTGGCGCTGCACTGGCTGCTGCGCGCGTTGAACTGGCTGGGCACCAGCCCCGGCCGGCTGCGCGCCTGGCGCGGGCGCCGCGCCCAGAAGCGCGATGTCGAACTGCTCGAACGCGGCTGGATCAACGTCCTTGAAGGCCGTTACGTCCAGGCCGAGAAAGACCTGTCCAATCTGCTGTCGCGCACGCGTTCGGCCGATCGCAAGGTCCTCGCCGGGCTCAGCGCGGCCCGCGCCCTGCATCTTTTGGGCGAAACCGCGCGGCGCGATCAGGTCCTGAGGCTCGCCCAGGAAGGCGCCGGCCAGGATTCCCGCCTGAGACAGGCCGTGGACACGGTGACAGCGGAAATGTACCTGGACCAGAACCGCGCCGAGGAAGCCCTGGCTCTGCTCGAACCGATGCAGGACGCCTCGTCGCGTTTCCTGCATGGCACCCGCCTCCTGCTGCGGGCGCATCGCCAGCTGGGCCATGCGGACCGCGTGTACGAACTCACGCGCCTGTTGCTGCGCCGAAGCGCCATCGATGAAACCCAGGCCCGCCAGTTCATCCGCGAATCGACGGCCCAGCGCCTGGCCGAGGTCGAGGAATCCGGCTGGAGCGCCGTCTGGGGCAACCTGAGCGCCGACGAGCGGCTCGATCCCGATGTGGCGCTGGCCGGTGCCCAGGCCCGGTCGCGGCTGGGCCATCCGGCCGAGTCGGCCCGCATCCTGGAAGCCGCTCTCGACCGTCATCTGGACGACCGCCTGCTGCGTCTGTACGCGCAATGCGACGCGGCCCAGGCGGGTCAGCGTATCGGGCATGCCGAACTCTGGCTGAGGTCCAATCCCGACCACCCCGGCTTGCTGGCAGCGCTGGGCCAGCTCTGCCTGGCGGCACAGCTCTGGGGGCAGGGCGAACATTATCTGGAACGCAGCCTGGCCCTGCGCGCCGACACTCACATTCACGCGTTGCTGGGCAACCTGCACGACGCGCTGGGCCACCCCGATCAGGCTTTGCGCAACTGGCGGCTTGCCTGCCAGGCGGCGGACGCCGAAATTCCCACCGTCAACCGTCTGCTGCCGGCCGCCGATACGCGCGGCGATCCGCATTTCAACGAAACGGACGACGCGACGCCGGTGGAGCCGGCGCCGCCCGCCCCTCATGCGGCCAGCGGCGTCTACGTCCAGGACGAGACCGACACCGACGCGCTCCCCGTGTCCGCCCCGGCACCCGAAGCGCCCACTGTCACGCCCACCGCATCCGGATCCGCGTCCTCCGAAGACGAGTATTTCGACACCGCGCCCATTCCCGGGGTGGACATGTCCCAGACCTCGGACGGCGGCGCGCGCAAATAGATTTTTCTGTCTGACCTATCAAGGAACCCCATGAGCCTAGATCGAGTGCCGGCCGGCGACAAGCTGCCCGAGGAATTCAACGTCGTGATCGAAATCCCGATGAACGCGGATCCGGTCAAGTACGAAGTCGACAAGGCCAGCGGCGCCGTGTTCGTGGACCGCTTCATGCTGACCGCCATGCACTACCCCTGCAACTATGGCTACATTCCCCAGACCCTGTCGGAAGACGGCGATCCGGTGGACGTGCTGGTGATCGCGCCTTTCCCGGTGCAGGTCGGTTCGGTGATCCGCTGCCGCGCCCTGGGCGTGATGAACATGGAAGACGAAGCCGGCAAGGACGCCAAGCTCCTGGCCCGTCCGGTCGACAAGCTCTACCCGCCGTACCGCCAGATCGAATCGACGGCGGATCTGCCGGCCGAGGAACTGCAGCGCATCCAGCATTTCTTCGAGCACTACAAGGACCTTGAGAAGGGCAAGTGGGTCAAGGTCCAGGGCTGGTCGGGCGTGGACGCCGCCAAGCAGGAGATCCGCGCCTCCGTCGAACGCTACGAACAGGCCAAGGCCTGAGGCGATCACTGACGCAGTCCTCGCGGCCCGGCTTCAGCCGGGCGCTTCTCTTTCGGAGTCCATGATGAGTGAAACCGTGATTCCCCGCCCCGAAGCGGCCACCGTGGCCGTCCAGGGCACCTCGGCCCGTTTCCCCGTGCGGCGCATCTACTGCGTCGGCCGCAACTACGCGGAACACGCACGCGAAATGGGCGACTCGGGACGCGAACCCCCATTCTTTTTCGCCAAGCCTGCCGACGCCGTCCTGAGCGTGGCCGACGGAGCCGAGGGCGTGCTGCCGTATCCGCCGCTCACCCAGGACCTTCACCACGAGGTCGAACTCGTCGTCGCGCTGGGCTCGGGCGGTCGCGACCTGACGCCCGAGCAGGCGGCCGGCTGCGTCTGGGGCTACGCCATCGGCCTGGACATGACGCGCCGCGATCTGCAGGGCGCGGCCAAGAAAGCGGGCCGTCCCTGGGAGACCGGCAAGGCATTCGATCACAGCGCACCCATCGGACCGCTGCATCCGGCCGCTTCCGCCGGCGCGATGGCGAAGGGGGCGATCACCCTGTCGGTCAACGGCCAGCCGCGCCAGTCGGGCGATCTGTCGGACATGATCTGGTCGGTGCCCGAGGCCATCGCCTACCTGTCCACCCTGTTCGAACTGAAGGCCGGCGACCTGATCTACACCGGCACACCGGCGGGTGTCGGCGCCGTCGTGCCCGGCGACCGGCTCGAAGGCGCCATCGAAGGGCTGGGCACCCTGCGCGTGCGCATCGGCTGATTCCAGGGCGGGGCCCCGCACCGTCGCCCGTGGCGGACGGGACACTTCCAGCCAGGACGGGAATTGCGAATAGGCGGGCCGGAGAGGGCGGGGCACACTGGGTTCCATCCTCTTTCCGGAGCCCGCCATGTCCGCTTTTCTTCGTCTGCCGCGCCGCGCCCGCCCGTCTTCCAGCCGTGCCCGCCGCGTCCTTCCAGGTGCGCCGTCCGTTGGCGCCGTGCAAGTGCCGGGCCGGCCGGGCGTCCCGGATGTGCCTGCTCTCCTGACGCCCAGACCGGATCCGGTCGCCCGGTCCGTCGCACAGCGCGGACAGGCGATGGTCGAATACGTGATTGTCGTCGCCCTGGTGGCTGTGGCCGCCATCGCGGTCTATCAGCTGTTCGGCCAGGTGATCCGCGCCCAGACGGCGGCCATGGCGCGGGAAATCGCCGGCGAGGATGGTTCCGAGCAGTCCCGCATCGCCCAGACGGCGGCCGAATCCGCCGCCGCGCAGGCGGCCGCCAAGTCCTTGAAGTCTTTTACCGGCAATGCGGCGGCGGGCCAATGACATGGCCTGTCCTCGTCGTTCCTTGCGCAACCAGCAGGGCCAGGTGCTGGTGCTGGGCATGCTGCTGGTGGCCGTGCTGGGTCTGGCCTGGATGCGCTATTTCGCCACCGGTCAGGTCCTCGCGGCCAAGACCCGGCTGATTCACGGCCTGGATGCCGCCGCCTACAGCGGCGCCCTGATCCAGGCCCGAACCCTGAATTTCCTGGCCTACCTCAATCGCGCCCGGATGGCCCACCAGTTGGCGATGGCGCATCTGGCCACGTTGGGCAGCTGGGCGCACTACGCCGGCATGGAATCGCGCCGCCTGGCCCAGGGCAATCCGCCCGCCCGCCTGATCGGCATGCTGTTCGGCGCCGACCATGGCCGCGCCTATCTGGCGGCGGCTTCGGCCGCCGGCCTGGAAGCCCAGGCGCGATCCGGGGGCGCGCTGGGGCGTGCCTATGCCGCGCATGAGCGTCTCGTGCACGAACTGTCGGCGGACCTGTCCCGTATCTTGGCCCGGGATCTTCCCCAGGCACGTCTGGAGGCGATGCGGGCCGTGCTGTCCGCCCACTATCCTGAACGCAAACCCGGCGACCTGCAGCCCGTGGTGACGGAAGACGCCTGGCCAGGCCTGCTGCGCCGCCGTGCGCCGGACGCGTCCTTGTTCGACTGGACGCGGCATCTGGCCGGCCTGTATCCGTTTCTCGATCCCCGTGATCATACGGCGCGCAATCCCTGGCCTGTCAGCGGCCGATGTCCGCATCTGCGCCACGAATTGCGGCGGCGCGGCGGCACCGCGCTGGACGATTCCGGCCGCTGGCGGGCGGGGGACACGCAGTCCTTCCATGCGGTGCGCTCCAATCGCTGGATCGGCTGCTATTACCGTGAATACGCCATGGGCTGGGCCTGGATGCCGGCTCAGCCAGGCCAGCCGATGGACGCCGATCACGCCGATGCGCCGCCGGAGGATTTCGCCGACCAGGATTTCTGGCGCTGGGTACGGTCGGCGACGCAATGGGACCTGGTGGGAGGCCGGGACAACCCCCTGGCCAATTCCTATGCGCAGCGCGACCGGCAAGCCTGGATGTCACGCGGCCTGGGCGACTATCTGGACGTCGCCACCGGGAAAGGTCGGGATGCTGCGGCGGGATTCATCGTGCGCCTGGAACTGACGGATGCGGCAGGCCAGCCGATCCTGGCCCGCAGTGCGGCGGAAAGCCTGTTTTCCCGGCCCGAGCGACGTCCGGACGGATTGGACGAAACCCCCAACCTGTTCCATCCCTATTGGCATGCGCGTCTGGCCGCCGGGCTGTCGGATGCGCCGGGAGACTGACATGTCCATTCATCCGGAGCAGGGTGGCCAGGCCCTCGTTGAAACCCTGGTCGTACTCGCCGCCCTGGGCAGCCTGTGGCTGGGTATCGCCTGGCTCGGACGTCTGCAGGATATCGGCCTGCAGCTGGCTCACGCCAGCCGCCGCGCCGCTTTTGCCCATGCACACCAGGGTCTGGCGCCCGGAGCGTTGGGGCCGGGCGGGGATGGCTACCTGAACGCGCCGGGACATCGCTGGCGGACACGAAGAGGCCAGGGCTTCCTGGCCGAACCGGCGTACCTGGACATCGAGCCTCTGGGCGACATGACCGGCCGGCAAGCCGGCGACCCCGGGGCCGCAGCATCGGACCTGCGCCGGGAATTGCGGCTGGGCGATCCCAGGGTCTGGCGCGCCGGCGCCAGGGTCCGGACAGCCGGCGGGATTTCGTCGACGGGATCGCTGCTCGATTTCGATCATCTTGGGCTCGATCTGCGCCGACATACCGCGATTCTGAGTGGCGACGGCGCGGCGGCAGGCGATGGCGAGGTCCAGTCGATCCTGGCAGGCAGTGCGCGCGCCTGGGGCGCGACAGCTTCGGCATCCCGGGCGGCTGGCCGGGCGGCCCTGGACCGGCTCGGAGGCGTGGACGCGGCCTGGGGACGCGTCTTGCCCGATTGGGACTGGGTGGATTCCTGGACGGGCAGTGTGCCACGTCCGCATCTGCGAACCTGGGGGCAGCCATGAATCCATTTACGTCCGGCGCGCGTTCGCCCGCGATGCTGGCGACGATTCTGTTGCTGTACGCCGGTTCGGTCTGCGCGGGAGCAACGCCTTGGGATCCGGCCCGGTCCGAGGCGCTGGCGGAGTGGCGCTGGGCGGCGCCTTTTGCCTTCGACCTGCCCGGCGCGCGTCTGCGGATGCGGCATTTCAGGGCGCCAATGGCGCCGGTTGACGCGGCGCGACGGTTAGCCCGCGCAGGGGAGTCGCGATTCGACCGCTTGCAGTTTTCCGGTGCCGTGCTGTCGTTGTCGGGCGTTCATGAAGGGCGGCACTGGATGGCGCAACTGCGGCCGGCCGATGATGGCGGCCCGGGCACGATCGGCGTGCTGTCCAGCCTTGGACCCGACGATCGGCGCGCGATCGGTTTCGATCCGGATGCCCTGGTGCCCGCCGGCGCACGGCTTGTGCTGCGCGCCTCCAGCCGTTTTGCCGGTGGCGCCGGCATGTTGGCCAGCTATCTGTGCCCGGGGTCTTATCCACGCGTGGCGGCCGCCGTGCTGCGCGCATTGTGGGCGCGGCGCTGGCGGCCGGTGGCGGCGCCTGGAAAGACATCCGGGTCTGCGAAGGATGTGGCGGTGCGGCTGGCCGGGGAATGGACGCGATCTGACGGTGCCCGCCTGACGGTTCATCTTCACCCCAGGGGCGACGCCGTCGCCCTGACGTTCTGGCATCGACCGAAGGATTCTTCATGATATTCCCGTTTCCGCACATTCCCCGGTCCGTCATCCTGGCGACGCTGGCTTTGGGGACCGGCCTGCTGGCGGCGGGCGCCTTGGCCCTGCACATGCGAGAACGCGAACGGCAGATCGAGAATCGCACCCGTCTGGACATGGTCGAACGGATCGTGGCGGCCAGGGACCTTGCGGCCGGCACCCGGCTGACGCCGGATGATCTGGCCGTGCGCGGATTTCCGGCCCGCTGGGTGGGCGGCGACACATTGCCCCTGACCCGTCTGGGCGAGCTCGAGGGGCGCGTTCTGGGGACCGCCGTGCGTGCCGGCGACGCGCTGCTTCCCGCGCATACCGTGCGCCCCCAGCCCGCCTTTTCCGCACAGCTGGCGCCCGGCCGGCGCGCCATCACGCTGCCTGTGGATCAGGTCAACTCCCTTTCCGGCCTGTTGCAGCCCGGCGACTTGATCGACCTGTATGTGTCCTTCGACCACCGGCGCAAGCGTCTGACGGCGCCGCTGCTTCAGGGGGTGCTGGTGCTGGCGACGGGCCGCGAAACCCGCACCAGCGAGGCCGGTGCCGAAGAGTCCGCCTATTCCACGGTGACGCTCGATGCGGCGCCCGAGGACGTGGTGAAGCTGGTGGCCGCTCGCCAGGCCGGGACGTTGACCGCGATTATGCGTCATCCCGGCGATGCCCGTGCCGACCGCCGGGCCGCCCGGGGCGATCTGGCGTCGCTCTTGGGCGTGAGTGATCCGCCGCGCGCACCGGCCCGGCGCGCCGTCATCCTGTACGGAACTTCAGGCGCCCGTGCCTTGCCGGCGGGGGCAGGCCCGGAAGGCCAGGCTGGCCGGCCAGGCAACGGCTGGTTCGATTTGCCCGAGGAGCAGGCCCTGGTCAGCGCCTGGATGCGTGCCCTGGCCGGGCAGGCCGCGTCGGTTTCTCCGATGGGCGTCGAAGACTCCCAGGCCGTCCTGGCCGATGCGCCGTCCGGCCCGACTGCCGGGCATGGCGTGACGATCGTCACGGCCGGTCCGGCGAATGAGGACGATGATCCGGTTTCTGCCGGCCAATCCGTTCGATTTGAAGAAGGGGCACGGCCATGAGGCGTCTGTTTCCCGTTCGTGGCCTGTATCCGGCCTTGTGTCTTTCCTTGGGGCTGGCATCGTACGCCCAGCTCGTGACCGCCGCCGCCCGGGAGGTCGCCGCCGAAACGCCACTGGCGCTTCAGGCGGGCGAGGTCCGGGTACTGGGCATTCCCGGTGTGGCCCGCGTGGCGGTGGGCGACGGCAAGATCCTGAACGCTGTCAGTACGGACGATCGCGAGGTCATTGTGTTCGCCCGCAAGCCCGGTTTCAGCACCTTGCATGCCTGGACGGCGGATGGACAGGCCTATCGGTATGCGGTGGAGGTCGCCCCCGAGGGCGCACGCCAGTTGCAGGACGAATTGCGGAGCCTGCTGGAGCGTATTCCAGGCGTCCGTGTGACGCCTCTGGGAGACAAACTGCTGGTCGAGGGCGACGAATTGTCGGACAGCGATCGCCAGCGTCTTGCGGAACTGGGCCGCCGTTATCCGCAGCTCCTGGACTTTACCGGCACGGTCGGCTGGGACCGGATGGTGTTGCTGGACGTGCGCGTGGTCGAGGTGCCCCGATCCCTGCTGAGGGAAGTCGGACTGCGCTGGGGCTCGAACGCCACCGGGGGTGTGAACGCCGGCCTGGGCTGGGACGGCGGGTCCCGCCGCTACGCCGACCGGCCCGGAGAAACCGTGCTGCCCCTGGCGTTTCCTTCGCCCCAGGCCGCCGGCTACTTCGGCGTCAATGCGTTGCTGTCGGCGCGCATCGATCTGCTGGCCCAGGACGGACGGGCGGTGGTGCTGGCCCAGCCACAGCTCCTGGCGCGCAGCGGCGCGACCGCCGAATTCCTGGCAGGCGGCGAAGTCCCTTACAGCACGGTCGACGGCAACGGCAATACCCAGACGGCCTTCAAGCCCTACGGCGTGTCGCTGCGCATCACCCCGTCCATCGAGCGCAGCGGCGCCGTTCGCTCGCGTCTCGAAGTCGAGGTCAGCGCCATCGATCCATCGCTGTCCGTGCCGGGCGGCCCTTCTCTGAAAACCCGGCGCACGGCCACGGAATTCAACGTGCGCTCGGGACAGACCCTGGTGCTGGCGGGCTTCCTGTCGCGGGACGCGGCCCGCAACGTGGACCGTCTGCCGGGACTGGGCGACCTGCCCATTCTGGGCTCCCTGTTTCGCTCCACGCGTTTCCAGCGCAATGAAACGGAGCTGGCCATCCTGGTCACGCCACAATTGGTGACGGCGGATCATCCCGATCTGCGGCTGCGCGTCGGGCGCGCGGACGCGATTCTGGATCGGGCATTTCCAGCCTCGCCCGTGCTGCTGGCGCCCATCCGTCCGGTGCCGGGTTCCGCCGGAGGGGAATTCCGGTCAGGCTGGAACCCGCGCGCCGGCGGCCCGGCATCCCAGTGGCAAGGGGGCGCCGTCGAACCTGCGCGCGCTTCCGGGGAGGCGCCATGAATCCGATCGAACTCGACCTGCGTTTCGAGGACGGGCGCCACTTGCGCGAACGTCATGTCCTGCCCCTGATGATCGGCCGCGACGCGGCATGCGGGCTCGCTTTGCGCGCCTGGCGGGTGGGGCGCCGGCACGCGCGCCTGCTGTTGCGCCAGGATGAGGTCTGGATCGAGGATCTGGGCTCTCTGTGCGGCACCACCGTCAATGGCGAACGGGTCGCCTCCTATGGTCCTCTCGAGGCCCATGACGAGGTGGTCATCGGTCCGTGCCTGATGCGCGTTCTGCCGGTGGAAAGGGTCTCCGCGCCAGAGCCCGCAACTGCGGAGCCGGCGGCCGGAGCCGATGGGTCGGGCGGTCTCGAGGCGGACGAAACGCGGGCCTGTATCGACCGCGGAGACCCGCATGCCGGCCCTCCGGCCCGGTTCGCCTCCGGGGCCGCGGCGGATGAGTCGTGGACGGACGGGGAAGCGGGAATCCCTGCCGTTCATGAGGCCGGACCCGGCGGACAAACTCATCGGCGCCGTCTGCACGAGGGCCTGATCGCCGCACTGCAGTTGCGTCGCCGCGACATCGGCGGCATGAGCGATGCCACGCTGCGGCTCGAGGCCGCTGCGGTGCTGGCGGGGTTGATCGCGGCCGACGAAGCCCTGCCCCCGACGCTGGACCGCGAGGCGTTGGTCCGGGAACTGGTGGACGAGGCGGTCGGCCTGGGGCCGCTTGAACCTCTGCTGGCCGATCCAGGCGTCACCGAGATCATGGTCAATCGCCACGACGAGATTTTCGTCGAACGGGGCGGGCGCCTGACCCGCACCGCCGCCAGCTTCAGCGGCGAGCAGGCGGTGCTGGGCGTCATCGACCGGATCGTGGCGCCGCTGGGGAGGCGGATCGACGAAAGCGCCCCCATGGTGGACGCCCGTCTGCGCGACGGCTCCCGGGTGAACGCCGTGATCGCGCCTATCGCCTTGCGGGGGCCCAGCCTGACGATCCGCAAGTTTCCGGCCAGGCGCCTGGGCATGGCCGATCTGGTGGCCGTCGGCGCCCTTGACGAGGCCATGGCCAGATTCCTGACGCATTGCGTGCGCCAGCGCAAGAACCTGATCGTTTCCGGCGGCACGGGCTCGGGCAAAACCAGCCTGCTGAACGTTCTGTCCAACGCCATTCCGGCCGGCGAACGCGTCATCACAATCGAAGATGCCGCCGAACTTCGCCTGGACCATGCCCATCTGGTCAGCCTGGAGGCCAGGCCGCCCAATCCGGAAGGCCGGGGCCGTGTGGAGATCCGCGACCTGGTGCGCAATGCCCTGCGGATGCGCCCTGACCGCATCGTAGTGGGAGAATGCCGGGGCGGCGAAGCGTTCGACATGCTGGCGGCCATGAACACCGGGCACGAGGGTTCGCTCACGACGCTGCACGCGAACAGCCCTCGCGACGCGCTGGGCCGCCTGGAAACCATGATCCTGATGGCAGGCATGGATCTGCCTCTGGCTGCGATCCGCGAGCACGTCGCCTCCAGTATCGATTTCATCGTCCAGCTGGTGCGCGCTGCCGATGGCCGCCGCCTGATCAGCGCGATTGTCCAGGTGACGGGCCAGGAGGGAGGACGCATCCAGTTGCAGGATCTGTTCCTGGGACGCGCCGGGCCGCCGGCCGTGTTCACCGGCTGTGGTCTGCCGCCCGACGGTTTCGAGGAGACGGCTGCCCTGGAAGCGAGCCTGTTCTCTGGCCGGACGGTCGTCCAGGGCCGTGCAACGCTCGACGAAGCGTCCGCACCGGAGGGCGTTCCATGCCGATCCTGATTTTCGTGATGCTGGCGGCCAGTGCCGCGCTTGCCGCCTGGTGGCTGCTGGGGCAGGCGGACCGGGCGTGGACACGCTACGAGGACCGTCTGCGCAACGACACCCGGCGCACGCTGGACGCCTCCTTCCTGTTTCTGGACATGGCGCAGCTACGGCCGGTCGCGGCGGCACTGGGCCTGATCCTGATGCTGGCAGTGGCCTGGCTGGCGGGCCGCTGGTGGGGGGTGCTTCCTGTGCTGGCCGGATTGGTGTGCATGCCGCCGCTGATCCTGAGCCACATGCGCCGCCGCCGGTCGCAGCGCTTTGACGCCCAGTTGCCCGATCTGCTCCAGGCGCTTGCCGGCGCCTTGCGCGCGGGGGCCGGAGTTCAGCCCGCACTGCGGCATCTGGTGGCCCAGTCCAGTCCGCCCCTGTCCCAGGAATTCGGCTTGATGCTGCGCGAACAGCGGCTGGGACTGAACTTCCAGGACGCTCTGCTGCAGTTGCGCATCCGCATGCCGACCGAGTCCTGCGGTCTGGTGGTATCGGCGCTGGGTATCGCCACCCGCACGGGCGGCAGCCTGGCCGATACGCTGGAAAGCATCGCCCAGACGCTGCGGGCGCGGCAGCACTGGCTGGGCCGGGTCGAGGCGCTGACCGCCCAGGGCCGCATGCAGAGTCGCATCATGGCCGGCCTGCCGGCAGCGCTGGCCTTGGTGTTGCACCACCTGGAGCCCGAAGCCATGGCGTTGCTGTGGCGGACTTGGTATGGCTGGATCGTGCTGACGGCGATCCTGATCCTTGAGGGCGTGGGCATCCTCTGGATCCGCCGTGTGGCGGCGATCGAGGTCTGACATTGAAGGAGACGACATGGCATGGTTCTGGACCGGTCTGTGTCTGGCGGCGGTGGCCGCCTGCCTGGGCCTGTGGGTATTGGGCGCCCCCTGGGCCGCCGCGCATAAGGCGGCCCGGCCCCGTCCGCCCGCGTTCTGGTGGCCCTGGGTGCTGGCGCTGGCGCCCTGCTGCGAACCCTTCGTCACTTGGCGCATGCGGCGGGAACTGCGGCGCTGGGGGCCGCGCGCCGGGCTGGCCGCCCATTGGAGTGCGGACCGCTGGCTGGCGGCCAGCGTGCTGGCGGCCGGTTGCGGGGCCGTGCTGGCCGGGGCGGGAGCGCTGATGGCGGCCGCGCCGACAAGGGTCGGCATGCTGTCGGCGCTGGCGGGCGCGGCCCTGGGTTTTGTCTGGCCCGATCAGGTTCTGCGCCGCCGCGCCGCCGTCCGGAGGATACGGATGATGCGCGAGCTGCCCTTCATGCTGGATCTGCTCACCCTGTGCGTGGAGGCCGGCCTCAGCCTGCCGGCGGCTCTGCATCAAGTGGCCGGCCATGCGCCGGAAGGCCCGTTGCGGCAGAGCCTGCGGGACGCGGCCGCACTGGAGCGCACCGGCATGGATCGGCCGCGCTGGCTGTCGCACTGGGCGGAGCATGCGGACGTGCCCGGCGTGCGCGCCCTGGTCTCGGCGCTCTCCCAGGCCGATGTGATGGGCATGAGTCTGGGCCCTTTGTTGCGGGCACAGGCCGAGCGTCAGCGCAGCGAACGCTTTCTGCGCGCCGAGAAACTGGCACTGGAGGCGCCTGTCAGGATGCTGTTTCCCATGGTGTCATGCATCTTTCCCTGCACATTCCTGGTCATCGGCTTTCCTGTGGCGGTGAAGCTGCTGGACGCGGGGTTGTGATGTCTGATCATGGCGCGCGCAGCGACGTGGACCGGAGGACGAGGCCCTACCAGCGGCTGGCGTGGCGCGGTCCTCGGGAAACGGCGGTGTGGCTGGATGCGCAAGAACCTTTGCGGCTGTATTGCGCGCGTTCCTTCGCCGCGCGGCTCCTGGGCCTGTGCCTGTGGCCTGGCTGGGGCGCCCGGCCCCGGGGGTTGCTGCTGCCGGAGTGCCGCATCGTGCACACGACGGGTCTGGCGCGGGCCGTGGATCTGGTTTTTCTGGACGCCGGGGGGCGGGTCGTGGGCCTGGCGCCCCGGGTCGGTCCATGGCGTTGCGCAGGGCGACGTCGCGCCCGGGCCGTCGTGGAGTTGCCGGGGGGTTACTGTGCCCGGACGGACTGGCGGGCTCAGGTCGAGGCCGCCTGGCTGGCGCGGAAGATCGTCGTATAGATGGGGTAGAAACTGCAGTACAGCAAGGCCGTGACCACGATGTCCAGCGGCAGGGACAGCCAGGTCAGCAGGGCCGTGGACATCCCGGCGCCGGCCAGTCCGTCCAGCAGGCCGCGCAGGCCGAAGAACACGGCCGCCCAGGTCGCCACATAGACGACGATGGGGTACTTGTTGCGCCAGCAGGCGACCATGGAATAGAACAACGCCCGGCGCAGGGGCAGGGCGTGCCAGCCCACCAGCGCGGGCGTGTGCCAGAACAAGGCCGACAGCAGCACGTAGAACAGGCCGAACACTGTCAGCGGACCCTGTATGGCCTGGGCCAGGGCGGTGTAATCGGGCTGCCCGGCGGCGTCCAGGACGTCGAGCATCGAGGACAGAAAAGGCAGCACGGCGGTCAGCGCGGCCAGAAAGGAACAGCCCAGGTAGGCCAGGCCCAGCTTCAGCAGCGCGCCCGTCACGCCCGGCGTGCGCAGCGGGCGCAGCCACAGGCCGGGCATCATCCGCACGCCTTCGTCGAGGTTGCGGCAGGCGCACAGCGTCAAGAAGGTCAGCAGAGGGGTCAACAGGACCAGTGCGGTCTGGCCCAGCACCGGGATCAGCGCGCCGATGTTGATGAAGAAGCTGGTGGCGATGCTCCAGAAAAGCATGGCCATGGGCTGGCGGCGGAACAGCCGGATGCCCTGGGTGATCCAGGACCAGCCGGCGCCAGGGGGCAGGATGGCGGCTTGCAGGGGTGTCGTCATGGGCGGGGCAGATCGGGCGCGGGCTGCTCGGTGCGCAGCCGCAGGATGCGTTCGAAGTGGCGAGGGTCGTGCGGCTTGAGCGTCTGGGCCGGACGGGGCAGGTGGAAGTCGTACAGGCGGGAAATCCAGAATCGCAGGGCGGCCGCGCGCAGCATCACGGGCCAGGCGGCGCGCTCTTCCTCGGTGAAGGGGCGCACGGCGTGGTAGGCCTGCAGCCAGGCTTCCAGGCGCCGGCGCACGAAGGCCCCGGTGGCCCGGTGGATGCACCAGTCATTGACGCTGACCGCCACGTCGAACAGCCAGGCATCGCAGCCGGCGAAGTAGAAATCGATGAAGCCGCCCATATGAGGCGATTCGAAGGTGCCGTCGAACAACACGTTGTCGCGGAACAGGTCGCAGTGCGCCGGACCGAAGGGCAGCTTCGCGGGGGCGCCGGCGGCGGCGAAAGCGATCTGCTCGTCCAGCGTGCCACGCAGCAGTCCGGCCTGGCCGGCGTCAAGAAAAGGCGCCAGGGCGGGCGCGGTGGCCTTCCACCAATCCAGGCCGCGCAGATTGGGCTGATGGATGGGGAAGTCCCGCGCGGCCAGGTGGGCACGGGCCAGGGTCTGACCGGCAAGAGCGCAGTGGGCCGGGCCGGGTTCAGGTTCGTAGCCGCCGGACAGGCGCGTGACGATCGCGGCCGGTTTGCCGTTCAGCGTGGTCAGGCGTGTGCCGTCGAGCAGGGTCTGGGGTTCGGGCACCGGCACGCCGCGTCCGGCCAGATGGTGCATCAGCTCGATATAGAACGGCAGTTGCTCGCTGGTCAGGACCTCGAACAGGGTCAGCACATAGGCGCCCCGCGTGGTGTCGAGGAAGTAATTGGTGTTCTCGATGCCGGCGGTGATGCCGCGCAGGGCGACCAGCTCGCCCAACTGGTAGCGCCGCAGCAAGGTGCGGGCATCGTCTTCGGTGACGGGGGTGAATACGGCCATGGGAATACGCATGCGGCCGCGAAAGGCCGGGGTTCGGGTCGGGATCGGTCAGCCGGAATTTTAGACGAAAAGCCGCCCTGCGCCCGCCGATGGCCTTGGAGGCGCGGCATCGCAACCGCGCGGGCCTTCCGTGCCCGGGTAAAATGGCCGATTAGCCAGGAATATCCCGCATGTCCCAATCTTTGCCCGGCATCCGCGATGACGCCGATCCCGCCGTGCCGTCCATCCCGTCCGCCGACCCGGAGGCCGGACTCTGGCGTCTCTGCGTGGCGCCCATGATCGACGTCACGGACCGGCATTGCCGCTATTTTCATCGACTGCTCGCGCCCCGCGCCCGCCTGTACACCGAGATGATCACCACGGGCGCTCTGCTGCACGGCGACGTGGGGCGGCACCTGGACTTCGATCCGGCCGAACATCCCGTGGCCCTGCAGCTGGGCGGCAGCGAACCGGACGCCCTCGCGCAATGCGCCCGGCTGGGCGAACGTTGGGGCTACGACGAGATCAACCTGAACTGCGGCTGTCCGTCCGAACGGGTCCAGCGCGGCGCCTTCGGCGCCTGTCTGATGGCCGAACCGGATCTGGTCGCCGATTGCGTCCGCGCCATGCGGGACGCTGTTTCCGTACCGGTCACGGTCAAGCATCGCCTGGGCCTGGACTACGACGAGTCCTATGGTTTCGTGCGCGATTTCGTCGGTACCCTGTTTGAAGCCGGCTGCCGGGTGTTCATCGTTCATGCGCGCAACGCGGTCCTGAAAGGGCTGTCGCCCAAGGACAACCGGGAAAAGCCGCCTTTGCGCCATGCGGACGCCGAACGTCTGAAACAGGATTTTCCGGAGGCGGCGTTCGTGCTGAACGGCGGACTGGCCGACGTCGAGACCTGTCTGGACTGGATGACCCGCCTGGATGGCGTGATGCTGGGGCGGGCGGCCTGGCATCATCCGGACATCCTGGCCGAACTGAGCCGCCGCATGGCGCCCGATCGGGCACTGCCCGCGCCCGAGGCCGTCCTGGACGCCTGGATCGACTATGTGACCGCGCAGCATGCACTCGGCGTGCCGCTGCACATTCTGGTGCGCGGCGTCCTGGGCTGGCGCACGGGCCGGCCCGGCGCGCGGCAATGGCGGCGCATGCTGTCTGATCCCGCGCTGCTGAGGGCGGAAGGCCCCGGCGTCCTGCGCCGCGCCTGGATGGCATTGGCTTGAGAGACGGCCAGCCGCGCCCTGGAAGGCGCGGCGGCGTGTGGTCGGTGATCCGGATCAGGCCTTGCGGGCCGGGGCGTCCGTCGTGTCGGAGGGCCAGTCGCGGATGTAGGCCTTGAGCATGTCGTTTTCGAACTGCTGGGCTTCGACGATGGCACGCGCCATGTCATAGAACGAGATCACGCCCATCAGCGTGGGGCCGTCCATCACCGGGATGTAGCGGGCGTGCTTGTCGAGCATGAGGCGCTGGACCTCGTCGGCGTCGGTGTTGGGCGTGACACTGACGGGCGCGTCGTCCATGATGCTGCGTACCGTGAAGTCGCCCGCCTGGCCGTCGTGGGCGTTCAGGTGGTTGATGATTTCGCGGAAAGTCAGCATGCCGACGAGCTGGCCATGTTCCATGATGACCAGCGAGCCGATGTCGAGCTGGCTCATGGTGGCGATGGCTTCGCGCACGGGCATGTCGGGTGTCCCCGTGTATAGCGTGTGCCCCTTCACGCGCAGGATTTCATTGACTTTCAGCATGTCGGTTCCCAGTAGCGCCGTGCTCCGGCTGTTTGTTCATCATTGTGCATCATCGCTTCGTTTTTCGGTAGCGTCGGCGCTGAACAGCGCATCCAGTATGGGAGGATCGTCCAGCAGGGCGCGCGCCAGGGCCTCCCGCATGCCTGGCCGCAGCCCCGTCTGGGCGCGGTCGATCAGCAGGCGGTCCACCAGCGGGCCGATGTCGGTACGGACCGGATCGCAGGCCAGTACCCATTGATCGCCGTCTGCGACCGGGACGGCGTAGCCCAGCTCGCGCAGGGCGCCGAGCATGTCGCGCAGGGCGTCGGGGTGGACTCGCAAGTGTTTTTCCAGGTAATCCAGGCTGCGACCCGGAGGCTGCGCGTCCCGCGCCTGCCACAGGATGCGCAGGATTCCCATCGCATCGACGGCCTGGGCGCCGACCTGGCGCCGCAGCGCCCAGCGATGCAGCCGCAATGCCGGCAGCAGTGAGGCCACCGTGGCGCCCATCAGCACGACCAGCCAGGACAGGTAGATCCACAGCAGGAAGATCGGCAGAGTGGCGAAGGCTCCGTAAATGACGGTGTAGGAGGGAAAGCGCGTCAGGTAGGCGGTGAAGCCGGCCTTCATGATGGCCAGCACCGCCGTCGTGCCCAGGCCGCCCAGCACGGCGTCGCGCCATAGCACGCGGCAGTTGGGCACGAACACGAAGAGGGCGGTGAAACCCATGACCGACATCAGCAGGGGCACCAGGTTGAGCAGCAGGCCGACGCCTTCGGGCAGGTCGCCGATGTAGCCCAGGGATTCCCGCGCCAGCACCGAACTGGCCCACAGGCTGGCGCCCATCAGGATCGGCCCCAGGGAAATGATCGCCCAGTACACCAGCAGCCGCTGGCGCATGGGGCGCTGGCGGGCGACATTCCAGATTTCGTTGAAGGCCTCGTCGATCGTCATGATCAGCAGGATCGAGGTCACGACCAGGAAAGCGCCGCCCACCGCCGTCAGCCCCGAGGCCTGGGCCGCGAACTGGTTCAGGTAGCGCATGATGGTGTCCGACACCGAGGGCGGCAGCAGGCTTTCGCTCAGGAAAATTTCCAGGGCTTTGTGGAATTCGGCGAACAGCGGGAAGGCGGTGAACAGCGCCAGCACCACGGCCAGCGTCGGCACGATCGCCAGCACCGTGGTGAAGGTCAGGCTGGAAGCCACACGGGTCAGTTTGCGGTGGCCGGCGAAGTCGAGCGTGAAACGCAGGATGTCCAGCGCGCGGCGTCGGCGCTCAATGAGAGACGGGGCAGGCGTTTGCGGTGTGGTCATGAGGCGGGCACGGGGTTTCGAGTCATAATACCAGCATGGAAAGCGTGGAAATCAAATTCAATCCGGGACTGCATGGCCTGGCTTGCGTGTGTCTGTTTGGCCTGATCGCCCTGTGCGTGGGCTGGGAATTGTGGTGGGCGCCGCTGCGCCCCGGCGGAACGCTGATGGCTCTTAAGGCGGTGCCCCTGTTGTTTGCCGTCAGCGGCGTGCTGCGGCGCAGGCTCTACACGCTGCAGTGGGTGTCCATGCTCAGTCTGCTCTACCTGATGGAAGGCGCGGTGCGTGCCTGGTCCGATGTCTCGCCGGTCTCGGCGGCGTTGGCCGGCCTGGAAATCCTCCTGTCGCTGGGCCTGTATCTGGGCGCCATCCTGTACGTGCGTCCCGCCAAGCGGGCGGCGCGCCATGGCTGAGGCACCCGCATCGGTGGCCGGGTTGCGAGCTGGCTGCTCGTTCGCGGCCCTGCCGCGCGGTTTCTACGCCCGGGTGGATCCCCGGCCGCTGCGTGCCCCGCGTCTGCTGCACGCCAATCCCGACGCGGCGGCCTTGCTCGGCCTGAACGCCGACGCACTGCGATCGCCCGAGTTCCTGGCCCTGTGTTCCGGTGCCGGCCGGCTGGCCGACATGACACCATTGGCCACGGTTTACAGCGGCCATCAGTTCGGCGTGTGGGCCGGGCAACTGGGCGATGGCCGAGCGCACCTGCTGGGCGATGTCCAGACCCCCGGGGGCGTCTGGGAAATCCAGCTCAAGGGCTCGGGACGCACGCCATTTTCCCGCATGGGTGACGGCTGGGCCGTGCTGCGTTCCAGCGTGCGCGAATACCTGGCCAGCGAAGCCATGGCCGGCCTGGGCATTCCGACGACCCGCGCGCTGGCGCTGGTGGCCTCCGATGATCCGGTGGTGCGCGAAACGGTCGAGACTGCGGCCGTCGTCACCCGCCTGGCACCCAGTTTCGTGCGCTTCGGACATTTCGAGCACTGGGGGCATTCCCACCACGAACAGAAAGCGCTGCTGGACTACGTCGTGGATCATTGGTATCCCGAATGCCGGGAGACGGCCAGCGGCGAGACGGACGCGCCCGCCACGGCCTGCCGGCTGCTGGCCGAAGTCACGCGGCGCACGGCGCGATTGATCGCCCAATGGCAGCTCGCGGGCTTCTGCCACGGCGTGATGAACACCGACAACATGTC
>DISE01000008.1 GCA_002421865.1 Castellaniella sp. UBA6218
CGTCGATGCACTCGATGTTGACCAGGGTGGAATCCATGTCCATGGCCAGCACCCGGCAATCCCCCAGGCGATGCACCGTGTCCAGCCAGGCGGCATCCATGCGCGCCGCCGCGGCCTGCGCCAGGGCATCACCCCGGCAGTCCGGATCCACATCCAGCAGGCGCACGGCCGTAGGACCCAGTTCCTGGACCCCGCCCGCGCAGGCCACGGCCGCCAGCCGTTCGATGTCCGCCGCCATCAGGCGCGGAGCCTGCAGGATGATGTGTGCCATGTGGAAAGTCCTCGGGGTTGCGCGCGGCTATTTTACCGTCTGCCGTCGGCCCGTCCCCGGCGACTCTGTGGCATCCTGCATGCCTGACTCGACGATACTGGTGTCCCGCCCATGAACGACCCCCTCTGCGCCCAGGACTATGCCGAACGGGCCCGCATGCGCCTGGATCCGGCGGTCTGGGCGTGGCTGGAATCCGGCGGCGCGGACGAACGCACGGCCCGCGCCAATCTCGACGCCTGGCCTGCCCTGCGGCTGCGCGGCCGCGTGCTGCGACCGCTGGCAGGCGCCCATACACGCATCGACCTGAACGGCCAGTGCCTGGCGCACCCGATCCTGATCGCGCCCACGGCTTGGCACGGCCTGGTCCACCAGGACGGGGAAACCGCCACCGCCCTGGCCGCCGCCGCGACCGGCACGCCCTACGTCCTGAGCGCGCAATCGGGCACGGCCATCGAAACCCTGGCCGCCCTGCCCGAACCGCCCCCGTTGTGGTTCCAGCTCTATGCCCAGGTCCGTCGCGAAGACACCCTGGCCCTGGCGACCCGCGCTCTGCGGGCCGGCGCCCTCGCCCTGGTCCTGACCGTGGACGCGCCCGTGAACGGCGTGCGCAACGCCGAACAGCGCAGCGGTTTCCGCCTGCCGGACACGATCCGCTCCGTCCACCTGGACGGCCTGTCGCCACCCGCCGCCCGCCCGGCGCCGCCGGGAGGCGGGCCCTTGTTCGGCAGCGGTCTGCTGGACGCGGCGCCCACCTGGGACGACGTGGCCTGGTTGCGCGACCGTCTGCCCGCCGGCACACCCCTGTGGCTCAAGGGCATCCTGGATCCGGAGGACGCATGCCTCGCCCTGGCGCAGGGCATCGACGGTCTGATCGTCTCCAATCACGGGGGCCGCTGCCTGGACACCCTGCCGTCCACCTGCGACGCCCTGCCCGCCGTTGCCCGGGCCGTGGCAGGCCGCATCCCCATCCTGGCAGACGGCGGCATCCGGCGCGGCACGGACATCCTCAAGGCGCTGGCGCTGGGCGCCCGGGGAGTCTTGATCGGACGGCCCGTGCTGCACGCGCTGGCGGCGGGCGGCGCGCCCGCCCTGGCGCACCTGATCCAGGTGTTGCGTGGTGAACTGGAAGTGGCGATGGCCCTGACGGGCTGCCGCACGCCGGCCGACGTGGACGCGGGCGTGCTCTATTGATGCCGCGCCGGGATCAGCGCGAACGGCGGCGCATCATGTAGCGCCAGACGAACCCGGGATAGCCCAGCACCAGGAACAGGGCCAGGGTCACGGCATAGAATTCCCAACGCTGAGTGAAGGCATTGCCCAGGTTCAGCTCCAGGGCGAAGCCCAGGGTGCCGACCAGCACATAGCCCACCAGGACTTCCAGCAGACGGTCGAAGAAGGATTTCCTTTTGCCCGCCTCGCCGCCCAGCCGGCCCGGCAGCGCCAGCAGCAGGCCGGCGACCAGCAGGCTCGCCAGCAGCTTCAGCAGGAAAAGCGCCGTCGTCGCGCCGCCGCCGGCAAACGCCCCGCCCACCAGCGTCAGCGTCCCCCAGGACCACAGGGCCAGGCCGGCCAGGAAGGCCAGCCCCAGGCCCCAGCGCGCCAGGCCGGGCAGCGTGCCGCCCGCCGGGCCCCAGGGCCAGGGCGCCAGCCGCCGTTCCAGCAGGAATGGCAGATTGGCCATGACCAGGGCGCAAAGTATGACAATCCAGGCCGCCGCTGTCAGGGACATGAAACGCCCGCCCCGATCAGAAGTTGAGCGACTGGCGGATGACGTCCACGCACAGGGACATCAGGCCGCCCGGCAGGATCCCCAGGCCGATCACCAGCAGGCCGTTGATCGACATCACACCGCGTGTAGCCAGCGTGCCGGCACCCAGCGTGACGGCGTCCTCGGGCTCGTCGAAGTAAGCCGTCTTCACTACGCGCAGGTAGTAGAAGGCGCCGATCAGCGAGCACATCACCGCGAACACGGCCAGCCAGACGTGGCCCGCGCCGACGACGGCCTGCAGCACGACCAGCTTGGCGTAAAAGCCCGACAGCGGCGGAATGCCCGCCAGGGAGAACATGGACAGCATCAGCACGCCGGCCAGCAGCGGGTTGCGGCGGTTCAGGCCCTTGAGATCGGTGATTTCCTCGCATTCGAAGCCCTGGCGCGAGAGCAGCAGAATCAGGCCGAAGGTGGACAGCGTGGTCAGCACATAAATGACCACGTAGAACAGCGAGGAACCGTAAGCCGCCGCGCTGGCGCCGGCCTGGCCTTCGTAAACGCCCGACATCAGGCCCAGGAACACGAAGCCCATCTGGCCGATGGTCGAGTAGGCCAGCATGCGCTTGAAGTTGGTCTGGGCGATGGCGACGATATTGCCCACGGCCAGCGACAGCACGGCCAGGATCAGCAGCATGGGCTGCCAGTCCACCGCGATGCCATGCAGGGCTTCGATCAGCAGGCGCAGCGTGATGACGAAGGCGGCGAACTTGGGGGCCGAGCCCACCAGCAGCGTGACCGTGGTCGGCGCGCCCTGGTAGACGTCGGGCGTCCACATGTGGAAAGGCGCGGCCGTCATCTTGAAGGCCAGGCCCGAGACGATGAACACCACGCCGAACACCAGCGGCATGCGGTCGGCGCCGCCGTCGCGGATCACCTGGGCGATCTCCACCAGGCCCAGCTGGCCGGTGGCGCCGTAGATCATCGACATGCCGTACAGCAAGATGCCCGAGGCCAGGCAGCCCAGCACGTAATATTTCATCGCGGCCTCGGTGGAGGCCAGGTGATCGCGGCGCAGCGCCACCAGGCCGTACAGGGCGAAGGACATCAGTTCCACACCCAGGTACACCGTCAGCATGCTGCCGGCCGAAATCATCACGAACACGCCCAGCAGGGTCAGCAGCGCCAGGGAATACATTTCGCCGCCGCGCGCCACCATGTCGCGCTTTTCAGCGTAGGCACGGCCGTAGATCAGCGTCACGCCGACGGCGATGGCCGACAGGATCTTCAGGAAATGGCCCAGCGGATCGGCCACGTACAGGCCGCTGAAGGTGCGGCCCTGTGTGGCCTCGCCCCACTGCCCCCAGGACACCAGGATGGCGACCAGCAGCGTGCCCATGGTCAGCATGAAGGTCATGCGCCGCGTGGGCTCGTTGCCGAAGGCGTCGATCAGCAGCACGGCCCCGGTCAGCACCAGCAGAACGATCTCGGGTGTCGCCAGCGCGAAGTCGAAAAGATTTTGCATAGTGGTTCAGGCCTACAGTTTCGAGATGGACACGTGCTGCAACAAGGCTTGCACCGAGGGATGCATCAGGTCCGTGAAGGGCTTCGGATAGATGCCCATGAACAGCGTCAGGATGGCCAGCAGGCCCAGGATCAGGAACTCGCGGCTGCACAGGTCGGACATGCCGTCCACCTGTTCGTTGGCCACGGGACCGAAGGCCACGCGCTTGACCATCCACAGCGAATAGCCCGCGCCCCAGATCAGCGCCGAGGCGGCCAGCAGGCCGATCCAGAAGTCGTACTGCACCGCGCCCAGGATCACCGTGAATTCGCCGATGAAGCCGCTGGTGCCCGGCAGGCCCGCGTTGGCCATGGAAAACAGCACGAAGAACGTGACGAAGCGCGGCATGCGGTGCACCACCCCGCCGTAGGCGTCGATGCGGCGGGTGTGCAGCCGGTCGTACATGACGCCGATGCACATGAACATGGCGCCCGACACGAAGCCGTGCGAGATCATCTGGACGATGGCGCCTTCCAGGCCGGTGACGTTGAACAGGAAGAAGCCCAGGGTCACGAAGCCCATGTGCGCCACGGACGAATACGCCACGAGCTTCTTCATGTCGTCCTGGACGATGGCGACCAGGCCGATGTAGATCACCGCGATCAGCGACAGCGCGATCATCAGGCCGGCCAGGCTGTGCGAGGCGTCAGGCGCGATCGGCAGCGAGAAGCGCAGGAAACCGTAGGCGCCGAGTTTCAGCATGATGGCCGCCAGCACGATGGAGCCGCCCGTGGGGGCCTCGACGTGGGCGTCGGGCAGCCAGGTGTGCACCGGCCACATCGGCACCTTGACCGCGAAGGCCGCCAGCAGCGCCACGAAGATGAAGACCTGTTCGGTGTAACTGAGGGGCAGCTTGTGCCAGGTGGCGATGTCGAAGGATCCGCCCGAGGCGTGCCACAGGTAGATGAAGGCGATCAGGGTCAGCAGAGAACCCATCAGCGTGTAGAGGAAGAACTTGAAGGCCGCGTACACGCGGTTCGGACCGCCCCAGGCGCCGATGATGATGTACATCGGGATCAGGGTGGCCTCGAAGAACACGTAGAACAGCATGCCGTCCAGGGCGCAGAACACCCCGATCATCAGGCCCGACAGGATCAGGAACGCGGCCATGTACTGGGCCACGCGCGACTTGATGATTTCCCAGCCGGCCAGCACCACGATGATGGTGATGAAGGCCGTCAGCAGCACGAACCACACGGAGATGCCGTCGATCCCCAGGTGGTAGTTGAGATTGAAGGCTTCGATCCACGGCGTCTTCTCGACGAACTGCATGTCGGCCGTGTCCGGATTGAACCCGGTGTAAAGGGGAATGGTCACCAGCAGCCCGACGATCGAGCCGACCAGCGACAGCACCCGCGCCGGCCCCGGATTGTCGTCCCGGCCGATCAGCAGCACCAGCAGCCCGAAAAAGATCGGGACGAAGATCGAGAGGGTCAGCCAGGGGAGTGTAGAGGACGCCATTTCGCTAGCCATCAGTGAACCATCAAGACGAAGAAAGTGAGAAACACCATGATGCCGATGATCATGGCGAAGGCGTAGTGATAGATGTAGCCGGACTGCAGCAGGCGGGCCGTGGCGGCCGCAGCCCCCACCAGGCGCGCGCTGCCGTTGATGATCAGGCCGTCGATGAGGCCGCGGTCGCCGCCCTGCCACAGGCCGCGCCCCAGGGCGCGCGTGAAGCGGGCGATGACGTTTTCATTGAACCAGTCGAAGTAGTACTTGTTGTCCAGCAGGCGGTAGACCGGCGCCAGGCCGCGGGCGAACGCCGCGGGCACCGACGGGTTCACCAGCCAGCAGTACCAGGCGACCACAAAACCGGCCAGCAGCAGCAGGAACGGCACCGAGGTGAAGCCGTGCAGCGCGAAGGCCACCCAGCCGTGCCATTCGTGGGCCAGTTCGGCCATGGCCGGATGGTGTGAAGCGACCGTGATGGCCTTGCCGAAATAGCCGTCGAACAGCAGCGGATCGATGAACCAGACCCCGGCCACCACCGACATCACCGCCAGCAGCACCAGCGGCAGCGTCACCACCCAGGGCGATTCCTTGGGCAGGCCGCCGCCGTGGTGGGCGTCGTGGCCGTGATCGCCATGCGCGTGGCCGTCGTGGCCATGCGCGTCGTGGCCGTGGGCCGCCAGGGTGCGGCCTTCGTCATGATGGACGTGGGCCGGGCCGTGCACGGTGTCGAAGCGCTCCTTGCCGTGGAAGACCAGGAAGTACAGGCGGAAGGAGTACAGCGAGGTCACGAACACGCCGCACAGCGTCGCGTAATAGGCGAAGCTCGCGCCCCAGACGTTGGCCGCGCCGGCGGCCTCGATGATGTGTTCCTTGGAATAGAAACCCGAGAAGAACGGCGTGCCCACCAGGGCCAGCGTGCCGATCAGCATGGTGATCCAGGTGATCGGCATGTATTTGCGCAGGCCACCCATGTGACGCATGTCCTGGTCGTGGTGCATGCCCAGGATCACCGAGCCCGCGCCCAGGAACAGCAGCGCCTTGAA
>DISE01000015.1:0-8706 GCA_002421865.1 Castellaniella sp. UBA6218
GCCGACGACTACGTCGACCGCGAGTTCGGCACCGGCTGCGTCAAGGTCCCCCCAGCGCACGACTTCAACGACTACGCCGTCGGCCAGCGCCATGGCCTGGACATGATCAGCGTGCTGACCCTGGACGCGAAAATCAGCGACGAGGCCCCCGCGGCCTATCGCGGCCTGGACCGCTTCGAGGCCCGCCAGCGCGTCGTCTCCGACCTGGAGTCCCAGGGCCTGCTGCGGCAGGTGCGCGCCCACAAGCTCATGGTGCCGCGCGGCGACCGCACCAATAGCGTGATCGAGCCCATGCTCACCGACCAATGGTTCGTGGCGATGAGCAAGCCCGCGCCCGAGGGCAGCCTGCACCCCGGCAAGAGCATCACCCAGGTGGCCCTGGACGTGGTGGCCGACGGCCGCGTGAAGTTCGTCCCGGAAAACTGGACCGTCACCTACAACCAGTGGCTGGAGAAGATCCAGGACTGGTGCATTTCCCGCCAACTCTGGTGGGGCCACCAGATCCCCGCCTGGCACGCGCCCGACGGCCGCATTTTCGTCGCCCGTTCGGCCGAGGACGCCGAACGCCAGGCGCGCGCGGCGGGCGCGGAAGGGCCGCTCACGCGCGACCCGGACGTGCTCGACACCTGGTTCTCGTCGGCCCTGGTGCCCTTCACCGACCTGGGCTGGCCCGACAAGACCGCCGATCTGGCGCGCTACCTGCCGTCCGGCGTGCTGGTCACGGGCTTCGACATCATCTTCTTCTGGGTGGCGCGCATGATCATGATGAGCATGCACCACACCGGCGAGGTGCCCTTCCGCACGGTCTACGTCCACGGCCTGGTCTGCGACATGGAAGGCAAGAAAATGTCCAAGTCCAAGGGCAATACGATCGATCCGGTGGACCTGATCGATGGCATCGCCCTGGAGCCGCTGGTCGCCAAACGAACCGCCGGCCTGATGAACCCGAAACAGGCCGAGGCGATCCGCAAGCGCACACGCAAGGACTACCCCGACGGCATCCCGGCCTATGGCGCCGATGCCCTGCGCTTCACCATGGCGGCCTACGCCACGCTGGGGCGCAACATCAATTTCGACCTGAAGCGCTGCGAAGGCTACCGCAATTTCTGCAACAAGCTCTGGAACGCCACGCGCTTCGTGCTGATGAACGTGGAAGGCCACGATCTCGGCCGCCCCGCCCCGGGCGACCTGTCGTTCGCCGACCGCTGGATCATCGACGGCCTGCAGCGCCTGATCGACGAGGTGGATGCCGGCTTCGGCCAGTACCGCTTCGACCAGATCGCCGACCGCCTGTATCACTTCATCTGGGACGAATACTGCGACTGGTACGTGGAACTGGCCAAGGTCCGGCTGCAGACAGGCGACGCCGCGCAGCAGGCCGCCGCGCGCCGCACCTTGATCCACGTGCTGGAAACCCTGCTGCGCCTGATCCACCCGATCATGCCCTTCATCACCGAAGAACTCTGGCAAAAGGTCTCGGTGGCGGCCGGCGTGCGCGATGCGGACACGCCCGCCAGCATCAGCGTGCAGCCCTGGCCGGTCGCCCGCGACGACCTGCGCGACGCGCACGCCGCCGGGCGCATGGCCGCGCTGAAATCGCTGACCGACGCGATCCGAGCCCTGCGCGGGGAAATGGGCCTCGCGCCGGGCCAGCGCGTGCCGCTGCTGGTCCAGGGCGCCGAGGCCGGTCTGGACGAGCTGGCCCCCTACCTGGTGGCGCTGGCGCGCCTGGAAAGCGTTCAGGCCGTGGCCCAATTGCCGGACGTGGGCGCGCCCGTACAGGTGGTCGGCACCACGCAGTTGATGCTGCACGTGGAAATCGACCTGGACGCCGAGCGCGCACGGCTGGACAAGGAAATCGACCGCCTTGAGAAAGAGATCGCCAAGGCTTCCGGCAAGCTGTCGAACGCCAGCTTCGTCGAGCGCGCCCCGGCGGCGGTGGTCGAACAGGAAAAGGCCCGCCTGGCCCAGTTCGGCGAGACCCTGGAGCGGGTCCGGACGCAGCGGGCGCGACTGGGAGATTGAGCGCGGGGCACGGACACTTCCACGGATCCTGTAGAATGTCCCGCTCCGGGTGTTAGCCGCATCGTGCGGCGGGACAGGACAGCGCGCTGGTCGGGCCGCCACGCAGGAAACCCGCGACCATGTCCAGAACACCGCCGCAAGAAATCCCGCGCGCCCAATTGCTTGCCGAACGCGCTTTTTCCACGCTCGAGCGTTTTCTCCATATCGAAGCCGTCAGCGGCGCCATCCTCCTGCTGGCGGCCGCTTGCGCCCTGATCTGGGCCAATTCCCCGCTGGCCCACGGCTATCACACGCTCTGGCACACGCCGCTGACCATCGGACTGGGCGATTTCGTCTTTTCACGATCCCTGCATTTCTGGATCAACGACGCCCTGATGACCGTGTTCTTCCTGGTCGTGGGCATGGAAATCCGCCGCGAGATCCACGAAGGCGGCCTCAGCGATCCGCGTCAGGCGGCGCTTCCCATGGCGGCGGCCCTGGGGGGCGTGGTCGTCCCGGCGCTCATCTACGTCGCGCTCAACGCCGAACCCGCCAGCCGCCAGGGCTGGGCGGTCCCGACCGCCACCGACATCGCCTTCGCGGTGGGAGTGCTGGCGCTGCTGGGCCGCTCGATCCCGGGCAACGTCCGCGTGTTCCTGCTGGCGCTGGCCATCATCGACGACATCGTCGCGGTACTGATCATCGCATTCTTCTATTCCGGCGGACTGCAGTATGGCGGCTTCCTGGTGGCGATCCTGGGCATCCTGCTGGTATTCGGCCTGCAACGCATCGGCGTCGGCTCGGCCCTGGCCTACGTGATCCCCGGCGCGGTCGTCTGGAGCGGACTGCTGATCACCGGCGCCCACCCCACCCTGGCCGGCGTGGCGCTGGGCCTGATGACACCGGTGCGCTCGATTCCCATGCGCGAACCGCCGCTGGACGCACTGTCGCGCGCGATCGGCGACCTGCCCGGCCGGAAGACCTCGTCTGATCCGGGCATCGGCCCGTTGGCCGGACCGCTCCGGCGGCTGCGCCTGGCCCAGCGGGAAC
Organism: Castellaniella sp. UBA6218; assembly: GCA_002421865.1. Lineage (GTDB taxonomy): Bacteria > Pseudomonadota > Gammaproteobacteria > Burkholderiales > Burkholderiaceae_B > Castellaniella. The sequence goes on from DISE01000015.1 coordinate 3,055, forward strand.
TGCGCCCGCCCGTAGTGCGCGTGCAGACGGCGCTGCACCCCTGGGTGGCCTTCATCGTCATGCCGCTGTTCGCGCTGGCCAACGCCGGGGTCACCCTCTCCGGCGTGGATCTGACGATGTCCGGCCCTCAGCGGGTGATGGCCGGCGTGGCCGTGGCGCTGGTCGCCGGCAAGGCGGTCGGCGTGATCGGGGCGAGCTGGCTGGTGGTCCGCCTGGGCTGGTGCCGTCTGCCGCCCGGCGTCAGCTGGAGTGGCGTGTGCCTGATCGGCTTGCTGGCGGGGATCGGATTCACGATGTCGATTTTCATCGCGATGCTGGCCTTCGCCGACGAGGGTCTGCTGGCCGCCGCGAAACTGGGGGTGCTGGTGGGTTCGCTGACGGCCGCGACCCTGGGGCTGGCCTGGGGAGCCGCAATGATCCGGCGGCGCGTCTGAACCGGCGCGTTCACCCTTCGTTCATCCATTCCGATCTATGCTGCAGACAGGCGGGGCCGCTCCCGCCTTTCCCTTCGGATCAGGAGACTTCCCATGTCCGTCCCCGCTCACCGCTACCACAGCCTGTCGATCGGCGCGCACTGGCTGACGCTGGCGCTGTTGATCGCCCTCTATTCGCTGATCGAACTGCGCGGGCTGGCCCCGAAAGGCAGCGACCTGCGCGATGCAATGAAGATATGGCATGGCATGCTCGGCCTGACCGTGCTGTGCCTGACCGTCATCCGCCTGATGCTGCGCCTGGCGTTCCGCGCCCCGCCCATCACCCCGCCACCATCTCCCCGGCTGCACGATCTGTCGCGCGCCGCGCACGCCGCCCTGTACCTGTTCCTGGTCGCGGCCCCTCTGCTGGGCTGGCTGACCCTGAGCGCCCAGGGCAAAGCGGTGCCGTTCTTCGGCTTCGAATGGCCCGCCCTGATGGCGCCGGACAAGGCGCTGGGCCATAGCCTGGAAGACATCCATGGCACCCTGGGCACGCTGGGCTACTTTCTGATCGGCCTGCACGCCCTGGCGGCGCTATACCATCACTACTTCATGCGTGATGACACATTGCTGCGCATGCTGCCGGCGCGGCGGAACGGCCGGAAGTCCACCGGGTCCTAGAACCCGCCCGCATGGGTCGCGGCGCCGCGCCGCGACCCATGCGGGCAGCCCCCTAATTCCTGGATTTCAACGGACAGGTGTTGATGCCCAGCACCGCATACAGCGGGCAGAAACGGAACAGCGCGGTGGCCACGGCCACCAGTCCCAGCCAGCCCCACCAGCCAATGGTGCCGTTGGCGGCCAGCAGGATGAGTACGAGGCCGAGAACCAGGCGAAGAATGCGGTCGATCGTGCCGATGTTGAACTTCATGGTGACTCCTGTCAGGGTAGTTCGCGGGAAGGATCTGGTGTGCCTCCGCGCAGTGCCGCGAAGGCCGCGCGCTGAGCCGCCGATTGTTCGATCTGCCGCAGGATGCTGCCGCAGACGAGGTCGCACAAGGCATTGACCGAAGGATCGGCGATCCGGTAATAGACACTGTTGCCGCGGGTCTCGCGCTCGACCAGCCCGTGCTTCCTCAGCACGGACAAGTGGCGGGAAACGTTCGCCGCCGTGTAGTCGCATTGCTGCGCCAGTTCGCCCACGTTGTATTCGCCCTGGCGCAGCAGGCTCAGGATATGCAGCCGGGTCGGTTCGGACAGGGCCCTGAAATAGGCCGCGACCGGCTCGAGGACTTCGGGGGGCAGATGACCCATTCCGGAAAGCTCACAGACTGATGGATGAAGCATGAGTGTATCCCGCTGACCCTGACTAATCAATTGAATGTCTAATTGACTATTTGCGTATTTGGTTAAATAATAACATCAAATGAATGCCGCTCATGAAGAAAGCATCCACACCATGCCCGCACACCGTCCGCCCGCCTTCATCCGTCCGCTCCGTTCCCGTTTCGTCCGCCACGCGGGGTCCGGCCTGCTGTGCGCCTGTCTGGCGCTGACCGCTCAGGCGCAGCCCCTTCCGCCAACGGTCCCGGTCAGCGCCATCACCGCGCCCGACCGCTTGAGTCTCGACGGTACGGTCCAGGCCATCCGCGAAGCCACGATCGCCGCCCAGGTCGCCGGGACGGTGGCCGCCGTCGACATCCAGGCGGGCGATGAAGTCCACGCGGGGCAGGCTCTGCTGCGTCTGGACGCCCGGGAGGCCGGACAGGCACGGCAGGCGGCCCAGGCCCTGATCCGCGAAGCGGACGCTGAACTCGCCCTGGCGCAGGCCGAGCTGCGTCGCCGCAAGGCGCTGTACGAACAGCGCTACATCAGCCAGGCCGCCTATCAGCAGGCCCAGGCTCGCGCAGAAACGGCACGTGCCCAGGCGGCGGCCCGACATGCCCAGGCTGGCGCCGCGCAGACGCATCAGGACTATTTCACGATTCTGGCGCCGCATGACGGGCTGGTCAGCCGTCTGGACGCCCACCCGGGCGACATGGTCATGCCCGGCCAGCCATTGGCCATGCTTTTCGATCCAGGCGCATTGCGCATCGAGGCGACCGTCCCGCAGCGCCACGCCGCCCGGCTGGCGCCCCAGGCCCACGTTCAATGGCCCCCGGGCTATACGGACCTGCCCGGAACGCTGCCCGTCCAGATCCTGCCGGCGCGGGATCCCGGCAGCCTGACGGGCACCATCCGCCTCGCCCTGCCGCCCGGCGCGCACGGCCCCGCCCCGGGCACCCTCGTGCGCATTCAGATCGATCTCGACGGCACCGAGCGCACGCGGCTCTGGATCCCGGCCGGGGCCATCGTCCGGCATGCCGATCTGCGCGGCGTCTATGTGCTGGACACGGACGGCGCTCCCCGTCTGCGGCAGGTCCGCCTGGGACCATCGGACGGCGACCTCGTCGAGATCCTGGCGGGGTTGCGGGAGGGCGAAGCCGTCGTGCGCAACCCCGACCTCCTTTCTCCGGAGGGCCGGACGCGATGAAGACGAAACCGGGCATCGCGGGGCGCATCACGGCCCTTTTCCAGGACAACCGCCTGACGCCGCTGCTTGCGCTTGCCTTGCTGCTGGCCGGACTGTTCGCGCTGTTCGTCACGCCCCGGGAAGAAGAGCCCCAGATCGACGTCACCATGGCGACGATCGCGGTGGCCTGGCCCGGCGCCTCCGCCGAGGACGTCGAACAGGTCATCGCCACGCCGGGAGAACGCATTCTGGCGCGCATGGAAGGCACCGAGCACGTCACGTCCATGTCGATGCCCGGGCAGGCCGTGCTGACCGTCCAGTTCAAGGTCGGCATCCCGCGCACCGAGGCGCTGGTGCGCCTGCACGACACACTACGGACACAATCGTCCGGCTGGCTGCCCGAAGGTCTCGGCATCCGGCCGCCCCTCGTCCAGCCGCGAGGCGTCGACGACGTCCCTATCGTCACACTGACGTTGCACGCCGCCCTCGCCTCGCCGCGCGATCTGGAATGGATCGCCCGCAGCATCGAGTCCGACCTCAAGCGTGTCCCCGGCACCCGCGACGTCTGGCTGATCGGCGGCGCCGAAAACACGGTCCGCGTGGACCTGGACGCCGGCCGCATGGCCGCCGCGGGAGTGACGATCCAGGATGTCGCGAGCGCTTTGAACGACGCCAATCAGAGCCTGCGCGCCGGCGACCGGATCGTCGGCGACCAGAGTCTGACGGTGGACGCGGGCCGGTTCCTGCGCACTGGCGAGGATGTCGCCGAACTGATCGTGGCACGGCGCGGCGAAAGATCCGTGCGCCTGCGCGAGATCGCCCACATCACCGAAAATCCGCCGCCCCCCGACCACTATGTCGGCTATCGGGCGGCAGGGCGCGAGGGCAACGCCGAAACCGCCGTGACCCTGGCAATCACCAAAAAACCCGGCGAAAACGCCATCGACGTCGCCAACGGCCTGATGCGCCGCGTGGAGGCGCTGCGCAACACCGTCATTCCGCCCAATGTCCAGGTCACGGAAACCCGCAATTACGGCGCCACCGCTGACGCCAAGGCTGGCACGCTGATCCACAAGCTGATCTTCGCCACGCTGTCGGTGGTCCTGCTGGTCCTTCTGGCCCTGGGCTGGCGCGAGGCCGTCATCGTCGGACTGGCGGTCGGCCTGACGCTGGCCGCCACGCTGTTCGCCTCCTGGGCCTGGGGATTCACCCTGAACCGGGTCTCGCTGTTCGCGCTCATTTTCTCCATCGGCATCCTGGTGGACGACGCCATCGTCGTCGTGGAAAACATCCACCGGCACGCCGGCCTGCGCCCCGATCTCCCCCCCGCGCGCCGCATTCCGATGGCCGTCGACGAAGTGGGCGGCCCCACCATCCTGGCCACTTTCACCGTCATCGCCGCGCTGCTGCCGATGGCCTTCGTCACGGGACTGATGGGCCCCTACATGAGCCCCATCCCGATCAATGCCAGCATGGGGATGCTGATCTCCCTGGGCATCGCCCTGACCCTGACGCCATGGCTCGCCATGCGCATGGGCGGTCACGCCGCCTCGCACCCGCCCGCAGGGCCGGGGCGTTCGCAACGCATCTTCCAGCGCCTGATGGATCCGTTCCTGTCGGCCCCTCGCGCCGCGCGCAATCGCGTCTGGCTGGGACTGGCCGTCCTGGCGCTGGTCCTGGGCTCGATGCTGATGCCCGTCCTGGGCTGGGTCGAGCTGAAAATGCTGCCCTTCGACAACAAATCCGAATTCCAGGTCATGGTGAAGATGCCGGCCGGCACGCCGCTGGAACGGACCGACGCCGTGCTGCAGACATTGGGCGACCAGCTTCTGGCCCAGCCCGAAGTCACCGACATCCAGACCTATGCCGGCACGGCCTCGCCCATCAACTTCAACGGACTGGTCCGTCAGTACGACCTGCGGCGCGATCCGGCGCTCGGCGACATCCAGGTCAATCTGGTGGACAAGGCCCGGCGCGATGCGCAGAGCCACGACATCGCCATGCGGGTCCGGCCCGTCCTGCAAGCCGCCGCCGCCCGGCTTGGCGCCGAAATCCAGGTCGTCGAAGTGCCCCCCGGCCCGCCGGTCCTGGCACCCATCGTGGCGGAAATCTACGGCCCCGATCCGGCCGGCAGGCAGGCGCTGGCCGGCGCCGTGCGTCAGGTGTTCGAGCGGACCGGGGGCATGGTGGACATCGACGACAGCCGCATCGCCGCCGCACCGAGGATGGTGCTGGCCGTGGACCGCGAACGCGCCGCGCAGGCCGGCGTCTCTCAGGAAGCCGTCGTCCAGGCCCTGCGGGCCGGCCTGGACGGCATCCAGGCCGGCATCCTGCGCGACGGCCATTCCCGGCCCACGGCCATCGTGCTGGGCCTGCCGCCCGAGTATCAGGGCCGGCCCGAAGAACTGCTGCGGCTGCCCGTCCGGGCCTCGGACGGTTCCATGATCCCCATCGGGGAACTGGTCAGTGAGATCCGGACCACGAGGGAGCAGCCCATCCACCACAAGGATCTGCTCCCGGTGCAATACGTCACCGCCGACATGGCCGGACGGATCGACAGCCCGCTCTACGGCATGTTCTCCGCGCGCGACGCCCTGGCCCGGCTGGACACCCCGGACCACCGGCCGCTGGCGGAATTCTTCACCCGACAGCCGGAGGACGCCTACGGCGGCTACGCCATCAAATGGGACGGCGAATGGCAGATCACCTACGAGACCTTCCGCGACA
>DISE01000015.1:8769-18476 GCA_002421865.1 Castellaniella sp. UBA6218
ATCATCGTGCGCAACTCCATCCTGCTGGTGGACTTCATCCTGATGCGCCTGCGCGAAGGGTCCGGCTTCGCGCAGGCCGTCGTGGAATCGGCGGCCACCCGCGCCCAGCCCATTCTGCTCACCGGTCTGGCCGCAATGCTGGGGGCCTTCTTCATCCTCGACGATCCGATCTTCAGCGGCCTGGCGATCGCCCTGATCTCAGGCATCGCCGTCTCCACGGCGCTGACGCTGCTGATCATCCCGATCCTGTTCTTCAGCGCCTTCCGCAAGCGCGCCCACACCCTCGTCCCTCAAGGAGACCCCTCATGACTTCCTGGCAACTCGTCCGCGTCTTCGCGGGCCTCTTCATCCTGCTGTCGCTGCTGCTGGGCGCCCCCGCCAGCCCCTGGTTCCACAATCAGTGGTGGCTGGCCTTCACGGCGTTCGTCGGCCTGAACATGCTGCAAAGCGGCGTCACGAAATGGTGCCTGCTGGAGCGCATCATGCATCGCCTGGGCGCGCGTCGGGGCGAGTGATGGCGCCGCGCACCGACAGGCCGCCGCAGCGGCGGCGCCCGCGTCCCGCCGTGCTCGCGCTGGCGGCCGCGCTGACGCTGGCCTGCGCGCCGGGCGCCGGCGCGACCGACCTGCTCCAGGCCTGGGAGGCCGCGCGGACGCACGACCCGGAACTCGCCGCGGCCCGCCAGGGCCTGCTGGCAGGCCAGGCGCGCGCCGACCAGGCCGACAGTCTCTGGCGCCCCACCCTGGAGGCCCAGGCTTCCGTAGGGCGCGCGACTCAGGAAAGTCAGACCCGGGGCGCCCGCTTCGCGGCGGCCGGGCTCGGCGCCATGGACGGGGCCGATTTCGACACATCGATCCGCAACGGCTCCCGGTCTGAATACGGCATTCAGTTGCGCCAGCCCCTGATCGACCTGGGGCGCGATGCCCAGGCGCGGCAACTGCGCCATGCCTCCATGAGGGCCGAAGCCGCCTGGACCATTGCCGAACAGCAGGCTGCGCTGCGCATCGCCCGCCGCTATTTCGATGTCCTGACGGGCATGCGGCGGCTCGACGTGCTGCAATCCCAGAAACGCGCCGTGGAGCGGCTGCTGGCGCAGGCACGGGCCCGCTACCGGGCCGGAGACGCTTCCATCCTCGACACGCATGAAGCCGAAGCCAGGCTGGGGCAGATCGACTCCCAGGTGGACCTGGCCGCCACACGGCTGGAACTGGCCCGTGCCGCCTTCACCCAGGCCTCGGGCCTGCCGGCCAAGGGACTCGCGCCGCTGCGTGAAGACGCTCCCGAACTCACCGCCCCGCCGGACCAGCCGCTGCCGGCCTGGCTGGACCGGGTCGGCAAGGCCAGTCCCGAAATGCGCCAGGCGCTGGAGACGGCGGCCATGGCCGCCGAACACGCCGAGGGGCTGCGCGCCATCGCCCAGCCCACGCTGAACCTGGTCGGCGCGGCGGGCCGCACGCACCTGAGCGGTGCCGGACAGTACGGAGACGCGGGCTACGCGGCGACACAATGGTCCGTCGGCCTGGAATTGCGAATCCCCCTGTATACGGGCGGCATGCGCGACGCCCGTTATCGCGAGGCGCTGGCGGAACGCGATGGCGCGCGCTTCCAGATCGCGACGACGCAGCAGCGCCTGGAGTTGCGGACCCAGGCCGCATGGCTGAGCCTGGACACGGGGCCGGCCCGCATCCGTGCTTTACGCCAGGCGCGGGAAGCCAGCGCGGCGCGACGCGACGCGACCCGCCTGGGTGTCGAGGCGGGCGACCGCACTCAGCTGGACCTGCTGGACGCCGAGCAAGCCCTGGCGCAATCTGAACTGGATCTCCATCAGGCCCTGGCCGACCTCGTCATCGACCGGCTCGAACTTCAAGCGCTGGCCGCGGGCCTGAACCCGCATGAACTGGCCTCGGCCAACTGCGTCCTGGCTGGCGCGCGCTGCCCCGAAAAGGGTGGCGGATGACCCCACACACAAGGAGACAGGGCCATGGCACATATCGTCATCATGGGAGCCGGCCTCGGTGGCCTGCCGGCCGCTTACGAGATCCGGGAAAGGCTGGGCTCCGGACACCGGATCACGGTCGTCAATGCGACCGATCATTTCCAGTTCGTCCCGTCCAATCCGTGGGTCGCCGTGGGCTGGCGCACACGGGCCGCCGTGACGCTGGACATCTCACCGCCGCTGCGCAATAAAGACATCGACTTCATCGCGAAACGCGTGACGGGCATCGACGCGGACACCCGCACGCTGACGCTGGACGGCGGCGCGTCGCTCCAGTACGACTACCTGGTCATCGCCACGGGGCCGAAGCTGGCCTTCGACGAAGTGCCCGGCGCCGGACCCATCGATGGCCACACCCATTCGATCTGCACGCTGGAACACGCCGAGGCATGGTGGGCGGATTATCAGGAATTCCTGAAGGCCCCCGGCCCCCTCGTCATCGGCGCCATGCCGGGCGCGAGCTGTTTCGGTCCCGCCTATGAATTCGCCTTCATCGTCGCCGCCGATCTGCGCCGGCGCAAGCTGCGCAACCGGGTGCCCATGACCTTCGTGACCAGCGAACCCTACGTCGGCCACATGGGTCTTGGGGGCGTGGGCGACAGCCGCGGCATGCTCGAGAGCGATTTCCGCAACCAGGACATCCGGTGGATCGTCAACGCCAGGACGACCCGGGTGGAGGCCGGCAAGATGTTCGTCACCGAGGTGGATGAGAACGGCGAAGCGCGCAAGGCGCACGAACTGCCGTTCAAGATGGCCATGATGCTGCCGGCCTTCAGGGGTGTGGACGCCGTGGCCGCGGTACCCGGCCTGTGCAACCCGCGCGGCTTCGTGTTGGTCGACGAGCATCAGCGCAGCAAACAATACCCGGCGATTTTCGCCGCGGGCGTCTGTGTGGCGATCCCGCCGGTGGAGACCACCCCCGTGCCCACCGGAGCGCCCAAGACCGGCTACATGATCGAAACCATGGTCAGCGCCATCGCCCACAACATCGCGGCGGATCTGGCGGGCGGACCGGCGACCGCCAGGGCCACCTGGAACGCCATCTGTCTGGCGGACATGGGCGACACCGGCGCCGCTTTCGTGGCGCTGCCCCAGATTCCTCCCCGCAATGTCAACTGGTTCATCAAAGGAAAATGGGTCCACCTGGCCAAGGTGGCGTTCGAAAAATATTTCATGCGCAAGATGCGGCAGGGCACCGCCGAGCCGATCTACGAGAAATACGTGCTCAAGGCGCTGGGCATCACCCGTCTCGAGAAATAGCGATCAGAACGTCGAGGCGCAATGCCCGCCGCTGGGGGCCACACCCGAACCCGCCGCGATCAGCGGCGGTTCGGCGCGCACGTTGACCGGCGCGCTGTGCGTCCAGTCCCAGGCGAAAAAACCCACGAGCACGATCCAGAAGACGGCGGCCAGAAAACGGACACGATCACGCATGGCGGCTCCTAAAAGGCGTAGCGGCGGCGCACGCGCACGCCGATCAGGGATCCCAGGAAAGCCATGGGCACCCAGATCCAGCCGTGCAGGCTGCCGGTGGAAATCCCGCTGACCATGGCGCCGATGTTGCAGCCAAAGGCAAGCCGCGAACTATAGCCCAGCAGCAGACCTGCGGCCAGGCCCACGGCCCATTGCGCCCCGTTCATGGGTTTGGCGGCGGCTGCCGGCTTGCCCGCCGCAACCCACAGTGCGCCCGCAAGGATGCCGATGTTGGTGATCGAGGTCACATCCAGAAAGACAGACTGCGCGAGCGTCGCCGCATTGACCGGCTCGCTCCAGAAGGCATTTGCAGACGGATCGAACAGGTGCGCGGCCGCCGCGATCTTGGCGGCCCACAGACCGAAGCCATAGACGATGCCCCAGGGCTGGCCGGCGATCACCAGGTTCAGGACCGCCAGCGCCGCCAGCAGCACGGCGCCCCACAGCAGCTTGCGATTCCACAGAGGTGCCGAGCGTCCAGCCCAGCGCACCACCCCGACACCGACCAGGACCAGGCCGGCCAGCGTCATCAGCAGCGCCACAGGTGCGCCGAAATGCGTCACCAGGCCATAGGGCGGCAAGGCGCCCAGGGCCAGCCAGCGGTCCAGGGTGGCCGAGCCCAGGAAACTCCCGATCGCGAACAGCGGCAAGATCGCCATGTTCAGCGGAATGCCCAGGCCCGCCTTGTACAGGGTGCCCGAACCGCAGCCGTCGGCGACCTGCATGCAGGCCCCGAAGACGAAGGCGCCGACGATCAGGCTGACGCTGGGAGGACCCAGGGCGGCCGCCAGGTCGGTCGGATAGGCGGCCAGCAGGGGCATGGACACCGCCGCCGCGATCGCCAGCAACACCAGTTGCGCCAGCACACCGGACGGGTCGCGCTGCTCGATCAGCCGCCGCCATCCGGTGGTGAAGCCGAAACGCGCGCCCGCCAGCACCGCGCCCAGTCCGATACCGACCAGGAACAGCAGCGCCTGGCGCAAGGCCACCGACCAGGCGAGAAAAACACAGAATGCGAAGATCAGGACCGCGAGAGGGAGTCGTTTCATGCGTCAGCTCAGCCGAACACGCCCTTCAACTTGTCCAGGATCTGGCTGCCCCGGCCGGGCACATGTTCCATCGGCCGGTTCGGGTCCTGGGACCATTCGGCCATCGATTCGGGGTACAGCCGCACGTTCTTCTGACCGACGACCTCGGACAACGCGAACCAGTCGGTGGCCGCCCAATGGCCGGTATTGCAGAACGAGATCGTTTCGGATTTCGGGTCGGGCAGGAGTTCGGCGGCGATCTTGCGGGCCTCGTCCGACGAAACGAAAATCGAGGTGCCGGGTTTGAACCAGCGGCCGTTTTCGACATTGACCGCGCCCTGGATCGTGCCGGGCACCTGCGCCGTCGGCGCCTTGACCTTGCCCAGATAGAAATCCAGCGGCCGGGCGTCCACCAGCCGGACCTGGGGATTGCCGACCTGCGCGGCCACCTGAGCGGTAGTGGCGATGATGGATTCGTCCAGCTTCGGCTCGAAGGCCGTCGCGGCGACCGAGGGCGCCGCCTGGTCCCGCGGCAGGCCGGCGTCCGTCCAGGCCTTCAGCCCGCCGTTCAGGACGGACAGTTCTTTGAGGCCCAGGTATTTCAAGGTCCAGTACACCCGCGCCGAGGCGCCGAAGTCGGTGCCGTCGGCACCCGACGAGACCACCACCGCGTGCGTGCCCTGGTCGACGCCCAGACCGCGCACCAGCCGCGTCAGCCTGTCCAGCGGCGGCAACTGGCCGGGATTGTCCGCCGGCCCGCGCCATTGGCCATAAGGTGCCGACACCGCGCCGGGGATGTGGCCGGCGGCATACGCGTCCGGCGGCCGGATGTCGATGACCCGCACCGACGGCTGCTGCCGGACGGCGTCGAGCTCGGCCGGCGTCAGCAGCGGCTGGGCCGACCAGGCGGCCGATGAGGCCCCGAAAGCCAGGAGAAGCGCCCCCAGGCGCGCGGACAGGGATTTCATGACGATGCCTTTTGGAAATAAGGAAGCGATCATTCATTCTCCCAGATTCGATCGCACTGCAAGCGATACTTATAAAACGTCAGGTTATATGGGATGCCGGCGGCGCGCGAACCTTGCCGCGCGATGCTCAGGCCCGCAGCGGACCGGCGAGGTTGGCGGGAATCACCTGAATCACCCGGGCGGCGCTGTCGGTGGCGGCGGCCAGCGCTTCCATCGGCGCGGCCCCGCCGGCCCAGGCATGGACGAAGGCGGAAGCGAAGGCGTCGCCCGCTCCGATGGTGGACGTCGGAACCACGATCCGCGCGGGATGAAAATGACCCTGTTCGCCATCATGGAACAGGGCACCGCCCTGCCCCAGCGTCACCAGGACGGACTGGCCCGGCCGACGCAGCAGACGCCGGGCCAGGTCCCGGGCGATGTCGGGCCCGGGGGCGTCCGTGTCCAGGGACACGTCGCCGCACAGCAGAGCGGCTTCGCGGGCGTTGACGCACAGCAGATCAGCCCGTTCCCAGAGGCCGCGCAGGGCGCGGGGATCGGCAAGCTGGCGCGCGCCGGGCGTCACCACCAGCCGGTGGCGGGACGCAGTCATGCGCGCCAGGGCCTGTTCCAGCCAGGCCTGGGACTCCAGCGACAGTCCCGTCACATAGACGACGTCCGCCGTCTCCAGACCGGGGAAGCCCTGTTCCCCGACCCAGGTGCTGGCGCCGCGCTGCGCGTAGGCGCGCGCCGCGCCGGTGTCGTCCACCATCACCACGGCCTTGCCGGTGGGCAGCGCGTGATCGGGGATGGCGGCCTGGATGCCATGGCGCCGGAGGATGTCCCGCAGCAGGTCGCCTTCCAGATCGCGGCCCACGCAGGCATGGACGGTGACATGGGCGCCGCGCGCGGCCACGTTCAGCGCGGCGTTCACCGCGCCCCCGCCCGCGTACAGGCCGATGTGCTCCACGTCCTGCTTGGCGGCGCGCATGGGCTGGACGCGGGACACGACGATGTCGACAATGGCCGCGCCGATGGTGGTGAATTGCATGGATCTGTCCGCTCAAGAAAGTAGCCTGGGATGCCTGGATTCCAGGACCTCCGCCATCCAGTCCGCGAAGACACGCATGCGCCGGGGCGGGTGGCGGTGGTGGGGGAACAACAGATTAACCGGCATCGGCGGCGGCGGACAATCCGGCAGGACCCCGACCAGCCCCGGCGCGCGTGCGGCGCTGGCCATCGGCACCTGGATCAGCCCGAGGCCCGCCCGGCAGGCGGCGTCATAGGCCGCGCTGTTGTCCACGGTCACCCGGGACCTCATCGGCACCCGGACGACGCGGCCGGCGGCGTCCCGGTATTCGAACATCGCCGGCCCGTCCGAAAGATTGGGGCGGTAGTCCACCAGCCAGTGACGCGCCAGGTCGTCGGGGCCAAGCGGCCGGCCGTGGATGCGCAGGTAATCGGGGCTGGCGAAATTGCCCAGGGGCATCGCGCCCAGAGGGCGGCAGGCGAGAGACTCATCGACCACCGCGCCGACCCGGATGACGCAGTCCAGCCCTTCGCCGATCATGTCGGCGCGGCGGTCGGCGCTGGAGATCTCCACTCGCAAGGCCGGATGGCGCGCCAGAAACTCCGGCAGACGGGCCATCAGCGGACCCGTCGCCATACCCAGGGGCATGCCGACCCGCAAGCGGCCGTCCAACGGCCCGTCCGGGCGCCGGAAGAAGCCGCCCAGCTCGTCCAGGCCGTCCAGCACAGGCGCACACCGTTCCAGGAAGGCATGTCCATCCCCGGTCAGCCCGACCCGACGGGTGGTCCGCTGGAGCAGCCGCGCTCCGAGCCGCTTTTCCAGACGCAGGACGGCCGTGGACACCGTCGCGCGCGGCAGCCGGAGCTGTTCCGCGGCCTGGGTGAAGCTGCCCAGGGCGGCGACCCGGATGAAAATCCGCAGATCCTCGGCCGAGGGCGTGTAGGCGGACTCGGGATCCGGCGGGCGCTTATTGATCGAAATATTCGACATGTATTGTTCTATAAAAGCCATTTATCTGATTTTTTAAAAACAATATAGTTTCTCCACCCGCCCCGCAAGCCCGGCACCGCTCGGAGCGGCGCCACGGGGAAACCGCATCCGGCCGCTCCGGGCGCCCCATCCACAGGAGATCCATCATGAACATGTCCGCGACCCATGCCGCCTCTTCTTCCGTCCCCCCGGCGCATCCCCTCACCTTCATCACCGGCGGAAGCCGGGGCCTGGGGCGCGCTGCCGCCCTGCATCTGGCGCGAGCGGGATGGGATATCGTCCTGACCTACCGGTCCCGCGAGGATCTGGCCCGGGAGGTCGTCGCCGAGATCCGGACGCTGGGCCGCGCCGCGCTCGCGCTGCCGCTGGACACGGCCCGGACGGCGGCCTTCCCCGCTCTGGCCGCCTCGTTGCCGGCGCGGCTGCGCGACACCTTCGGCCGGGACCGCCTGGATGCGCTGGTCAACAATGCCGGGACCGGCATCGACGCACCCTTCCTGGAGACCACCGAAGCGCAGTTCGACCAGATGATGGACGTGCACCTGAAGGGCGTGTTCTTCCTGACCCAGGCGCTGGCCCCGCTGCTGGCGGACGATGCCCGCATCCTCAACGTCTCCAGCGGCCTGACCCGGTTCTCCTTCCCCGGCAAGGCGGCCTACGCCATGATGAAGGGCGGGGTCGAGGTGCTGACGCGCTATCTCGCCAAAGAGCTGGGGCCACGCGGCATCCGTACCAACGTCCTGGCGCCTGGCGCCATCGCCACCGATTTCGGGGGCGGCGTGGTGCGTGACGATCCAGAAGTCCACGCCGCCGTCGCCAACCAGACGGCCCTGGGCCGCGTCGGCGAGGCGGACGACATCGGCGGCGCCATCGCGGCGCTGCTGGCACCAGGCAGCGCCTGGATCAATGGCCAGCGGATCGAGGCGTCGGGCGGCATGCTGCTCTGAGCCGCCCGGGACGGCCCCGGACTTCCAGGGATCAGGGTTTCCCCCTGGGTACAATGCCGGGTTTTCCCATTCGCCAGATTCTTCATGTCTCAACCATCAACCGCCGGAGCCGCTCGGGCGTCCTCCGGCCCGGTGCTCTTCGCCCTGGCGATCGGCGCATTCGCCATCGGCACCACCGAGTTCGCCACCATGAGCCTGCTGCCCTATTTTGCGCGGGATCTGGGCATCGACGCGCCCACGGCGGGCCGCGTCATCAGCGCCTATGCCCTGGGCGTGGTGGTGGGCGCCCCGCTGCTGACCGTGCTGGCCGCGCGCATGGCGCGGCGCACCTTGCTGGTGGCGCTGATGGGTGTGTTCGCCCTGTTCAACGGCCTGTGCGCCTTCGCCCCCAGCTACGGATGGCTGCTGGCGTTGCGCTTCCTGAGCGGCCTGCCCCACGGTGCGTACTTCGGCATCGGCGCGCTGATGGCCGTATCGCTGGTGCCGCACGACAAACGCAACCAGGCGGTGGGCCGCATGTTCCTGGGGCTGACGGTGGCCACCATCGTCGGCGTGCCCTTCGCCAACTGGCTGGGTCATGCGCTGGACTGGCGCTGGGGCTTCGCGTTGGTGAGCCTTGCCGGCCTGCTGACCATGGGGCTGGTCGCCTGGCTGGCGCCGCACAGTCCGCCCGAACCAGGGGCCAGCCCCTGGCGCGAACTGGGCGCCCTGCGTCAACCGCAGGTCTGGCTGACCCTGGCGGTCGGCGCCATCGGCTTCGGCGGCCTGTTCGCCGTCTACACCTACCTGGCCGACGTGCTGCTGGAAGTGACGGGCGTGGCCCCCGACGTGGTTCCGCCGGTTCTGGCGGTCTTCGGCGTCGGCCTGACCATGGGGAACATCCTGGTGCCCTGGCTGGCCGACCGGGCACCGATGCCGACGGCGGCGGGTCTGCTGCTCTGGAGCGCGGCCATGACCGCGCTGTTCCCTCTGGCGGCCGGCAACGTCTGGACGCTCTCGATCAATGTGTTCTTCATCGGCTTCGGCGGTGCGCTGGGCACGATCCTGCAGACCCGGCTGATGGATGTGGCCCGGCACGCGCAGGGTCTGGCTGCCGCGCTGAACCATTCCGCCTTCAATTTCGCCAACGCCCTGGGCCCCCTGCTGGGCGGCCTGGCCATTGCGGGCGGCCACGGCTGGACTTCACCCGGCTGGGTCGGCACCGGCCTGTCGCTGGCCGGCCTGGCAATCCTGTGCCTGTCACTGTGGATGAGTCCGGACACCGATCAGTCCCCTGCGGACTGATCGGTGCCGGACGAA
>DISE01000086.1 GCA_002421865.1 Castellaniella sp. UBA6218
TGGTGCCCGGGGCCGGAATCGAACCGGCACGCCTTGCGGCGGGGGATTTTGAGTCCCCTGCGTCTACCAATTTCACCACCCGGGCAGGGTCGGGCAGGCGGATCGCCTTCCCGGAAAAGGATCGTCATTATACGGTGTTTTCCGCATGGGTTCGCCGCCAGGCGCCGGGCGCCATGCCGTACCCGGCGCGAAAGGCCCGCCCCATGTGGGCCGCATCCGCAAAACCGCAATCAGAGGCGATGGCGGCGATGGTCTTGTCGGTATGGCGCAGCATCCAGGCGGCCTGGCGCAGGCGCACGCCACGGGCATAGGCCTGGGGCGTCGTGTCCAGATGCTGGCGGAACAGACGCTGCAGCTGGCGCAGGGACAGGCCCAGGCGATCCGCCAGGCCGCCCAGCCCGGGGATCTGGCCCGCATACTGTTCGATGACCAGCGCGGCGCGGCGCAGCGCGGGTGGGCTGTCGGCCGGCACGCCGGACGGCGGCGGCTGAATCTGTCCGCCCTGCGCGCCGTCGGCGTCGAACTGCAGGCAACGCAGCGCGCGGCGGATGTCGGCCTCGGGCAAGTGGCGGCGCAGGATGCGCGCGGCGACATCGATGACGGCCGCCCCGCCGGCGCACGTGATGCGCCGGCGGTCGAACACCGTGGGCCGGTCGGTGACGATCCGCTCCGGCGCGATGGTGGGAAAACGGTCGACGAAATCCCGGTACTGGCCGCCGCCGACGCAGAGCCGGTGGCCGGTCAGCAGGCCGGCGCGGGCCAACAGATACACCGCATTGCCCAGTCCGACCAGATGACGGCCTCCCCCGGCCGCCTGACGCAGCCAGGCCGCCAGACCCGGCCCCGCGTCGACCGCGGGAGCCAGCGGTCCGCCCACCAGCACGACATAGTCGAACCGCAAGGGATCGCCCAGCAGGTCGGTCGGAACGACCTGAATGCCGCTGGCCGAGCGCACGGGAATCAGCGTGTCCGCGACCACTTCCCAGGCGCAGGGGCCCGCCGTGTCGGTCTGCGCATCCAGCAGCCCCAGCAGATCGGCGAACGCGGCGAAGGCCCCCATGGCGAACTGGGGCAGCAGGACAAAACCGATCCGGACAGAGATGTCGTTTTTATTCATGTAAAAGGGCGTTTATGTCGTTTTTGTTCCATCAAGGAAATGGATTTTCGTACATCTGACCCGCTTGGTATGTCATCAAGCGGATTGTCTCACGATTCGTTCATTCTTTATGTCGTTTTCATTCAAGCCAGAATCCGCCAGATCACTAGAATGCAGTGAAAATCCGTGTACACAGGAGAAAGCACATGGCGCTGTCGGTCTTCGACATTTTCAAAATCGGCATCGGACCCTCCAGTTCGCATACGGTGGGACCGATGCGGGCCGCCCGCAACTTCGCCCGCAATCTGCATGACCGGGGATTGCTGTCCCGGACTGCGGGCCTGCGGATCCATCTTTACGGATCCCTGGCGGAAACAGGCGCCGGTCACCGCACCGACATGGGAATCATGCTGGGCCTCATGGGCGAGGCCCCGGACACTGTCGATCCCGCCGCCATCGGCGGACTGGTCGGCGCCGTGGCGCGCGAGCGCCGGCTGACGATCTGGCGCAGCCATACGATCGACTTCGACCCTGAAACCGCCTTCTCCGGACGGGTCAAGCCCATGCCGGAACACCCCAACGGCATGCGCTTCATCGCGCTGGACGCCAGCGGCGGAACGCTGCTGGACGAACGCTATGTCTCGATCGGCGGCGGCTTCATCCGCGCACTGGACAGCATCGAGACGGACGAGACCGTGCCCGAGCACGCACCGATGCCCTACCCTTTTTCCACGGGCTCCGAACTCATGGACACCTGCCACCGGCATGGCCTGACGATCGCGCAACTGATGCTGGCCAACGAATCCGTCCTGCGGCCGCCCGAAGAGGTCCGCGCCGGTGTGCTGCGCATCGCCCGCGTCATGGACGACTCGATCGACCGGGGCTGCGGTCTGAACGGCCCGGTTACCGACGAAATCCTGCCCGGCGGCCTGAAGGTGCGCCGCCGCGCCCCGGCGCTGTACGCCCAGTTGAAGGCGGGACCGAAGAAAAAAGACGACGTGATGTTCGCCATGGACTGGGTGAACCTGTACGCCATGGCCGTGAACGAGGAAAACGCCGCCAGCGGCCGCGTGGTGACGGCGCCGACCAACGGGGCCTCCGGCCTGCTGCCAGCCGTGCTGCGCTATTACCGCACTTTCATTCCGGGCTGGTCGGAGGACGGCGTCGTGGACTTTCTGCTGACGGCGGCCGCCATCGGCTTCCTGTACAAGGAAAACGCCTCGATCTCGGGAGCCGAGGTCGGCTGCCAGGGCGAAGTGGGCGTGGCCTGTTCAATGGCGGCGGCGGGGCTGACGGCGGTCCAGGGCGGGACGGTGGAACAGATCGAGAACGCCGCCGAGATCGGCATGGAACACAATCTGGGCCTGACCTGCGACCCCGTGGGCGGCCTGGTGCAGATCCCGTGCATCGAACGCAACGCGATGGGCGGCAACAAGGCCATCAATGCCTCGCGCCTGGCGCTGCACGGCGACGGCAAGCACCATGTTTCGCTGGACACGGTCATCGAGACCATGCGCCAGACCGGCGCCGACATGCAGTCGAAATACAAGGAAACCTCGCGCGGCGGGCTGGCCGTGAACGTGGTTGAATGCTGAAAGCCGCCGTCAGGCGGCGCACACTCATCGCCCGCGGACAGCGGGCATGACCGTCAGTTCAAGGCGGCAACGGCCTCGGCGCGGGTGTCGCAGACTTTCAGAATGGCAAGAAAACCGCTGATCTCGAAGACTTCGCGCACATTGGGCTGGATATCGCACAGGATCAGTGCGCCGTCGGCCTGTTTCAATTTCTTCGCCAGCAGCAGCACAACCCGCAGGCCGGCGCTGGAAATGTAGTTCAGCCGCGCCAGGTCGAGCACGATGCGCAGTTCGCCCTTTTCGACCTGCGCCATCAGGTCGGCCTCGAAGACAGCGGCATTGGCGCTGTTGACCAGCCCCTCGGGCTGGCAGATGAGCGCGGATCCTGACTTTTCGATGACAAAAGACATGGCGAATTTGTTTGGGTACGGATATCGTGCCTCATCATACGCCAAACGACCGTCCGATGGCACCTCGCCGGACGCGCCCGGCTGCCCCAGCGTGTCAGGCAAGTGTCAGGTAAGCAAAAGATACGTCGGAAAGGTCAGGGTACAGTACGGCCGGAACCTTTCCGATATCCTGGTTACCTAGTATTCGGCGCCGGTTTCCAGCCCGGCATGCGGTTCGGCACCCCGCCCGCACAACAAGGCTTTTTTATGAATATCAATCCATCCGCTTCGCTTGCTTCGCAGGGCAGCCCGAGTCTGTCGCACTTCGAGGCCGCCGCGCATGACTCCGAGGCCGTATACATTTCCGTTTCGGGGCAATCCATGCAGGTGCTCGGCACCGGCACGACGCCGGGCGGGCGCAACGTGGCATGGGTGGCGCCCGACATCGACACGACGCGTCTGTTCACCGAGGCCCTCTCGCACAGCTACGGCAAGGGCATCACCCAGACCATCGTCCGCGAACTGGGACTGGAGCCCAGCCCGGGCAAGCCCTTGTCCTCCC
Source organism: Castellaniella sp. UBA6218 (assembly GCA_002421865.1). Taxonomy (GTDB): domain Bacteria; phylum Pseudomonadota; class Gammaproteobacteria; order Burkholderiales; family Burkholderiaceae_B; genus Castellaniella. The sequence continues at coordinate 3,622 of DISE01000086.1, forward strand.
GCGCGGTTGCCCAGGCCCTGGACATGGCGCAGACCTCCAGCCAGGCGCTGTCGGGCGTGGACTTCGCCACCGGGCTGGATCATTCCGCCAGCGTGCGGGGCGCCGGCTTCCTGACCGCCTGTCGTGCGCTGAGCATCGATCCTGCCTCCCTGAGCACGCAACGCCGCCAGGAAATCGACGCTGCCATGCAGCTCCGCTTCGAGCAGGCGTCCGCCCAGGGACAAAGCCCGGTGACGGCCGGAACGGCCCAGGCCTGGCTGCGCGAACTGCTGCAACAAGGCTGAAGTTCCGGCGCGATACCGCCGTCGGCACGCCGTATTTTCCTCAAGAGACTCCAAGAAACACCCATATCGGGTGATCCGGGTGCTGATCCAGTGATTAACCTTACTGGATTCAATGTTATAAACATCACATCCGTTTGTTGCAAAGCTTCATGGCATTTGCCAGGAATGTCAGCAACTGCGTCAGCCGCCGAGTCTCCGCACCATGAGCCCCTCTCTCGATTCTGACAACGCCCGACCGGCACCCGCGATTCCGGCGGACCAGGCCGATCCCGCCGAGGAAAGACTGTTTCGCGAACTGGTCCAGGAACATAGCAGCCGACTGCAGCGCTTCATCATCCGGCACATCGGCAACTCCACCGAGGCTGAAGACCTCGCCCAGCAGGCCTTCACCGAAGCAGCCCGTTCGTACCGGACCTTCCGCGGCGAGTCACAGCTGTCGACCTGGCTGTACGGCATCGCGCTGAACCTGATCCGCAATCATCTGTCCCGGGCACCCGAGCGCCGCTACGACTTCGTCGGCGACAGCAGTCTCGCGGACCTCGCCACCGACGCGCTCACCCCCGAGGAAGCCGCCGAGCAATCCCAATCCATGCGCCTGCTGCAGGAATCGCTGGACGAACTGCCCGAGAGCATGCGCAGCATCCTGTTGCTGGTGGGAATGGACAATCTGTCCTACGAGGAAGCGGCCGCCCTGTTGTCGGTGCCCATCGGCACCGTGCGCAGCCGCCTGTCGCGGGCGCGCACCGCGCTGCGCGACAGGCTGCAGCAAAAGGGCATGACGCTGAACTTCTAGCGGCTCGCCCGCCACCCTTGGCGTTCCGGAAGCGGGCCGTGGACGATGTCCACGGCCCCGTCTTTTATGGCCGTGCCGACGGCGGCAACTCCACGTGCACGGCCGTGCCGGACACGGCGGCGGCGCCGCCGCGCGGCATGTCGGCATCTCCCAGCGCCTTGGACTCGACATAGGCGGGACCGACCCGCACAGGACCCGACACGGGAGCTTCGCGCACAGATTCGAAACGCACCCGCGTCTGCTGACCCTGGATCAGGTCCAGATACTCGCCCGCGCTCATGGGCTGGCCATTGTCGGGCCAGGTTGCGCTCAAGGCCGGACCCGTGTCGCCCGACTGCAGACGCGGCGCAGCCACGGGATTGCCCTGGATCGACACCACGCGCGGACGCAGCAGGAACAGCCGCTCGCGGCGCTGCCTGGTCTTGCTCTTGCTGGAGAACAGCGCGCCCAGCAGGGGGATATCGCCCAGGCCCGGGACCTTGTCGACCTGCTGGCTGTCCTGGCTGCTGTTGTAGCCGCCAACCAGCAGGGTCTGTCCATCACCCACGATGGCCAAGGTGCTGATGCTGCTCTTGCGCACGGTCGGCAGCGAGCCGATCTTGCGCTCGTCCTGGATGCGGCCGTCTTCGATGTCCACCGTGAGCTCGACCCGGCGCCGCTCGCCGGTGCCCTCGATGTAGCGCGGCGTGACGCGCAGCGACGTGCCGACCGTGACGGGCGTGACGGTGGCCACGCGCTCGCCCGTGGTCTGTATGTAGAACGTGTCCGACAGGTCGATCAATGCGCCCATGTTGTCGGCCGTCAGGATGGAGGGTTGCGACAGGATGTTGGCCGCCCCCTTGGTTTCCAGGGCGCGCAGGCGGGCCGCCAGCACGTTGGTGACGGACAGCCCCAGGGTGCCCGGCGCCAGCGAGGCCGCGCTGTCCAGCGGCAGGCCGTTGCTGGGACTGAGGCCGAAATCGCTATACCCGAAGGTCGCGTTCCCCGCCTTGGCGCCCCAGGTGACGCCCAGTTCGCTGACGTTGTCGGAATTCACGTCGACGATCATCGCCTCGATTTCGATCAGGGTGCTCGGCACGTCGAGCTGTTCGATGAGTTGGCGGTAGATGGGGATGCGGTCGGGAATGTCCTGCACGATGATGGCGTTCAGGCGGGTATCCGCCTGCACCGTCGGTTCGCGGAACCGCAGCCCCGCGCCTGAGCGCCGCTTGGACTCCGGCGCCGCCGATCCGGCCGGGCCGGACGCGCCGCCGGCCGGCTGGCCGCCCGCGTCCGCGTCCGGGTTGGCGAATACCGGCGGATTCTCGCGCAGGGGCGCAGCCACCGCCGCCAGCGTCTCGTTGTTGGCGCCCGAGCCCGAGCCCAGGATCAGGTTGCGCAACACCGTCGCCAGACCGGGCGTGACGACGCTTTGCGTGCGGTAGCTGACCGTACGGTCGTTGACCGAGGCATGCTTGAGACGGAACACCGCCACTTGCTGCCCCCCAGCGCCCAGCGGCAATGCCGCCACCATTTTCTGCACCAGCTTGACGTAGGCCGGCGGCCCCGAAACCAGGGCGATCCCCTGATCAGCCAGCTCTCCCCAGCCGAAGCGCGGGTCGAGCACGCCCAGTTCCAGCAAGGCGTCGCGCAGCGCCGTGATCGAACTGCCCATGGCGCTGATCGAGCGCGTGACCATGGCGCTGGCGGGGCTGACGAACAAGGTGCCCGAATAGACGAACCAGTTGAACCCGTACACCCCGCCCAGCTTGTCCATGAACTCGGTGGGGGTCGCGGCGTTGAACTTGCCGTTGACCGTGCCCGTCACACCGGGCGCCATTTCCAGGGCCAGGCTGAAGCCGCCCGCGAACTGCCGCAGGACGCTCTGCAGACTTTCATCCTGGGCGTAGTAACTGTATGCGGCCAGGGGCCAATTGGGCGCGGCGCGAGCGGTTGTGCCCACCAGGCACAAGGCCAGCGCGCAGGCTGGGATCCAACGTTTCAACAAAACACCTCCTGCATATCGTGTCATCATCATGCCGCCCGCCGCACCGCACTGGTCCAGAACGACAGGGCATTGGCGAAATCACCCACGGCCTCGTCCACGCCGACCGCGTCCGTGTCGGGCCGCACCATTTGCTGCAGCCACAGCGCGTCTTGCGCCGGATCGACGACGCAAGTCGAAGGCTGACTGCTCAACATACCAGTGGCCTGTCGGCCGATCTCGGCGAAAAACCGCTCGCGGCCCGGACCGTCGGGCGGCAGGGTGCACAGCCGCGCGCTGATCGCCAGCCAGCCGTTGCGGGCGCCCAGCAGGTGCACGCGGTATTTTTCGTCGATCCGGATCGTGAGGCGGCCATCGGCGCGCACACCGTCGGAAATGCCGTGACGGTCGGCGTAGTCCGCGATCAAGGGATGGGATGGGACGGTCATCGTTCTTCTACTCCGGTGATTCCGCCGCCAGCTTGCGCACCAGGCGCAGCACTTCGGCGACGGGTTCGATGAGTTCGCTCGGGACGTATTGATCCAGCTGGGCGTCGGCCATCAGGGCACGCGCCAGCGGGATGTTCTGCATGACGGGCACGCCGGCTTCGCGCGCGGCGCGCATCATTTCCATCGCAAGGGCGCCCTCGCCCTTGGCCAGCACCACGGGGAGCGGCGTTTCGTCTTCGTCATAGTAGAGGGCGATCGCCAGGTGCGTCGGATTGGTCACCACCACCGTGGCCTTGCGCGCGCTCTGGACGGCGCCCTGCATGACCATTTCCTGGTGCAGATGCTTGCGCTTGCCCTTGATGTGGGGATCGCCTTCCATTTCCTTGTATTCCTGTTTGACCTCTTCCTTGCTCATCATCAGCTGCTTGCGGTGCTGCATGCGCTGCCAGACGAAATCGGCCAGGGAGATAATGACGTAGGCGACCGCCACATTGATGATCAGCGTGCGCAGCATGCCGCCCACGCCGGTCTGCAGGCCGGCCAGCCCGCTGTGCGGCACCGACATCAGTTGCGGCAACGCATCGCGCACCACCATCGTGACCAGGACCGAGAGAAAGGCGATCTTGAATGCCGATTTGAGGAATTCGACCAGATTCTTCTTGGAGAAGATGTTCTTCAGATTGCTGGCGGGGTTCAGTTTCTTTCCCGAAGGGATCAGCTTCTTGAAGGCCAGCACGATGCCGACCTGCAGGAACTCGCTGAACATGCCGACGCCCAGCACGATCAGGAAGAACGGCAGCAACAGCAGCAAGGCCTCGCGCAAAGTGGTGTCCAGCGCGGTCTTGAGCGCTATGTCGAAGGGCATGCCCGTCAGGCTAGCCGGCACCAGCAGGATCCGGCCCAGCGACTCGATCAGGTTCGTGGCATTGCCCAGCATGTAGCCGAACAAGGCCAGGATCAGCAAGGTCTGGGTGAAATCCTTGCTGTGCGCGACGTCCCCCTTCTCGCGGGATTCGCGTAGCCGCTTGGCGCTTGGCTGTTCGGTCTTTTCTCCGCTCATGGAAGCCTCCATTGATCGTCGAGGAACGGCAGGATGCCGGGAATGCCACGCACCGTGTCGCCGGCATATTCGAACAGCGGGCTCATGTAGAGCACCAGCACCAGTAGCGCCAGGGCGCTCTTGATGGGCATGGCCAGAAAGAACACCTGCAGTTGCGGCGCGAATCGGCTGACGAGGGCCAGGCCCAGTTCTGCCAGGAACATGGCCACGATGGCCGGCGCGGCGAACAGCAGCACCAGCCGCATGAAGCGGCTGAGCTGGTCCAGCATCAGCGGGATGCTGTCGGCGCGCAGCGTCGGCGACCAGGACCACAGATCCCACAGGCGGAAACTGTCGTACAGCAGCGTCAGCATCAGCGTGAAACCGCCGCCGACCAGGAAAAACACCAGGAACGCCTGGTTGAAGAGAATGCCCAGGGGCGAGGAATCGTTGCCCGTGGCCGGGTTGATGGTGGCGCCCAGGCTGGCGCCGCGCTGGTTGTCGACAACGAAGCCCACAGCCTCGAAAATCCAGAACGGCAGCGCCACCATGAAACCCAGCACCAGGCCGATGAAGACTTCCTTGGCGATCAGCAGCAACAGGGCCGCCGTACCCAGATCCAGTTCCGCGTAGCGCGGCATCACCATGGGCACCAGGACCAGCCCGAGCCCGGCACAGATACCGTAACGCAGCAAACCCGGCAGCAGTTGCCGGTTGAACAGGGGCAGCATGGCGCACATGGCCAGAAGCCTGGGCTGTGTCAGCGCCCAGGCCCCCAGGAACACATTGACTTCCGCATAGGCCGCACCGTTGAGCATGTCCCGTCCGTCCTCAGCGTATCTTGTGGAACAGGTCGAACACGGACACGGCGTAGTTGTAGAGCTCGCCGCTGAGCCAACGCGCCGTGAGCAGCAGGGTGATGAACACGGCGATCAGCTTGATCGCGAAGGACAGGGTCTGCTCCTGGATCTGCGTCAGCGCCTGGAACAACGAAAACAGCGTCCCCACGATGGCCGCCACGGCGATCGGCGGCAACGACAGCCACAGCGTCAGGTAAAGCGCCTGGGTCATGTAGGAGACGATATCGACGGTTCCCATGTGCGCCTCAGGAATAGGACAGGACCAGGCCCTGGATCAGCCGCGTCCAGCCGTCGATCATGACGAACAGAAAAAGCTTGAGCGGCATGGAGATCGTGACCGGCGACACCATCATCATGCCCATCGCCAGCAGGATGTTGGACACGATCAGGTCGATGATGACGAAGGGCAGGTAGAGCAGGAAACCGATCTGGAACGCCGCCGTGAGCTCCGATACCAGAAAGGCCGGAATCAGCACGATCATGTCGTCCTGGCGCAGATCGCGCGCCTGGGCCTCGCCCCACAGATGGCGCGCGGTGCGCACGAAGAAATCCCGCTGTTCCGGCCGGCTGTTCTTCAGCATGAAGCCGCGCAGCGGCTCGATCCCGCGCGCCACGGCGGTCAGCATCGAGCCGACCGGATCGTTGCGCGTCTCGGCGGCGGCGGACTGACTGGCAGGCGCGCTGACCGCTCGCAATTCCTGGCCCACCTGCATCACCACCGGCCCCATCACATAGACCGACAGGATCACGGCCAGGCCGTAGAGCGCCATGTTGGGCGGCACCTGCTGCACGCCCAGGGCATTGCGGACCAACGCGAACACCACGGCCAGCTTCAGGAAGGAAGTGGTCATCACGGCGGCCAGCGGCAGCAGCGCCAGCAGCGCCAGCGCAATGGCCAGGCTGACGGGATCGAAATTACCGCTCATGGGATTTCTGGCCCAATGCGCCGACGCGCACGCCGATCCGGCCCTCCACCTCGACCAGGTCGCCGGTACCGATCAGCGCGCCGTTGGCGCGGATCATGACCGGTCCGTCGGTCAGCGGCCTTTGCAGATCGAAGATGGCTCCCGGCTGCAGCGCGCGCAGTTCGGACAGCGGCAGGGCGCGGTCGCCCAGATCGAAGGTCAGCCGCACCGGCACGGCGTCCAGATCCAGCGGCTCGGCGGGCGGAGTGTCTTCAGCGGGAGTGGCGGTCTGAGTCATGAGTGAAGTCCAGCCTTGGGTCACAAGATAAGAGGAGTGTTCGGCGCGCACGCGCAGGCCCTGGCCTTGAGGAATGCCCAGCCATAGTTCGCCCTCGGGGCCGACCAGGTACTGATCCAGCAGGATGACATCGCCCGCGCCCAGGGTGCGCAGTTCGGCGGCCGGCAGGTCGGCGCGCCCGATCTCCGCGCGCAGGCGCACCGGCAGGGCCGATTCGTCGCACACATCCGTCCCGCCCGGCGGCACCCGGCTCAGGAGGCCGGCCAGCAGCATCAGCCCCAGGTCATCGGCCTCCAGCACCATCAGCGCCGTTTCGCCGCGCGCCTCCGAGCGGGCGGCCAGGGTCCAGGCATGGGGCAGCGACGCCTCGCGGGGCTCGGCCAGGACGCGCACCGGGCCGCCCGGCGAAACCGGCGTCAGCGCCACCGCCGCCTCGGCCAGCAGCGTCTCCAGGGCGGCCGACCGCAGCGCCTCGGGCAGTTCCCCCGCCCCCAGATCCGGCAGCCGGGCATCGGTCCAGGCCGTGAGGGCGGCCGGCGGCATGCTCAGGCGCAAGGCGGCGCCCGCCCATTCCAGATCGGTCCGATAGGAGGCCGCCTGGCGCAAGGCATCGGGCACTCCCGGCGTCAGCCCAAGATGCCAGTTGCCGGAGGGCGCGTCGGCGCCGTCCGGCGCCGGAAGCTCGACCCGCAGATCCGCGCCATGTATCGCGACAAGTGTCAGCGCCTGGGCCTGGTTGGCGGTCAGGCGCGGCAGGGCGGCGATCCGGGGGGACAGTGTGTTCATCGCATCCATGAAAGCATCTTCATCATGCGGCCGCGGCCGCTTCCAACAGGCAGGGGTCTTCCGGGTCGTCGGTGCTCACCCGCACCAGCACGGCGCGCGCGAGCGATTGCGCAAGCTCGTCGGCCAGGGACTGCGCGCAACGGTTCAGCGTTTCGCGCGAGGCCTCGCTGGCGCAGATGAAAGCGGCCACCAGACGCCCTTCCTCTTCATAGACGGACACGGTCACGCCAGGCAGGACCTCGGCCTTCAGGTCCAGGCGCACCTCGCGCCGGCCACTGCCGCCATCGCCCACCAGCATGCGGTCGGCGGCTTCGTTCAGCGCTTTCGCCAGCCCGGCCGGGGCGGAGCCCGGCGTGGACGATCCGGGGGACACGATCGTACCTGGAAAAACGAACGGTTTGGGCGTCTCGGCCGATGAATCGGCGGTTTCCTGCGACGACGTGTCGCCATCCCGCGCCAGGGCCTGTTCGAAAGCGCGGCGATCCGCGTCGGAGGCCTCGCGGCGCGATGAGCCGGCGCTCTGCTGTCCCAGGTCGGGCATGCTCCGGGCCAGGCCGATGTCCAGGTCAATGCGGCGCTCAGTCATGTTCATGCGGGCTCATAGTCGTCATGCTGCGTCCATTCCTCGTGGTCGCGCGTCACGGACGCGGCCTCTTCCATTTCCAGATCTTCCTTGCGTTCAAGTTCGCGCAATTCCTCGGCCGCATGCAGGCTGGCCAGCTGAACGAATTTCTCGACCATGCGCGAGGCCTCGCGATGCGCTTCGCGGCACCGGGCCAGGCGTTCCGCCTCCTGGCGCGCCTGATCCCCGGCCTCTTCGACGCGGTTTTCGCGATCATGCTCGCCTTCGCGCAAGCCGGCCACGTCTTCCAGGACGTCTTCGATTTCACTCGCGCGCACCAGGCGGCTGCACAGGTCCTGGTACATGTCCAGTTCCCTTTGCTGCGACCAGCGCCGGTATTGCTCGAGCTGCTCCAGGGCCTGTTCCTTCAGCCTTTCAGCCTCGGCCAGCGTCAGGCGCTGCCGCGTCACGGCCAGCTCCGCCTGCCCCTCGCGAAAGCGCTTGATGGCCATCAGTTCGCGGAACACATTCATGTGGCGGCCTCCCCGACGATGGCGGCCATGGCCTCGATCGCCTCTGGCAAGGTCGAATGCTCGTCGGTCTTCTGCCGCAGGAAACGGTTGATGGCATCGATCTTGTCGATGGCCTCGTCCGTAACGGCATCCCCGCCGCGCTTGTACTCGCCGATTTTCACCAGCAGCTCGACTTCCTGATATTTGGCCATCAGCTCGCGCACACGGCCGGCGAGCCGCTTGTGCTCGCTCGTCACCACGGCGTTCATGACGCGGCTGGCCGAGGCCAGCACGTCGATGGCCGGATAGTGATTGGCCGAACCCAGCTTGCGCGACAGCACGATGTGCCCGTCCAGGATCGAGCGTGTTTCGTCGGCGATGGGCTCGGTCATGTCGTCGCCTTCGACCAGCACGGTATAGAGGGCGGTGATGGAGCCGTGCTCGTTCATGCCGACCCGTTCCATGAGCTTGGGCAAGGTCGCGAAGACGGACGGCGGATAGCCCCGGCGTGTCGGCGGCTCGCCGGCCGCCAGGCCGATCTCGCGCTGCGCGCGGGCGAAACGCGTGACCGAATCCATCAGGAACAGCACCCGTTTGCCCTGGTCGCGGAAGTATTCCGCGATGGCCGTGGCGACATAGGAGGCCTTGGCGCGCTCCATCGAGGATTTGTCGCTGGTGGCGCACACGATGACGCTCTTGCGCCGTCCCTCCGGCCCCAGCTCGTGCTCCAGGAACTCGCGCACTTCGCGGCCACGCTCGCCGATCAGCGCCACCACGGTGACGTCCACGTCGGCGCCCTTGACCAGCATGCCCATCAGCGTGGACTTGCCGCCGCCGGCCGCCGCGAAAATCCCCATGCGCTGGCCTTCGCCACAGGTCAGCACGCCGTCCAGCGCCCGCACGCCAAGCTCCAGCGGCTTGTCGATGATGCGGCGCTTGAGCGGATCGGGCGCCTCGGCGAAGACCGGGTAGAACTTGCTCGCCTCCAGGGGGCCTCGCTCGGCCTCGTCCAGGGGCCTGCCCAGGCCGTCGAGCACCCGGCCCAGCAACCCGGGGCCCACGGGCACCATATGCGCCCGGCCGGTGGGGATGACCTCGGTCGCGGACGAAATGCCGTACATGTCCCCCAGCGGCGTCAGCAAGGCGGCGTCCCGGGCGAAGCCCACGACTTCGCCCTTCATTTCGAAGCTCTCGCCTGGATTGCGCAGGATGCAGACTTCGCCGACCTTGACCGTCGGCACGACAGCCTTGATGATGGTCCCGATGACCTGCGTCACCCGCCCCTTGATCCTCAGGGTCGGCGTATCGTGCAGCGCCATTTCCATCATTTCGGTGATGTAGTCGAACTGACGCATGATCTCGCCCCCGCCTAGATCCGGCTGCCCAGCGTACGCTGGAAAGCGCCCTGGAGGGCCGCGATCTGCCCCTCCAGACTGGCCTCGACCATGCCGATCTCGCTTTCGAGGATGCAGGCGCCCTGTGCCAGCCGGGCGTCCGCCAGCAGATCCAGGTAACCGACCCCGGGATAATCGGCCAGGATGTCGTTGATCCGCGCACGGACAACTTCGACATCGTCAGGATTCAGCCGCAAGGTCATGTGCTTCTGGTTGCGCACCACGGCCAGCACATTGCGCACCACGATCATGACTTTATCGCGGTCGTCGAAACCATCGACGACCTTGCGAACGGCCGACATGACCAGATCGACCATCTCGTTTTCAACACCCGCGAAATAATCCACCGTGCGCCCGACGGTCTCGATCATTTTTTCGGCCTGATCCAGCAAGGCCTGCTGCTTGCCGTCCTCGTAGCCCCGGCGGCACTCGGCCTCGAAGGCTTCCTGAGCGCCCGCCAGGATGGCGTCGGCCTGCGCACGCGCCTCGTCGAGCAGCGCCTGGGCCTGGACCAACGCGGTGTAATCGGCCGCGCGCAGGACACGGGCCGAGGGATCCGGGGTCGCCTCCAGGGGGCGCGGATTCAATGCGTTGCGAGAAATGAGGAATGCCATGTCGGTTCTATTCGTTCGAGAACGGCCAGGCTCAGATCCAGCGGAGCCCAGCCCTCTTCCGGCGGCTCGGCATCCGGATCATCCTCCAGCCTGAGATCGGCGCGCAGGCCGAGTTCCGGCCCGGCGGCCTGGAAAACGGCGCGCAGGGCCGCGCGTCCTATGCTGTCCACCCGGCCCGCCAGGGCCGGGACGGGGCCGGCGTCCTGGTCCGCCGGGCGGGACCATGGACCGGTTTCCGCATGCTGGGCAAAGGCCAGCACGTCGGCTCCCAGCGCGGTCGCCAACTCGCGCACTTGGCCGCCCGCCACGACCCGGCGCAATCGCGGCGCGCAGCGCACGGCGCCCACATGGCGCGCGAGCCTGGCCAGCCGGTCAGGGGGCAACAAGGCCAGGGGAAGTTCGGGACGATCCGCGTCGAGCACCGGACGATCATACAGATCCAGCCGGCGCAGGATCGCGCCCGACCAGTGACGGTGCCAGGCAGCCGCGCAGGCGGCGGGAACCGGCCTGGACGGCGCCCCGAAGGCGGCGTGCCTGCTGGGATGGAGCGTGAGGCTGGGCAAGAGATTGAACGCCAGCAGCCGCGCGCCAAACAGCGTTGCACTCATTCGGAGCCCTCGCGCACCGGCTGACGGATCGCCGGCTCACGACGATCTTTGGGCGCGGCACCCAGCAGCGACCAGCCGCCGCGCCAGAACAGGTAGCCCAGACCACCGGCCAGCCCCAGGATCAGCAATATCAGCACGCCCAACAGCGCCCCAAGGCCTCCGGCCGAAGCCTGAGCCACCTGGAACCCCAGGAGCGAGACCTGCACGGGTGTCTCCTGGCCCGCGCCCGTTCCGGGCTGTGCGGACACCAGCACGATCGAGACCCGGTCCTCGGTCAAGCCGGGAATGGCATGCGTCACCAACTGGCGGATCTGCGGCTTGAGCGCGTCGAAGGAATAGCCGACCCGGTGCTTGATGAACACGGCCGCCGTCGAGGGGGTGGCGGCTTCGCCGATTTCGCCCCGCTCGGGCAGCACCACGTGCACGCGCGCCGCCAGCACGCCATCCATCTGCGACAGGGTGTTGGTCAGTTCCTGCGACAGGGCGTAGATGTATCGGGCGCGTTCCTCGAGGGGAGAAGACACCAGGCCTTCCTTGCGGAAGATCTGGCCCATGCCGTCGAAGCGCTCGCGCGGGAGGCCCTGGGAACGGAGAATGTCCAGGGCGCGGGCCACCTGGGAGCCATCGACGGAGACCGCCACGCCTTCCTTGCCGGAGACCTTCTCGGCATGGATGCCCGCGTCCAGCAGCACCGACAGCAGTTCATTGGCCTCGCCTTCGCTGGCGGACGAGTACAGGGTCACGCTGGATCCGCAGGCCGCCAGGGCCGTCAGTGCCAGGGCGGCCAACGCCAGCCGCAGCGTCCGGACGAAGGAATAGGACGAAAACACGTTTGAAAGAGCCATCAAGACATCCTGACCAGCGTATCGATATTCTGGGTGGAGCGTGACACCGCCTTGCCCACCAGTTCATACTGCACCGAGACCTGCAGCAGTTCGGTCTGCAGGCGCAGCATGTCGCTGATCGCCGGCTGAGCGCCCATGCCGTCGAGGCTGTGCGCGACATCTTTCCATTTGTCCGAAAAGTCGGTCGCCACGCCCCTCAGGCCCGTCAGGATCTGTCCGCCCAGCGTGGGCACGCCATCCGGCGACGGCGCGGCAAAGACCGATTGCAGCGCCGCGGGGACGCCGCCGAGCGCGGGATCCTGGGGCGCATTCATGAGCGCGTTGAAACGCTCGGTCGCCAGACTGGCCGGCTCGGCGCGCGCCGCAGGCTGGGTCGCGGGCAAGGCCTGCGCCCCCAGCGCGGCCGTCAGTGCAGCAATTTCCATGGTCGGACTCCTTGATTACAGATCATTCTGCGTTTCCACCGCCAGACCCAGCATCCGCCGGGCCAGTGTGCCGCCTTCTCCGGGCAGCGCGGCGGCGTCGGTCAATGCCCGGCGGCTTTCGGCGGCCCGGCCGGCCAGTTGCAGCGCCAGGCCGCACCAGGCCCGCGCCAGCGCCCGTTCCTCAGGGTCGGCGAGTTCGGCGCCTTCCAGCAGCCGGGCGGCCTCGGCGGCGCGGCCGGCGTTCATGCGCGCCACGGCCAGCCCCACCAGGGGATAGGCACGGTCCGGCCGAACACGTCGCAAGGCATTGAAAATCGGATCCGCCCGACGCACGTCCCCCCGACCGGCGGCCAGCATGCCGATTTCGGTCAGGAAGCGGGCGTCGTCGGCTTCAAGCACAAAAGCCGTCTCCGGAGAGACGGCTTGGAAACCGGGCGAAGACGCGCCGGAAGGGAGCGTTCGGCCCGCAGGCATCAGGAGACCCTTCTCCCGGCCAGATCGCGCAATACCTGGGCGCGGGGTCGAAGTGCATCGTATTCGCCATCCGACTCCCCAATGCCGAGCAACACGCGGTCCAGTTCCTCGACCGCCTCGGCCGTACGGCCCAGCATCAACAGACACTCGGCAATCTGCACAGCGGGCTCCGGACTGCCCGGGAACAGAGTGATCAGCAGCGAATACATGCTGATGGCCTCTTCGTAGCGCCCGCATTGCTCCAGGCACAGGGCCAGCCCGGCGATATAGTGCCGCCGGGTGGGGCCGTAGGTGGCCAGAATCGAGAACACCGGCAGCGCCTGGGCATATTGCCCCTGGGTGACATGGGCGTAGGCCAGGGCGTAGATGACCTCGAGTTGCGCGTTGCTCATGCGGGAACTGGCCGGCAGCGCCTGCAGGCCGTCGTAAAGCTGCTGACCGAACGGGCTGCGGGATGCGGTGGCGGGCTGGGACATGCGATTCTCCTGTGTGCGACTTGACCGGTCAGACCGTCGACCGGCTGCCCATGTTCATGGCGATCTGGTTCATGTTGTCGGTCGTGCCGGCGATCATCTTGCTGACGAGCTGGGTGCTTTCCTCGATCTGCTGGATGATCTTCTTCATTTCCTCGCGACCTTCTTCCATCTGCTTCTGCAGTTTGAGCATCATGGCCTCGAGTTCCTTCTTGTCCGCGATCGCTTTATCGGCTTTTTCTTGCGACTGTGCCTTGGAGATGTTCAGGCCGCCCTGCGCGATCTGGGTTCCGCCGGAGACGACCGTGTTGGCCGTGGACATGACCGTATTGAAAACCTTGATGGAGGAGAGTAGCACCTTGTTGCCGACCTGGGCCGCAGTCGAGGCCACGGACGAACCGCCCGTCATCACCGCCATGGCGATGCCGATGCCGATGGCGGCCGCGATCGTCAGCGCCATGCCGATATAGCCGGCGGTCTTCTCGTCCGCGCCGGCCATCAGGGCGATGCTCTGGGCCATATTGCCCAGCAGCGAAGGCTCGATGGCCAGCATGATGGGGCAGGTCATCGCCAGCATGCCGCCCACGATATTGGAAATGTTTTCCGCCTGCTTGGGATCCATGCCGCACACGTCGGTCAGGAATTTTCCAACCGTGTGCTGGATCAGGCTGTTGATGCTGATTTCCGGACCGCCGCATTCCTGGGAAATGGCGCTGACCAGCGTCATGGTGGCGCTGATGGCGCCCACGATGGCCAGGGCGAGCAGCGGCGCGGCCGAGCCGCCCGTGGCGACCGTCGCCGCAGCGGCCGCGATCACCGTCGCGATCGCCGCGACAAAGGCGAAGATCTTGCCGATCCAGCCGAAGATCTTGCCCAGCGCGCCCTTGGACTCGGCTTCCTTGCACTTGTCGATCCATTCCTGGATCTTCTCGAGCTGGTGCTCGGTGTTCTTTTCGGCCTTGATGCGCGCGGACTCCAGGCCTTTCTGGGCGGTGGAGAGCTGTTCGTCCTGGGTCTTGCTGCGCAGGCTGCGCAGCAGATCGACCATGTCGCTGGCGCTGAAGACCTCGCTCGGCGTATCGATGCGCGGCGCGCCGTTCTTGTCGATCAGCGGGTTGCCGCCGCGATCCGACACGCCGGAGCCTTCCTGCTGTCTGACGAGCGTCAGGACATCGTCATAGAACTTTTCAAGATCGACCTGGCCGGTGCTCCCGGCGCCGGACGTGCCGCCCGATCCGTCGACCTGGCCGGGCGTCGTCCCCCCCAGTGGCGGCGTATAACCCGGTACGTTCGAAATCGTCGTATTCATGTTCGCTCCTGGCTATCGTGGGCGCTTGGTCAGACGTTGCGCGAAATGCTGCGGTTGGTTTCGGTGCGCGCCTGGTCGATGGCGCCCAGCTTTTCCCGCACGTCACGGATCACATCCATCATCTGCTGCATCAGTTCGTTGGCCTGCTGCACGCTCTGCTCATGGACGCGGGCATCGGATTCAAGCTCGGACTTCTTGGCGTCGTGCTCGGCGGCCGCTTGCTCCCTGCCGGCGCCGATCATGCTGCCGGCGCTGGAGAAGATGCCGCCCGCGCTTTGCGCGGTGCTGCTCAGCCCGGTGCCCCAATTGCCCTGCAACTTGCTGTCCTGGACGATCTGGAGATCGATCGGTTTATCGGTCTTGGGATCGACCCGGATGCCGTTTTCATTGACTTCGCCGCCGCTCTTGATGCTCTTGGCGCTCAGGATGCCGCCGACGACACTCATGCCGATCGATGTAACGCCGCCGGCAATCTGGAACGAGCCCTGGATGATGGCCTGCTGCAGGCGGTCTTCGGCCGCATTGCGGATTTCCTGGGCGGCGTTCTTCAGGCTGGCGACCTGCGCCTGCGTTTCGGAATTCCGCACCTCGCGCGCCTGGTTGCGCATCTCCTGGGCGCACTTCTGGAACAGGGCCATCACCGAATAGATGTCGATGGCCACTGTTTCAGTCCCGAGCTTGCCGAAGGGATCCCCCGAGGCCTTGGCACCGGAGGGCTCCGGCAGCATGGACCGCAGCAGGGCGTCGAGACGGCCCGCGCTGGATTCGTTGGTCTCCACCCCGATCAGCTTGAGCGCGACATCCATCGTGATGCCGGTGGTCTCCACCATCTTCTTCGTGGCGGCATCGAGGGACTTGGGATCGACGCCGGGAGGAATATAGCCGGGAGGGAAAGTGGATTGCAGGGAAATCGTCATGATGTGCTCCGGGATGCTGACTCGGTTTTCGTTCCGCGCCGTCATTGGCGCCTATGCAGATTAAGTGGACACCAGGGTCAAAGTCGTTCCATGCCGGAACATGATTATTTGGCCGGGATCTTTGTCCGGACGGCCTTGAGCAGCATCTCGGCTCGCGCCTTGACCGCATCATGCTCGCCCGGCTTGCACAGGGTGTCGATCGCCAATTCCAGCGACTCGGCCGCTTCGGCCGGCCGGCCCAGAGCCAGCAGGCACTCGGCGCAGTGGTAGACCGGTACCGGATCGTCCAGGCGCATCACCGTCACGATCATGTAATGCTGCAGGGCCTCTTCATAGCGCTTGGTCATCTGCAACGCGGAGGCAAGCGCCAGCTGATAGCGGGAATCCATATGATCGTAAGAGACCAGCTGGGCGAAGATCTTGAAGGCATCGTTGTACTTGCCTTGTGCATAGAGTGCATGACCGTAGGCGTACATGGCTTCGCATTCCCGGGGCGACAGGCCCATCGCCTGGGCCAGCGTGCCGCCGGCCTTCCAGAGGCCGAGCAAATTCTCGGCGATACCGGCGGCTTCTTCTTCGGTGATCTCGGGGACCGTTTGCGCATTCATGGGCATTCCTTTGTGGTGTGCTGGCCGCCGCGCTGCGGCGGCGGTTTGTCTCAGATCATGTTGCGCATCTTGCGCATGCCGCCCGTGCGGGGCGCGGCATTGGCGAAGCTCAGGCGGGCCGCCTCTTCATTCACCTCGCGCTCGATGTCCTCCATGTCCTTGCGAAACAAGGCCTCGGCCTCGGCCCGCTCTTTCGGCCCCATGGATTCGTTGAGCTTGTGAGCATCCAGCCCTTGGGCCTGATAGATCTCCTGGGTCTCGTTCAGGCTCTGCTGAACCTCCCGAACCAGCGCCTCGGCTTCCCGCATGATTTCTTCGAGCGTCTTGTTGGCCATGATTGAATACCTGTCGTCAGATGTTGCGAATGATATTGGAATTGCCGTCGGTGTGCTTCTTCTGGGTATTGGTCAGAATCTCGATCGACTCGTTCTTCTTGTTGTTCAGGCTCTGCAGCCGCAGCATGTCCATCTGCTGGTTGTTGCTCTCGGCATCGATCAGGCCCTTGACCTTGGTGATCGCAGCGTCGATCTGGCCCTTGGTCGTGCCGCCGTTGCAGGTGTTTTTCTGACCTCTGATCACGTGGCCGTGCCCGTCGTCCACACTCTGACCCGGCCCCGGAGTCACACGGCCATCCCCGGTAAAGCCGATGTCGGAGATGCCCGCTTCCTTGATGGCGTCATTCAGCGGGATCTCATATTGGTCGACTTTGTCCCAGTTCCAGTCCTTGACCTTGCTGCCGGCGTCGGTTCCGCTGATCGCACCCTGGAATTTCGTCAGGGCGGACAACACATTGTTGAGCTTGGCGATCTGGTCGTTGCGGGACTGCACGGCCTTGACCTGGTCAACCAGTTGCGAATCCAGCAGCCGCACACGCTCGCCCTGGACCATCTGGATCAAGGTCTGGATGTCGCCGGAGGCAATCGCCTGGCTGATGTCGATGGGAAGGGAACCGCCCACGCCTGAAGTACTCATGATCTGCTCCTTGATTCAAACCGCCCTGGCGGTCGAGTGAGTAATGAAGCCGGTCGGCGGATGCCGACCGGACGTGCGTCAGATATTGCGGATGATGTTGGAATTGGCGTCGGTGTTTTTCTTCTGCGTGTTGGTCAGAATCTCGATCGACTCGTTCTTCTTGTTGTTCAGGCTCTGCAGCCGCAGCATGTCCATCTGCTGGTTGTTGCTCTCGGCATCGATCAGGCCCTTGACCTTGGTGATGGCCGCGTCGATCTCGCCTTTGGTGACACTGCCGGTAATCACATTGGTGCCGCTCAGCAACTTGCCGGCGCTGCCGTCCCTGGTCTCACCAGGCTGCGGCGTGCGCTGACCGGTGCGGTTCTGAAACCCCAGGTCCGTGAGCCCGGCATCCTGGATGGCATCGTTCAGCGGCATTTCGTACTGCTTGATCTTTTCGTTGCTCCACTCGCTGCCCTTGGGCTTGCTGCCGGCATCGGTGCCGTCGATCTGCGAAGCGTAGGAATTGAGTCCCGCCAGCACGGTATTGAGCTTGGCGATCTGATCGTTGCGGGACTGCACGGCCTTGACCTGGTCCACCAGTTGCGAATCCAGCAGCCGCACGCGTTCGCCCTGAACCATCTGGATCAAGGTCTGGATGTCGCCGCTGGCCAGCGCGGCCTGGAAATTGATGCCGCCATTGTTGTTGACTGTCATGCTCATGATGAACTCCTCGTGTACGGGGCCGCCTCGAAGATGGACGGCACAAATAAAACCGGGCGGGTCCCGATCAGATGTTGCGGATGATGTTGGAATTGGCGTCGGTGTTTTTCTTCTGCGTGTTGGTCAGGACTTCGATCGACTCGTTCTTTTTGTTGTTCAGGCTCTGCAGCCGCAGCATGTCCATCTGCTGGTTGTTGCTCTCGGCATCGATCAGGCCCTTGACCTTGGTGATGGCGGCCTCGATTTCGCCGCGGGTCGAGTTGCCGGAAATGACGCTGTCGCCCGTGATTCCGTGCCCTTGTCCGGCATTTTTCGGCAAATCGGGCCCGGCCGTGCACTGACCGAACACGTTGGAATTGCCCGTGAGGTTCGACAGGCCCAGCTCACGAATCTGGTCGTTCAGCGGCAATTCGATGTTGGTGATCGCATCGGCATTCCACTGGCTGTTGCCGTCGTTGATTTTTTTGTTCGCCTCCGTGCTGTTGGCCCGGCCCAGCACGGCGTTGAGTCCGGACAGCACGTTGTTGAGCTTGGCGATCTGATCGTTGCGGGACTGCACGGCCTTGACCTGGTCCACCAGTTGCGAATCCAGCAGCCGCACGCGTTCGCCCTGAACCATCTGGATCAAGGTCTGGATGTCGCCGCTGGCCAGCGCGGCCTGGAAATTGATGCCGCCATTGTTGTTGACTGTCATGCTCATGATGAACTCCTCGTGTACGGGGCCGCCTCGAAGATGGACGGCGCAAATAAAACCGGGCGGGTCCCGATCAGATGTTGCGGATGATGTTGGAATTGGCGTCGGTGTTTTTCTTCTGCGTGTTGGTCAGGACTTCGATCGACTCGTTCTTTTTGTTGTTCAGGCTCTGCAGCCGCAGCATGTCCATCTGCTGGTTGTTGCTCTCGGCATCAATCAGGCCCTTGATCTTGGTGATGGCCGCGTCCATCTGACCCTTGGTGGCGTTGCCGCCCCACACATTGGACCCCGTCACCTTGACGATGTTGCCATCCTGATCGAAAGTCTGCCCGAAATTGCCCTTCCCGTCGGAAGGCACCCGGCCCGTGTTGCCATTGTTGGGGAAGCCCAGATCCGTGATGCCGGCATCCTCGATCGCCTTGTTCAGAGGCGCCTCGTACTGCTGGACGAACTGCTCATACGTGCGGCCGGCCTTGTCGCCGTAGGCATCGGACGTATCCTTCAAAAAAGTTTCATTGCCCTCCGTGCCGTAGAACTGCTGCATCTTGTTCAGTTCGGACAGGACATTGTTGAGCTTGGCGATCTGGTCGTTGCGGGACTGCACGGCCTTGACCTGGTCCACCAGTTGCGAATCCAGCAACCGCACGCGTTCGCCCTGGACCATCTGGATCAAGGTCTGGATGTCGCCACTGGCCAGCGCGGCCTGGAAATTGATGCCGCCGGAATTGGTTATGGGAGAGCTCATCTCTGGATCATCCTATGGTTGGGCCGCATGCATACTTGTATGAACAGCCACTTGCTCAGTAACCGATCCCGTCCGGGAGTTCCCCTCAGGGGGCCAGGCCCGGCGAAACCGCCTTCAAGAGCATGAGTGTCATCCGCCGCCCGCCAGTTCCATCCGCGCCACCCCCCGCCCGCCATCAGGAAAAACCCTGATACCGGGATTCCATGAGTGTCCTCCCCGTTGTCCGCGGGAACCTTTCGCCCGGCGCGGTTACTATGCGAGCACAGCATCAACGCGGAGCCCCGTCCATCATGAATCGCATCGACACCGGAGGAATCTCCCCCGGCTTCAGCTCTCTCGGCCAGCAGGCCGGGTTCGATGCCGGCCAAGCCCGGACCGGCACCCTGCTGGGCGAGCAGGCGGTGCTGCTGGACGGCGAGGTCTCCTCGCTGGGAGACGCGGCCGAGGAAATCAGCCTGCACATGGCTGAAAAGGTCGAAAACAAGCACCACGCCCAACGCAAGATCAAGCCTGATCGCCCCATGGAATTGATGCGGCTCGAGGAAATCCTCGAGATGCTGCAACAGACCAGGGATCCGGACGCCCAGGCCAAGCTCGAGGCGCTGGCCGCCAGCCTGCTGGCAGGCAAGGGCGGGCCCAGGCAGCAGGCCGCCCAGGCCTTCGGCGACGTCTCGCAACAATACCTGGCCCTCCAATACACCCTGCGCAAAGGCGAACGGGACGGCGCAGACCCCGAGATCCTGGAATCCCTGCGCGACGCGCTGTCCGACCTCGAAATCGAAAGCGGCCCCCAGATCCGGGCGGGGCTCAACACCCTGGGCAGCGCCGGCGAGTTCGCCACCAGCGCCCAGGGCGTCCGGGATTTCCAGAACACCTACCGCGACATCGTTCTTGGCGAGGACTCCCTGGGCAAGGCCCTGGATCTGGCCCTGACCCGGTTCGGCGGCAAGGATGTGGGCCGCGGCCTGAAACAACTGATCCTGGCCCTGGGACAGGATCTGGCGGCCGCCCGCCCTTCCGTTTCGCCACAGCGTCTGCAGGCGCTCACCGGCGACCTGTATCATCTGCAGGTCGCCGTCACCGTGCTCGACGGTTGTGCGGGCCTTTCCGACGACCTGCGGGCCAAAAGCCAGGGCGCGCCCGACGGAGAACGCCTGATGCGCGACCTGGTGGGGCTGACCGGGGAAAAATGGCTCAACGACTCACGCTTCACGACCATGGCGCAGCAGCACGGCGTCACATCGCCCGAAGGGCGGGTGACGTTCCTGTCTGGCGTCAAGTCCCTGATGGGCGACCTGCCCATCCAAGTATTTCCGGACGCCGAAGCCCGGCAAGGCGTCCTCAACGCCATCCAGGGCGCCCTGGACATGGCGATCGACGAAGAGGATCTCTGATGAGCAGTCCCGACGCCATCCTGCAGCAATTCGGCGAGACCGCCGGCATCCCCGGTCTGGTCTTCGACGCACGGGGCCAGGTCGTTTTCCGCACCGAGCCGGGCCGCCTGCTGGGCCTTGAGCAGACCGGCCGGGAAATCCTCGTCTATGCCGCCCTGCCGGTCCGCTATGACAGCGGCGACTGGATGCGGCGCGCCTGCAAGCGCGCCCACCACAGCTATCTGGGCGACTGGCCGGTGCAGCCGGCGCTGCGCGAATATGATGGCGTCGCGCATCTGCTGGCGCTGATCCGGCTGGACGAACACGCATTCACCGAACCGCGCCTGCGCCAGGCGCTCGAATACCTGTCCCAGTGGCTCGACGCCCTGGGTTCGGACACCTGAACTGGAGCGCTCCATGTCCGACATCGGTCTCAACCGGCTCATGAGCTTCGATCACGGCATCGACGCCATCGTCTATGCCCGCAAGGACGAGCAGGCCACCCAAGGCCTGCCCGAACGGCGCAACCTGACGCCCACCGACGACCCGGTGCGCGCCCAGCTGACGCAACTGCTCGAGAAGCCCAACACCGGCAGTTTCCTCGAAGAGGCCCTGCGCCCCGATATCGGCAACCGTGACCTGCTCATGCCCTCGGAATTCGCCGAGGCTCTGCGCGAAGCCCTGAAAGGGCTCGCAGGCCTGGCCGAAAACGGGAGTGGCGACGGCCGCATCCTGAATCGCGCCGTGCGCCTGCTCAAGGAAGAAACCAACCTGCGCGATCTGGTCGCCATGTACCGCAGCGCCTTGTACCAGGGATGAAGGCATGAGCACGCCGCCCGACTCCTTGCCCGGCCCGGAAGCCCCCCACCCGCTGGGCCGGCACGGCCCCGCGCTGCTGGACCTTCTGTCGTACATCTATCTGGAGAACGATCGCCCGGAAAAGGCGGCCGTGCTGCTGACCGCGCTCGACGAACTGGGCCTGGCCGACGCGCGCCAGCGCATCTCGCTGGCCCTGGCGCAACTGCGCGCCGGCAAGCCCGAAACCGCCCTGGGCACTCTGGATCGCGTGGCGCTCCAGGGGGGCCTGACGGGCGCCTTCCATCTGGTCCGCGCCCAGACCCTGGTCGCCCTGGGGCGCGAGGCCGAGGCCGAAGCCGCCATGCGGGCCTACACGGACCTGCGCGCCCGGCAGGCCCATTCCGCCGATTCTCGCTGAGCAGCCTTCATGCAACAAGCCCTCACCCGCGCCGTCAATCTACTCACCAGCCGCAACGACATCGTCCTGGCGGTGCTGATCGTCTCGATCATCTTCATGATGATCCTGCCGCTGCCCACCTCGCTGGTGGACATGCTGATCGGCACCAACATGACGCTGTCGGCCATCCTGCTGATGGTGGCGATGTACCTGCCCTCGCCGCTGTCCTTCTCGTCCTTTCCCTCGGTGCTGCTGGTCACCACCCTGTTCCGCCTGGGTATTTCCATCGCCACCACGCGTCTGATCCTGCTGCAGGGCGATGCCGGTCACATCATCGAGACGTTCGGCAATTTCGTGGTCGGCGGCAACCTGATCGTCGGCCTGGTGGTCTTCCTGATCCTGACCATCGTGCAGTTCGTGGTCATCACCAAGGGCGCCGAGCGCGTGGCCGAGGTCGCGGCCCGCTTTTCTCTGGACGCCATGCCGGGCAAGCAGATGTCCATCGACGCCGACATGCGCGCCGGCACGATCGACATGGACGAGGCGCGCAAGCGCCGCAGCCTGGTCGAGAAGGAAAGTCAGCTCTACGGCGCCATGGACGGCGCCATGAAGTTCGTCAAGGGCGACGCCATCGCGGGCCTGATCATCGTCGCGGTCAACCTGCTGGGGGGCATCCTCATCGGCACGCTGCAACGCGGGCTGTCCGCCGGCGAAGCCGTGCAGATATATTCCATCCTGACCATCGGCGACGGCCTGATCGCCCAGATCCCGGCTCTGTTCATCGCCATTTGCGCGGGCATCATCGTGACCCGCGTGCAGACCGGTGAAGGCGGCCCGTCGAACGTCGGCAAGGACATCGGCGCCCAGGTGCTGGCCCAGCCGCGCGCCCTGCTGATCGCCTCGGTGGTGGCCCTGGGCATGGGCCTGATCCCAGGGATGCCCACCCTGACTTTCCTCGCCCTGGCGGCCGTCGTGGGCACGATCGGTTTCGTGCTGCTGCGCAATACCCGCAAGGTCGTGGACGAGAAGACCGGCGAGATCACCGAGATCCCCGCGCTGGCGGCCGACGGCCAGCCAGCCCCCAAACCCAGGAGCGAGGGTGGCGCCGAATTCGCTCCTACCCTGCCGCTGATGATGGACGTGGCGGCGGGCCTGCAACGGCATTTCGACGCCGACGAGCTGAACGAGGAACTGATCAAGATCCGGCGCGCGCTCTATTTCGATCTGGGGGTGCCGTTCCCGGGGATCCAGCTGCGCTTCAACGACGCCCTGCCTGAAAACACCTATCTCATCCTGCTCTCCGAAGTCCCGGTGTCGCAAGGCCAGTTGCGGCCCGGCTACGTCCTGGTGCGCGACACCGAGCAGAACCTTCAGGCGCTACAGGTGCCCTACGCCACCGACAAACCCTTCCTGCCCGGGATTCCGGCCTTGTGGACCGAAGCCTCGCACGTCCCCATGCTGGCCGCCGCCGGCATTCCCTGCCTGGACGCCCACCAGATCCTCACCTGGCACCTGGCCTTCGTGCTGAAAAAATATTCCTCGGACTTCATCGGCATCCAGGAGACGCGCTTCCTGCTGACCGCCATGGAGGATCGATTCCCCGATCTGGTCAAGGAAGCCCTGCGTGTGATGCCGGTGCAGAAGCTCGCCGAAATCATGCAACGGCTGGTGTCCGAGGACATTTCCGTGCGCAATCTGCGCGCCGTGCTCGAAGCCCTGATCGAATGGGGCCAGAAGGAAAAGGACTCCGTCCTGCTCACCGAATACGTGCGCGTGTCGCTCAAGCGGCACATCAGCCACAAATACTCCAGCGGCCAGAACATCCTGCCCGCCTATCTGCTGGCGCCCAACGTCGAAGAAACCATCCGCGGGGCGATCCGCCAGACATCGGCCGGCAGCTATCTGGCGCTGGACCCCGGCGCCACCAAGAAACTGGTCGAGAACATCCGGCAGGCGGTGGGCGATATTTCAGCCAGCGCACGCAAGCCGGTGCTGCTCACGTCCATGGACATCCGCCGCTATCTGCGCAAGATGATCGAACAGGACCTATACGAATTGCCGGTCCTGTCCTATCAGGAGCTCACTCAGGAAATCAACGTGCAGCCCCTGGCCCGGGTGGATCTATGACCCGCCTCCAGGCCTCCACGCCCGCGCGACGGTCCTCCCCCAGGAGGCCGGGATGAACGCGACGCTCGAACTGCGCGTGCTTTCCGGCCTGCACCGGGAGGCGCGCTGCCCCGTCACCCACGGCGCCCTGGTGGGCGCGGACCCGGATTGCGACATCGTCCTGGCCGATACCGGCCTGCCGGCGCGCGCGGCGCGGCTGGTTCTGAGCGACCAAGGCTGGAACCTGACGCCCGGCGAGAGCGAACCGGAACCGGACGCGGCATCCGGCACGCCATACAATCAGCCGCTGCCCCTCGGCCCGGTCTGGCTCACCGTATCCCATCCCGAAGATCCCTGGGTCGATGCGCCTGAAACGGCCGATGAGGAAGGCGACAACGACGCGTCCGCCGCCGAGGCCACACCCATCGAGGCCGCGGCATCCGCTCCGGAGCCCGACGGCACGTCGGGAGAGGAGCCCGCGCGGGCCACCCCCCCCATCCACGCGGATCCCCGCCAGGACCGGGCCTCCAGGCCTGCGCGCAGCCGCTCCTCCTGGATCATGATCCTGGGTCTGGCCGCCGCCGGTCTGGCCATCGTCGTGGCGATGGCCATGGCCTGGCTGCTGCCGTCCACGATCCCGGCCCCCGCGCGCCCCGATCCGCGCATCGCCGCCGAGCAATCCCTGCCGCGCATCCAGGCCGTCCTGGAACGCCTGGGCCTGACCTCCCGCCTGCGGGCAGCCATGGCGGCCGGCGGCAAGACGGCACAGGTATCGGGCTGGGTGCGGGACGCGGACGAGCGCGATGCGCTGGCCTCCGCGCTGGCACAGATCTGGCCCATGCCGGCCATGCAGGTCAGCGTGGAAGCGGACGCGATCCGGACCGCTCGCACGACACTGGAAGCCTACCCGGTGAAATACGCCCCCCGCTACGACGGCGATGGCCGCCTGAGCATCCTGGGCATCGCGGCGGACGAAACGGAACGCGCGGCGGCGATCGAGGCGGTCCGCGCGCAACTGCCGGGCATGACCATCATGGGAAACACCATCCAGATGGCGCCGGCCGTGGCCGATGCGCTGACCCGGGAGCTCGCGGCGGCAGGCCTGAGCGGCGTCACCCTGACCTGGGATCGCCATCATCTGCGAGCGGACTCATCCAGGCTGGACGACACCCAGCTGGCCCGCTTCGAGCGCATCCTGGCGGAATTCAATCGCCGCTTCTTCGATGTCGCCGCGCTGCCCGACGAGGACCGGCCCGCCGCCAGCACCGTACCGTTCGGCATCCTCAGCGTGGTCAGCGGCAAGACACCCTTTATCGTGCTGGAAGATGGGAGTAAATTGCTCGTAGGCGGCACCTACAGGCAGTATCGCCTGACCGGCATCGAGGAACGACGCCTGACTTTCGACGGCCCTCGCCCCGCGATCGTGCTGCGCTGAACACGGACCGAACCATGACCACCGCACTGACCGATCTCGAAACCCGCTTGGCCGCCCCCGGAGGCGCGGCCCTGCGGGACGCGCTGGCCGCACGGGCCGCCCGCATGGAAGCCACCTTGCGGGCCCGCATGTCCGCGGGCCTGCCCCGCCAGAATTTCCCGGTCTGGCGGGATGTCGCCGACGCCGCGGCTGCGGCATCGGCGATCCTGGCCTCGTGGCCGGCCAATGAAGCATCCCCCGCGGACCCGCCAGGGCCCGCGCAGCCCCTTTGATCCTTTTCACCCTCGCCAGGAGCCCATCATGGCACTCAATGGTCTTTCCGGTTCGTCCGGCCTGAACTTCAACACCGTCAACAACACGATCTACAGCGGCATCCGCACGCAGGAAAGCAAGCTGCGCGACACGCTCTCCACTCTGCAGGCGGACGCCGACGGCAACATCTCGCAGGCCGACCTGCTGATGCTGCAGCAACAGACGCAGCAATGGACGATGATGATCGAACTGCAGAGCACCATCACCAAACAGATTTCCGACTCGCTCAAAGGCATCATCCAGAAGTCGTCCTGAGGCCGCGGCCGGGGCGCAGCCGCCCCCGGTCCGCCCCCTCCACGCCCCGATCGGGCTCAGACGGATTGCAGGAAGAACGCCGGGTCACGCGCGGCTGGCGCATCGGTCGCGCCCGCCCGGGTCCAGTCGTCGGCCCGGTCCAGCAGGGACTCCAGCACCGAGCAGAGCACGGAGGCGGTGCATTCGGCCAGGTTCAGGGCCACCTGCGCGTGCGGCCGGCCATCGGGTGCCAGGCACAGGACCGCGCCGTGCCCCGCCTGCATGAAATTGGCCCGGGCCATGCGCTCGGCCTGGCGGGCATCGATCCCGTGATCGGCCAGCCTGCACGAGACCAGCACCAGCCCGTGCGCGCCCACGTGCACCACTTGCACGATCTGGCGACCGTCGAACACCAGTTGGCAGATCCCCTCGGCAGAGGGCGCCAGACCGGCGATGCCCAGCGCCCGACCCAGTTCAGCGATCAGATGGACATAAGAAGAGTCGACGGACATGAGAATGTGTCCCGCCTGAGCGGGCATCTTGGATGGCGGACTGTTAAAAGTACGCCAGACCGGCGCAATTGAACAGAGGGCAAAAACCAGAGGGCGCTCGGGCGCCCTCTGGTTCGGATCACGTAAAACGGTTCAGGCCAGCGAATCGCCCGGGAGCATGCCGTCCGGCTTGCCCGGCGCGGCGTCCGACATGTCGCCGGTGCGCAAGGGGCCGCCATCGTTGGCGTCCTCGATGCGAGTGTGCCAATAGGCGGCCACGTTGGCGAATCGCTCGATCCAGTCCGAGAGCGATTCCACATCCAGGGCCACCTGCGCACGCCGATCCGCCAGGAACACGCGGCCCGTGTCGAAATCGGCGCTGAAGGTCGCCCCCCGCGTGCCCTGCCAGAACATGTTGGCCGCCAGCAGCATGGCATAGATCCCTTCCCTGCGATCGGGGTCCGCCTCGGGCAGGCGGGCGAACAGGATGACCTCGTCGTCCTCCGCCTCGTGCTGGATGTGGATTTCGTGACCGTCGACCACGAGTCCCACGTAGCCGTCCTCGCCCGCAGCCATGTCGGCCATGCCCAGCGTCCGGCCCAGTTCGGCGATCAAGGCCTGGTATGAAGAGAGAGACATGCGGTGCTCCTGTGATTCAATGGATTGGGTCATGGATCGTGATCAGGCTTTGGCGAACTTGCCCAGCCCGCAAAGGAATTGACGGACTTCGGGATCAGGCAACCGGTCCTTGAGGTGACCGGCCTCCTTGCTCCCCCCCATCCCCGTATTCCAGCGCTGGTTTTCGAGCTGGCCGGAACTGGCGCTGACCGTATAGTAGACGCCTTGATCGTCGCCTTCCAGGCGTTCGTCGGGATTCATCTCGCCGCCCAGATCGCGCAGGATCAGCTTGGACTTCAGTTCGACGTCGGTGACACCGCCGCGATCCTTGTCGCTCTTGCAGCCCTTGGACATCGTGCCGGCCAGATCGGTGGCGCCCACCAGGCCCAGCCCCTGTTCGGCCAGCCCCTGCAGAACCAGGATCTCGCGCCCCATCTTGGCGGTATCGCCATTGCCCGTGCGGAAGGCTTCCTCGGTGAACATGCTGCGCACCAGGTCGGTCTGGCCGCGCAATTGAGCCATGAGGCCCTCCGCCTTGGCCAGTTGATCGGGCGGCGTGGTCGGGTCGTTGACCACGGTCTCGAGGCGGTCATAGACCTCGCCCACGAAGCCGCCCGGCCGCACGCCCCGGGCGCCGAAGGCGCCTTCGCCCAGGTCGCCCACCAGCTTGATCATGTTGGCGGTGTTGTGCTCGTGGACATTGTTCCAGACACGCATGAGCATTTCGCGTCCACCGGTGGAAATGGCGTTGATGCCGAACGAGAACGTGATGGCGTCCACATCCACGTCGCGCGCCTCGCCCGGCCGCTCCGGATGATCCGGATCGAATACGCGCAGGGTCTGACCCGGCCCCGAATTGGCTTCGAAGGCCCGGAACTGGTTCTGCGTGTAGGTCCGTTCCTGGTAATCCTGGATGCCCAGATTGTCGCGCAGCGAATCGGGCGAGATCAGGTTGACGCTGACGTGCACCAGCCGGGGCGGCGGGGCATCCTGCGGCCGTTCGGGATCGGTCAGCACGCCGCGCAGGCGTTCGTTGCTGGTCAGGGCGACTTCGAGCACTTCGCGCGCGCCGCGTTCATTGGAAGTCCGGCGATCCCCGCCGTTTCCCACGCCCCACATGTCCAGCACGCCATGGCCCACCACCGTGGTCATCACCTGGCCATCGGGATCGCGCAGGCGGCTGACCTTGAGATTGCGGGCATGATCCTCGCTGTCCTTGACGCCCGCGGACACCCCGCCGATCCGGCCCCGCCCCAGATCGACGCCCAATTCATGGCCAATGAACTGGGCCGGGACGACCTCGCTCTTGTAGGTGCGCATCACGCCGTCGCGCATCACCGGCATGTCGCGCGCCACCGGTTGCCAGGTTTCCAGCCCCGCCAGGGCCTGGCGTTCGCTGCGCGCCAGGCTGGACTTGGAGAACAGCGCATCGAGCGTGTTCCGGGGGATGCCGATGCCCTCGAGACGGGCGCGCAAGTCCTGCATCGTGTCGCGCTTTCCCTGGACGATGGGGTGCGTGTCCTTGTTCGACTTGCTGGGCGCCTCAATGGACTGCAGCGTATCGACATTCTCGCTGTCCCGATATTCCTGGCTGCGGTCATTGCACAGCGACGCCCATTGGGCGCGAACCTGCGCCAGCTCGCCCAACTGGTCGTCGGTGAGCGCCGGATCGCCTCCATGGGCATTCCGGTTCAATTGATCCAGCAAATGGTTGCCAGCCTGGGCCCAGATCAGGTTGGCGTGCTTGACGGAGCGGTCGGTCAGGGGATCGGTCAGGCGCATTTCATCGACATAGGCGCTCTTGGCATCCAGCAGCTCGGTCTGACGGTCCATGTCGAGATACAGCGCCTCGCCGACGGACAGCTTCTCATTGCGGAACCGGATCTGGCCCTCGAGCGCATCCTTGCGCGCCTGGAGCGTTTTCGCCTCGCCGGAGCCCACGGGCGCCTCCTGGAGACTCCGGTCGACCTCGTTCAGTTCTTCCGTCAACGCCTCCAGCTCATTCTGCAGCGTCTGGATGCCGTTCCACAAACCGTCCCGGCAGACGTCCAGGTCGTCGCGCCGCTGCCCCAGTTCGTCGGACAGGCCCCGCAGGCTGTCCTGGTTCCAGGCCTGCCGACCCAGCAATTCCGTGGTCCGGTCGATCTGGTCCAGCGCACCCGTCACCTGGGGATCCTGTCTCGGACCGCCGCCGTAAATCTGTCGCAGCCCCTGGCTCAGGCTGGCGGGATCGAGCGCGACCCGGGACAACGGGCTGCCCTGGGGCGCGTTGCGGACCAGCTCCGTGAGAGCGGGGAAACGCTCCTCGCATTGCCGGGCGCGCTGTTCACGCACCTCGGTTTCGGCCCGGGTCCGCAGGGACTGGACGTCCACCCGGCTCAGAGGGGTATTGCCGTAACGGGCGTCGTTGCGCACTTCCCGAATGACCGCCGCCCGCACATCGCGCAGTTCCGGGCCTTCCAGGCCTTTCAGCGTCTCGCCCAGCAAGGATTCATTGTGCCGCACCACCTGCAGCCGGTATTCCTGGGCCTTGCCCAGGATCTTGCCGACCTGGTGATTGGTCAAAGGGCGGTCATTGGTCGCCCAGCCCTGCGGCAGTCCGCAGGCCCTCAGGGCCCGCTGCGCCCCCGCGCGCCCCTCGGTCTTCTCGAGCAGGCCGATAAATGCCTGCTTGACCTGGACACGCTCCTGGGCACGCGTCTGCTGTTCCTGGGGCGACCGGAACCAGCCCTGGATGCGGCCCGCCAGACGCGACAGGCCGCTCTGGCGCACGCCTTCCTGTCCCTGGGGATTCTGGCGGATTTCCCGTTCGAAGAACCCGCCGCTCAACTGCCTGAAATTACCGAGACCAATGGCCATTACGTCTCTCCACATACCGATCAAGACTTATCACACGTGATGAGTAACGCCTTCCGGCGCCCAGTTCCTTCTTTCGATGCGATCGACCCTCCGGTCAATACGGGCATTGGCTTGAACACAGTCCATGTGTATAGTTTCTGTTGGCGGCGCTATTGCACGCCGGCCGACTTCCGAGCGACACCCACCCGGCACTCATCTCCGCGGGCGGGCACTCATGCGGCGGACGGTTTCCACCCTGCCAGGCCTTCCAAGCCACCACCATGCACCTGAATACCCGCTTCTCCGCCCCTTTCCTACTGGCCGCCCTGCTGGGTCTCGCAGGATGCCAGAACCTCCCTTCGGCATCCCGGCCGGCACCGACCGACACGCGCACCACCTCCGGCCAGGACGCCAACGCCAGCCGCGTCGTGCAACCGGTCGCCATCTATCTCGCACAATCGACACCCGGTGATCAACTGGTCGCCGTTCCGGTGCCGGACGGCATGGTCTACCTCCATGCCCGGCCCATGCTTGCCCGCGAGGACCTGACCGACGCGGCGGCCCTCTCCGACCGTCAAGGCGGACATTTCGTCGGCCTGCGGCTGACCCCGGCGGGCGCCGAACGGCTGGGCGCCGTCAGCCGCCAGAACATCGGTGCCCTGCTGGCCCTGGTCATCGGTCGTGAACTGGTGGCCGCGCCCCGCATCTCGGGCGCTCTGGACCGCGGCATCCTGGCCTTCGAAGTCCCGTCTGCCCAAGTGGCTGCCGAGCTGGCCGCGCGCATCCGGGGCGATGCGCCTCAGTGAGCGTCGGTCCGCACCGGATATCCCATGACCGACAGTCACGACACGCTCGATCTGCCCACCGACCTGGGCGCGGTGCCGCTCGCCCTGCAATGGATCGAGGACCTTGCCGAGCGTCTCCAATGGTCCTCCCGCGTCACTTTCGGGCTGACGCTGTCGCTGGACGAGGCGTTGACCAACGTGCTGTCCTATGCCTTCGATCCACCCGGGCCGGATGCACCGGCCATTGCCGTTTCCTGCCAGGCCGACGGCGCACGCATCACAATCGAATTGCGCGACAATGGCCGCCCTTATGATCCGACGGCGGGCGATCCGCCTCCCCTGGTCGCCTGCCTGGACGAGGCCTGCATCGGGGGACAGGGGGTGCGGCTGATGCGGCACTACCTGGACACGCTCGCCTATCGGCGCCAGGACGGCTGGAACTGCCTGACGATGGTCATGAAGACCAGTTGAGGCCGCGCCCCGGGGCGCGGTCCCCTGGCCGCCTCACCGCCTCTCACCCCCGATAACGCAGACACAGGCTGGTGACGTCATCGGTCGGATCCGTTCCGTCCTCGAACATGCGCACGTCGGCGATCACCGCATCGGTCAGGATATCCAGCGGCACGTTCGCAGGCTGCGCGCGCAGCAGCCCGGCCAGCCGTTCGTCGCCGAAAACCTCGCCAGCCGGATTGAAGGCTTCGGTAATGCCGTCGGTATACAGGTACAGCAGGTCGCCTGGCCGCAGATACAGCGTCTTCTGGGTGTAAGGCATGTCTTCCTCGATCCCCACGGCAAGGCCATGCGTCGGCGCCAGGGCCGACAATTCGCCCTGGGCATCGATCAGCCATGGCACATGGTGCCCGGCATTGACATAATCCAGCCGGCCATCGCGCAGATCGAGCGTGGCGTAGAACAAGGTCACGAACAGCATCTGTTCGTTCTCGGCGGCCAGCAACGCATTGACGCGCTGGACACAGTCGGCCGGCCGACGCACGAAACGCGCCGTGGATTTCAGCAAGGTACGCGAAATGGCCATGAACAGGGCGGCGGGGATGCCCTTGCCCGAAACATCGGCGATGACGAACCCCAGATGGTGTGCATCGAGCATGTAGAAATCGTAGAAATCCCCACCCACGTCGCGGGCCGGGAATATCCGGCAGTCGATCTCCATGCGCGGATCATCCGGCATCGTACGCGGCAGAATGCTGAGCTGAACGGCGCTTGCGATCTGCAGTTCCTGCTGCAGACCGGCCAGCTTGGTTTTGGTGATCAGGGCATCGCGCAGTTCGATCACCATATCGGACAAGCGCTGGTATTGCTCGACCAGCCGGCGGCGCAGATCGCCCATGACTTCGGCCAGACGCCTCAGACCATCGCCATCATCGGCCGCATCGGTCTGGCGGTCGATCAGCGCCTGGACCTCCTGGCGGC
Source organism: Castellaniella sp. UBA6218 (assembly GCA_002421865.1). GTDB lineage: Bacteria > Pseudomonadota > Gammaproteobacteria > Burkholderiales > Burkholderiaceae_B > Castellaniella. Next base: position 35,671 of record DISE01000086.1, read on the forward strand.
TGATCGAGTCCATCGACTCGGCCAGCGCGCGGAGTTCGCCCGCCATGACGGTTTCATGGAGGCGCCGGACACGCGCCTGCTGGGCCTCGTCGCGCGCAAGCTGCAACGTCTTGTGACGGAAGGCGGCGATGCTGCGTCCCAGGCGTTCGATCTCGTCCTGACGGCCCTCGCCGGAGCGCCCGGTCGCGGCATCCTGCGGGCCGCTGAGTTCGTCCAGGGTCTCGAGCGAGTCCTGCAGCGGCCGGAAGCTGCGCCAGATGATCCGATGAATCAACACCAGCCCCAGAATGGCCAGGCCGGCGGCCAGCAGCAGCGCCAGCCGGCCCAGGGTGAGGCTGGGCTTCATCAGGGCCGTGACGTCCTTGAGCGTCACGAGCAAACCGCCTGCGCTTCCGGAGATGCTGATGACGGGCGTCGCCGTCAACAGCAGGATTTTGTCCCGGTCCTCCAGGGTCTGGTATTGCGCATCCTGCACCGTCAGCGCCAGGCCGAGACGCGACCACTGGCCGTGGCCGGTGCTGGCGACCAGGCCTCCCCGGGAATTCAGGAAGTGAACACTGTAGCTGTCGTCATCCCTGAACTGATCGAGCTGCTGCACGGCCCGTTCCAGGGTGCGTCCGCCGATCAACACCCAGGTCCCGCCTTGAAGCTGGACAGGCTGAGCGGCCAGCAGCATGGTCAGGTTGCCGTCCAGATTGCGCAACCCCCTGGCCTTTCCTCCGGACAGCACGTTGTCCAGCGTTCCGGCATCCAGCGGGGCGGTATCGGTGGCAGTGCCCTGCAGGACATACACCTGGCGATTTGGATCGACGAGAGCCAGGTAGTCCAACGAGGGTTCCGGGCCGGACAGCGCCTTCGAGGGTCCGTCCGAGACATCCAGCCGGGGTGTCAGGGAATGCAACCGTCCGGAGATGTCCCTCGTCTGGGACACCAGGAACTGTGACCAAAGGGCGCTCTGGTCATCCAGGCCAAGATTGGCGGCCTGCTGGCGCAGCAGGTGTTCTCTCAGGGCCTGCAGGCCTGACAACGACCCGATCACCAGGGCGAAGCCCAAAGCAATGATGAGTGTCAGGCGCAGGCGCAGCGACAGGCGGCGGGCGCGGTCCGGCGGAGCGATCTGCACACGCGGCACGGGCCCCGGGCGCAGGATGCCCAGGGCTTCGAGCCGGGGACGCACCCGGCCATCGAAATCGACGGCCAGCAAGGACTCGACCTGATGCGTCAAGTCGGCTCTTTGCTGCACGACATCGGTCGCCATCGCCTGCAAACTGTCCCAGGCCTGACCAAGAATGTCCTGGGGGTCGGGACGCGGCCCCGGGACCGGCGGCACGAGATCATCGGGCGCCTGCTCGAGCAAGGCCAGCAAGGCGCGCCGATGTTGCCGGATACGGGCTCCGTAGAGCGCGGTGCACAGACCGCCCAGCAACGCCAGCGGCAGAATCAGCCACAACATGCCGGTCAGCAGGGTCGCGTGCGAACCGCGCAGGACGGGAGGCGCCGCCTCGACTTCGAGGGTACCGATCCGCCGCGAACCGACTTTAAGGTCGGTGCTTACGGACGCCGATGTCTCGACGCCAGGGCGTTGCGCGAACCCCAGAACCCTGCCGTCGACATCGGTCAGCATGATGCGGGTCAGTTGGGGAACATGCTCCAACGTGCCCTTGAGGCTGCGGCTGATGGCTGGAATGGCATCGAGCGGGACGCCCAGCTGGCTCGCACGGACGAATTGCCGTCCCAGGGCGAGGCCGACCGACGTCGCAAGATCGCGGGACTGCTCCTGCACGGCGGTCGCCACCGTCCCCTGGAGACGCCCGAGCAGGATGCCGCTGGTCAGACCGGCCGCGACCAGGACGATCAGAAAGCCGCTGGCGGCATCGCGCAGCCAGGCACGAATACCGTGGTCAATCGACATGATCCAGCTCCTTCAGCTGCTGCCGCTGCCGATCCAGCGCCCGCAGGCTGGCCTGGTGGCGCTCGCTGGCCCGCCGGGCGGCGGCGACCAGCGGATCCCGATCCCCGCCGGGCGCATCCTGGCCCCGCAGGATCCTGCCGGCCCACAGGAACGGCCGCAGACGGCGGTGCGCCAGCCAGAGCGCCCCCAGGCCGGCGACCAGTGCGGCGATCACCGCCAGCGCCAGCGTGGGCAGCCCGCGCGCGAGCCAGGCCTGCAGACTGTAGGCCCGTGCCGCATGCGGCGCGACCAGGACCAGACCGCCCGCCGTCCGTCCCAGTTCGTCCTGCAGCGCAATGCCGCAACTGCGTACATTCGGGTCGTTGATGCACCAGACGCCTTCTGCGCTGGCCGCCTGCTCCCAGGCGGCCGGCATCACGCCACCCAGCTTTCCCTGGTCCGTGCTGTAGAGCACCTGACCGGACGCACCATAGACGCTGATGTCCCTAATGTCCGGCATGCCGGATTTTTCGCGTTCGATCAGCCGTTGCAGGCTCGCACTCTGTTCCAGCGGCAAACCCAGTGTCAGATTGGCCTCGATGGTGCTGCGCAGGTTTCCGAGCACATATTCTTCGTGGGCATGGCGCGTCTGGTCGATGGCCTGCTGCTCGATGCGCACGGTCAGCAATGTGGCGCCGAATACGGCGGTCAGCGCGCAGCAGACCAGCGCCAGGATCAGGATCAGGGGCGTTCTCATGGCAGACTTTCCGACAGGCGGGATGCGAGGGGCTGGTCAGGGTGGAGGGCATGATAGCGCCTGCCGCACCCTGCGGCGGTCGCGCTCAGCAAGGCGTTGGCGGGCAGGCCGGCGATGGCCGCCAGGGTTTCGAGCCGCTGTTGTTCGCCAAAGACCTCGGCCCATTGTCCGGGCGCGGTCAGCCAGGGTGGCAGCCCGCTCACGTCCACGCTGGTCAGGCCCATGGAGATGCCCCCCACGATGGGCGCGCGATGCGGACCGAAATACACGGCGCCCCTGTTCATCAAGGCATAAGGCAGGCCATGGGCATACCCGATGCACAAAGTCGCGATGCGCATGGGGACCGGACAGCGGAACTGCTGGTCGTAACCGATCTCGGCCCCTGCGGGCAGGTCGGCGACCCGCAGAACCGGCGCGCGCACGCTGGCCACGGGCTTCAGCGGCAAGCTCCGCGAAGGGGTGGTGTCCACACCATACAGGGCGCTGCCCACGCGAGCCATGTCGAGATGATGCCCGGGGCAAGCGAAGACGCTGGCCGAAATGGCCAGGCTGCGGGGGGCCGCGGGCAACGGCGCGATCAACGCCAGGAATCGGTCATGGAGATTCAGCCGGTCCGGACTTTCGGGCATGCTGAAGCTGGCTGGCTGAGTGATCCAGGCCCGCACCCGAAGCGGCGCCAGATCATGCGCCGCAAGGCGCGCCACCGCCTCGGGCCTCAGGCCGAGACGCCCCAGGCCGGTGTCCAGCGCGATGGCGACCGTCAATGCGCCTGCACGACGCGCCTGCGCAATTTCGTCCAGATCGTTGAGCACGGGAATCAGGCGCTGGATCTGGCAGTCCCGCGCCGAAGCGCCGCGCAGGCCGTTCAAGATGAAGACCTCGGCGGCCGGTGCCAGCGCACGCACGCGGCAGGCCTCGTCATGGCCAAGCGCCCAGAACTGCCGGCAGCCCAGGGCCGACAACGTGTTGACGACGGGCTCCAGTCCCAATCCATAGGCATCGCATTTGACCACGGCACCCAGGTCGCTTCCCGTATAGCGGCCGCGCACGGTCCGCCAATTGTCCGCCAGGCGATCCAGGTCGATGTCCATCACGGGAGAATCGGCATGCGTGGTCGCAGTCATGTCCCGACCTCCTCCGGAGGCACGAGGACACAGACGGCCGGCGCCACGAGCCGTCCGCGCCACCCCTGGGACAGCAAACGGTCCTGCTCGTCCAGCGGCAATGCATCGAGCGGGCGGGCGGCGTCCTCAGCCATGGGGGTGGGGGACGGCGCCACCATCCGGGTTCGGCGGGCCAGGATGTAGCGCAGCGAGTCCTGATAGACCCGGCGCAACCGCCGGATCTCGAATCCCTCGCGCAACAGGCTGCGCCAACTGGCCGGATTCGACGGCGCGGCCGTGGCGTAAAGGTAGGCGTCCGGATCGGCCAATCCGACGCGGCGACGAATCAGTTCGCATTGCAGGCGCCGGCCCCGGTAGGCCTCGGCGACCGAGGAGCCGGCCAGTTTCTGGATTCGCGCATCGGCTGGCCAGCCCAGCCAGAGATCCGGACGGGTGCCCGGGTCGGGGCCATCCTGCAGCACGCCATAGGCCACCAGATCCCCGGCCGGCCCACGGGCGCCGATGATCAGGCCCGCCCCGTCCAGCAGACCGGCGAAGAACTCGGGGTGCTCGGGCCTGACCTGATCGGGGCCCATGCCGCGGATCGCGCGCGCATGCAGATCGATGATCCGGTCGAGATCTTCCGGACCCAGGGTGTCCCATTGGAGGTCGACGGGCGTGCGAAGGGTCATCCGATATGCCTCGTCGGCGCCGGAGCCTGGGTGATCACGTCGGCGTAGTTCAGCATTTCGATGGGTGGATAGAAGCCGCCCAGTGATTTGGCCGTATGCAGATTGATCAGCAAGGCGAAACGCTTCAGGGTTTCGATGGGGATCCGATCGGCGGGCATGTCTTCATAAAGGATGGCCTCGGCCTTCACGGCGGCCAGCCGGCCAACGGAACGATAACGGCTGACCAGACCGGTCAGCGCCGAGAATTGCCGGACGGCGAGTTCGGTCACGCCGAACGTCGGCAATTGCTGCTGGATACTGGCGGGAATCACCTGGTCATAGACAGTGCCCAGAAAGGTATCGGGCACCAGATAGAACCATTGCGCGCCCTCTTCCCGCAACTCGGCAATCAGCCGCTCGATGCCCTCGGAGGTGGGGCGGCCCGCCGCATCGAGCCTGAAATGGCGGTGGATGGCGGTACGCCGCGTGGCGGCGCACAAGGCGTCCATTTCGGTGGCGATCGCTTTGGAATTGGGCTCCGTGGTCGAGTACAGCAGACCGACCCGGTCGAATTCCCTGTAGGCGGCCATGGCCTTGACCTGGGTTTCGGTAGGAACTACGTGCACGGCCCCGGTGACGCCCCGCCCCTGCTGCGTGAGGGAAGGCACGATGCCGGAAGCCACCGGCGCGCTCACCAGGGCGAAGACGATGGGGATGGAGCCCACCCGGCCGGACGGATCGGGATCGCGCCAGGTACCCGCCACCCCCAGGGTCAAGGGCGTGCCCCAGGTGTAGATCAAGTCGGGGGCCAGCGCGGGAATCTCGTCCAGGATGGCGGGCAGCCGACGGATGTCCTGCCCGACGTCCCGGTGGACGATGTCCGGCTCCCGGCCCTGCGCCCGCAGGTATTCCAGAAAGCCGTCCTCGACCTCCGTGCGCCCCCGATAAGTGATCATCAGGATGCGGCGCCGGGCCGCCGCGCGCGCCACCAGGGGGGCCGCCCCCCCCAGAAGCCCGGTGGACAGGGCGGCGCGCAACAGGCGCCGGCGGACAGGAGACGAAGGAGCGGGAGCATTCATGAGAGATTGCCGGAGACATTGGAAACGGAGCGCCATTGCCCATAACCGTAGAGCAGGGCGCCGCCGGTGGTCAACAGACCGAAAAGGGCCAGCGTGGCCGCCGGACCGGCCAGGCCCAGCGCCGCTCCGGCCAGGGCCGGCCCGGCGGCCGATCCGCCGCGCTCGACCAGGCGGAACAGCCCGAGCACCTGGGCGGAATGGCGGCCCTGGCCATGATGAGCGTAAGTGGCCATCATGGACGACTGGGGAGTGATCGACAAAGCCTGGCCCAGCCCCAGCAGGAACAAGAAGACCATGATGGAGCTCAGGCCGGGCCAGAACAGGACAGGCACCACGGCCAGGCCGGCGATGAGGCCGCCCAGGATGATCTTGCGGGGCCGGTGATCGCGTTCCGGCGTCTCGCCCCAATGGGCGAAGAGCGGAACGCACAGGACCATCATGAGCGGATAAATCATCTGCACGCGACCGATGCTGGACAGCGAATGGCCCTCGTTGGACAGAATGAGCGGCACCAGGAAGAAACAAAGGGCCGTGAGGATCAGCTTGGCCGGCACCGCGCACCCCAGCAACAAGGAACGCATGCCGGGAATGCGCCAGCTTTCCCGAAGCGCATCGGGCGCCAGCCAGGCGGTGCGCGGCCGATCCGGCGCCCGGGCTGCGGACATCATGGTCCGCGCCAGGCACAGCGCGACCAGGCACACGCCGGAAGCGGCCAGGAACGCCGTGCCGCCGCCAAAGTGTTCGGCCAGGAACCCCCCGAGAGGCGGGGCGCACAAGGCGGCGGTCAGGATGGCGCGGATGAAGACGGCAAGCCCCGCCGAGCGGGCCGCGGGATCCGCCTGATCAACGATATACCCCTGCGCCGATGTGAAGACCAGGGTGAAACCGAGGGCGCTGAGCGCCCGGGCCATAAGCAGGCCCGAATAGGAATCGGCAAAAGCGCACAAGCCGTAGCCGATGCCGGCCACGGCGGCGCCCAGCATCAACCCGCGCCGTCTGCCCAGGTATTCGGACCAGAGCGCCATGGGAATCTGTCCCAGCGCGACGATCGCCATGAAGACGACAATAGGCAGGCTGACGAGCAGCGGCGCATGGGCAACACCGGCCGGCAGCAGATCCACGGTCAGGTTGGGAAGGAAAGGGCGGTTCAGCTCCTCGGCCATCATGAACACGAACAGGACGCCGCGGACCTGCTCGGCCGGCAGGGGGCCGGTGGCGCGCACGCCGGAGGCATCGCCGGATGATTTCCGGAAGGCGCTTGTCTGCGTCAACAACGACAGCATTTCAAAACCGATCAGCAGGGCAACCAGGCCCAGGAAGGCCGTATCCAGCAGCAGGCCATGGATCTGTGCGGCCGCATGGCGATTGTCGGGCACCACTTCCAGCGTGCCCTTCGCGGGGCCTCCGGCGGGTATCGGCAGCAGCAGGCCGCCCGCTGGCGCGGCCGCGTCGCCGGACGGCGGGGCCGCTGTCAGCTCGATCCGTTCCAGCTCCGGATAATGCCGCCTAAGGGACTCGAAATATTCGGGCACCCCCTGCAGCTGATCGAGCGGTATCCCCAGGGTCAGCGCCTTGTCGATCAATGAACGGGCGCCGTTGCCGATCGACTCGACCTTGGTCTCGATCAGGGGGTTCAACGTACGGTCGATGATGCGCAACGCCTGATGATCGATCAGGAACAGGCCGCCCCCCAGAATGAGGGCCAGCGCCAGGGGCAGGCGCAGCCTGCCGCGTCCGTCCCGACCGGCGCGCAGGGCCAGTGCGGCCAGCAGGCCCAGGAAGGCGGCGCCCGCCACGACGGGCAAGGCATGCCGGCGCATGTCCTGGCGGATTTCCGCCGAGGGCGCTTCCAGGGCGCGTGGATCGTAGCGCAGCAGGATCCGCCCGGCGGGCAGCCCGAGATCGTCGAGCAGGTTCTGCCCGAGCGTGCCGGACGGCGCGGGATCCGGCAAGCGACCATCGCCATAGAGCCGCCGGCCCTGGGCATCCTGGACGGCCATGCCCAGAATGTCGGCATCCAGGGCACGTTCGCGCCGCAGCGCGGCGCCCAGGGTCGCCTCCTGGCTTTCCAGCCCCACTCCCAGGGCGGCGGCATGCGTGGCGCCTTCGGCGACGCGGTCCAGCGCGATGGCGAACCGGGATTCGAGAATGCTGCGATACGCCTTGAGCAGCGAGCCCTCCGTCATCCATGCGCCTGCGGCCAGGCATGCCGCAATCAGCAGGCTGAATAGAAATGCTGGAATCAGCGGAAATCGCATGAACAAGCCGGAACCCGTGAGCGCTCCACCCAGGGTTGGGGAGCATATGATGGACACTGAGTCACGGCATCACCCCGAAAGTTCCATATCCCGCGAGGCCGGCCGAGGAACGGTGTCTTCATGCGCGCGTCCATACCGGCCCGGACATCCGGCGGCCACTAACGCCCCGCCCGCACGACCCCGGCGCTGGCGGCGACCACCAGACCGGTACCCAGCACCTGGGCGGCGCTCATGCCCTGGCCCAGGAAGACCCAGCCGGTCGTCGCGCCAACGGCGGGCTCCAGGCTCATCAGTACGCCGAACATGGCGGCCGGCATGCGCCGCAGGGCATTGATTTCCAGAATATAGGGCACCAGCGGCACCAGAACCGCCAGGCCCGCCGTATAGATCAGTTGCTGCAAGGGGAGCCGGAGCGTGCCGGCCTCGGCAGCCGCGAACGGCATGGACAGCACGGCGGCGACCATCAGCGACACGGTCAAACCCTGAAGACCTGGAAACGCGGGACCGATCCGCTTCATCATGACGATGTAGACGCCCCACCCCGCCGCCGCAAGCAGGGCGAAAGCCATGCCGGCCGGGTCCACGCCACCCGCCACGCGCGCATCGCCCGACACCAGCAGTCCGATGCCGGCCGCCGCCAGCAGCGGCCAGGCCAGGGCGCGCCAGCCGCGCGCGCCCAGCGCGGCCACCGCCAGGGGACCGCAAAATTCCAGCGCCACGGTCAGGTGTTGGGGCAGACGCTCGATCGCCAGGAAGAAAGACAGGGACATGACGGCCATGCCGCCGCCCAGGATCAGGGCGGCCCGCCACTGGGCGGCGCCGTAGCGGTGCAAGGGCGGACGCACGACCAGCAGCAGCGCCAGCGCGGCCCAGCACAGGCGAAGGCTGGACGTGCTGAGCGCGCCATGGTCGTGGATCACCGGCACGGCCAGCGACACGCCGGTCTGCACGCTGACCATGGCGGCCACGGCCATGCAGACCGCCAGTCCGACACCCGGACCGGGCCGCCCGGACGGCTCGCGGCGCCCGGGCGCCGGGTTTTGGCGCGCGGGGGAAAATGGCTTATCGTAGGACACAGCGAGGACGACTTCCGATCTCGGGATGCTTGCGACTCACGACTATACAGGACCCTTCATGACGACATCGACCGCCGCGCCCGGCACGCCGGACCCCGCCGCACTGCACGCCCGCATCCGTGACAGCTTCGACCGTTCCGGCCTGATGCGCCACCTGGGCGCCCGCCTGGGGGACGTCGCCCCGGGCCGGGTACACATCCACCTGCCCTACGGACCCGACCTGACCCAGCACCTGGGCTATTTCCACGCCGGCGCGACGACCTCGATCGCCGACACCGCCGGCGGTTTCGCCGCGCTCACGCGGGCGCCGCAGGGCCACACGGTCCTGTCGGTCGAATTCAAGATCAACATGCTGGCCCCCGCGCGGGGAGAATCCCTGGAGGCCATTGGACGGGTCGTGCGCGCCGGACGGACGCTGACCGTCGCCCAGGTCGACGTCTACGCCTTGAACGCAGGCGAAAAGACCCCGGTCGCCCTGATGCAGCAAACCCTCATCAGCCTGCCGGAACCCGCATGACGCGCCTTTCGATCCCATTCTCGGTCCTGGATCTGGCCCCCATCGCCGAAGGCGGCGATGCGGCCGAGTCCTTCGCCCACACGACCGCCCTGGCCCGACATGCGGAAGCCCTGGGCTACCGGCGCTACTGGATGGCCGAACACCACGGCATGCCCGGCATCGCCAGCGCGGCTACCGCCGTGCTGATCGGCCATGTCGCGGCGGCGACCACGCGCATCCGCGTGGGCGCCGGCGGCATCATGCTGCCCAACCATTCGCCGCTGGTGATCGCCGAACAGTTCGGCACGCTGGAAACCCTTTACCCCGGCCGCATCGACCTGGGCCTGGGGCGTGCGCCCGGTTCGGACCAGACCACCGCGCGGGCGCTGCGCCGCACGCTGGACTCGGACCCGGAGGCCTTTCCGCGCGACGTGGCCGAACTGATGGACTATTTCGAAGGCTGCGGACCGGTGCGCGCCGTGCCCGGCGCGGGCTGCGACGTGCCGGTCTGGATCCTGGGGTCCAGCCTGTTCGGCGCGCAGCTGGCCGCCCTGATGGGCCTGCCCTACGCCTTCGCCTCGCATTTCGCACCAGCACAGATGATGGACGCCATCGCCTTGTACCGGCGCCATTTCCGGCCCTCGCGCCACCTGGACAAACCCTACGTGATGCTGGGCTTCAATGTGTTCGCCGCCGACACGGACGAACAGGCCCGGTTCCTGGCGACGTCCTGGCAGCAGTCGTTCGTCAACCTGCGTGCCGGCCGGCCGGGGTTGCTGCCCCGCCCCGTCGAGGGCTACCTGGATTCCCTGCCGCCGCCCGCCCGGGCGCTGCTGGACCATGTCCTGGCCTGCGCCGCCATCGGCTCGCCGGACAGCGTCGCAGCACGGACCCGCGCCTTCGTCGAGCGCACCGGCGCGGACGAATTGATGATCACCTGCAACATGCACGATCACGCGGCCCGGATGCGGTCCTACGAGATCGTGGCCGGGTTCATGGCTTCGGCCAGCTGATCGCCGCCCGGAACGGCCGGCCCGGCGGGTTCAGGGCGCGATCGGCAGGGCGCGCTTGTGGGCGCTGCGCCGCCAGGTGGAGACGATGATGTCGAAGGCGTCCGGCGCGACGTCCCGGCCTTCCAGGAAATCATCGATCTGCTCATAGCTGACGCCGAAAGCGTCTTCGTCGGGTTTGAGCGGCTTGAGCAGTTCCAGGTCGGCGGTGGGAACCTTGAATACCAGTTCATCGGGCGCGCCCAGGGCGGTCGCCAGCGCCCGCACGCGGCGCTTGCTCAGCCCTGCCAGGGGCGTGACGTCTGCCGCCCCGTCGCCGAACTTGGTGAAAAACCCCATCAGGGCCTCGGCGGCGTGGTCGGTGCCGACCACCAGCCCGCCGCGCGCCCCGGCCACGGCGTACTGCGCGATCATCCGCTGACGGGCCTTGATGTTGCCGTGCAGGAAATCCTGCTGGGCGGCGTCGCGGAACGTCTGGCCGGAAGCCCGCACGGAATCCAGCATCGCGTCCGCGGCGGGCCGCACGTCCACGGTCAGCCGTTCATCGGGCCGGATCACTTCCAGGCTCGCCTGAGCGTCCGCCTCGTCGAGCTGGACGCCGTAAGGCAGCCGCATGGCGACGAACCGGGCCTCCGCGCCCTGCGCGCGCACGCGTTCGACGGCCCGCTGCGACAGGCAGCCCGCCGTCAGGGAATCGACGCCGCCGCTGATCCCCAGCACCAGCGCGCGGGCGCCGGAAGCGCGCAGCAATTCCGCCAGGAAAGCGACCCGCCGCTCGATCTCGCCCTGGACATCGATGGCATCGGCCACGCCCAGCGCGAGACGAATCTGGAGCTGCAAGGCACGTTGTTCAGTATTCAGCAAAACGGCACTCCGGTCCGGCCCAATGGCCCAATCACAATCAAAACCCGCATGCACCCAGCGGCACGCGGCTCACAACGCGCGCGCCGACGTGTCACGCCGGACAAGTTCGAACAGGCCGAGTTCGAACCGATAGCCGGGATCGTCCCTGCCCCGGGGGTAGGCGCCCGGGTCCGGCAGCGGCCCATCGGCAATCGCCTGTTTTTCCCGCGCGTTCAATTGTACGAAACATTCCTCGGCGGACGAGAACTCCTGGGCATAGGCCTGCCCCCGCCGCAACTCGATCTGCTCGCGCATTTTCTGGGCGGCCTGGGTTTGCGCGCGGTCGATCCGCCCCGGGGAAGCGCCCAGATCGAGCGTGCCAAGATCGCCGTGGAACACGACGAAGGCGTTGGGGCCGGCATCATACGTTTTGAGCCGGTCCCGATAGGACGTCTGGTTGTAATCCGGATTGTCCGATACGATGCCCGCGATTTTTCCCGTCACGCCGGCCAGACTGAAAGAGGATGGCGGCGTCGAAGGCCGATGCAGGATTTCGTAAGCGTTGCCGCCATCATCGAAAGTCAGCACGGCTGTCCGCGCCCGCGCCTGCTCCAGGTCCCTGCCCTGCAAGCCTTTCGTGACGACCTCGACCGGCATGTTGCTGCCGACGCCGCCATCGAGGAACGTGCGGCGGCCATGGCCATCGCCAGGATCGTAGTCCACGCTCTTGAAATAGATCGGGAAGCTCATGGAAATGCGGCCTGCAACCGCAATCGGCACATCGGGCGTCTTCTGCGCGTCGAAATAGATCTCCTCGCGCCGGGTCGCGTCCCATCCCGTCAGGGTCAGCGTCCTGAATTGGGCAGGATCGAGCAGACGCATCAGGCGCAGGTCGTTGAAGGTCACCATCTGGCCGGTGCGATCGGCATCGAAGTCCTGGTGACGCAATTGCGCCAGACGGCCGGGCACGCCGTCGCCCTCGGTGGCGCGCAAACGTTCGAGCTTGTCCTGGAAGGCCGCGGTGTCCCAATGCGCATCGAGATAACTCGATACCCGCTCCGCCATCTTCCGGTCCATCAATTCCAGCACATGCCCCGCCCGGAAACCGAGACGCCAATCCATGTCGACCATGGGATAGCGGGCACGGAAGCCGTCCGACGTATCCCGCAACTTGCCCATTTCGATCTCGTCGGTGAAGTCCTGGAACGCCTCGGCATCCATGCCGGCCATCGCGATCGCCGTGAGCGCACCCACCGAAGAACCCACCACATGCTTCAGGCCGTCGAACAGACCCGCCCGCTGCATCTCGACCAGCGCATCCGCATTGACGAGCCCTTTGGCGCCGCCGCCCTGGAATACCAGGGACTCCAGAGGGGGCGCCTGACGGATCACGGTAAAGCCCCGCAGTCTGCCCTCGGCATCATATCGGGGAATGCCCTGGGGCCTGATATCGTAGGCCGCCTGCACCGGCCGCTGATCGCGGCTTTGCACTGACAGCGGTTCTTGCGGCACGCGATCGGCGGTTTCCCTGGCCAGCGCGCGCCGCCCGGCCTCGGAAATCTGGACGCTGGGTCTTGCGGGATCACGCGCCGCGGGTTCGCCGCGGGACAAAGGGGGCCGCGCCAGCAGCACCTCGTTGAGACCGCTCCCCGCGTACAGCGAGGCGCCTAATGAAATACCTGTCGAGCCGATCCGGTCGAACGTCATATCCCATCCTCCTTATCGCCCCCGAAGAGGCGGCAGCACGATCTTTCTTTTTATTTTTATATGAGTCGCGCCGAAAGGAAGATGGTTCCACCGCCAGCACGATGACGGCTGGCGGCGCGCCGAACCTGCGGGAAAACGAGCAGGCGGCGAAGCGGATCGGCCCGACGCTTCAGGGCATCGCGGGCTTCCGGTCCTCGAAAAGATCCAGCACCGCGCCGGTGCTGGCGTCGGAGCAGTTGAAAGCGAATTTCGCCTGCACCCCGCGCGTGTAGCGCGGCGCGGGCGGCGTCCAGGCGGCGCGCCGGGCGGCCAGGACTTCTTCGGACACGTTCACCTGCAACAGCTGCCTGTGCGCATCGATGGTCACGGAATCGCCTTCTTCGACCAGGGCGATCGTGCCGCCCACAGCCGCTTCGGGGGCGACGTGGCCCACGACCATGCCCCAGGTGCCGCCGGAAAAGCGGCCGTCGGTGATCAGGCCGACGGAATCGCCCAGGCCGGCGCCCACCAGGGCGCTGGTGGGCGCCAGCATTTCCGGCATGCCGGGGCCGCCCTTGGGACCCAGATAGCGCAGGATCAGCACGTCGCCGGCCTTGACCTTGCCCGCCAGGATGGCATCCATGGCGGACTGTTCGTCGTCGAAGACCCGCGCCGGGCCGGTGATGGCGGGGTTCTTCAGGCCGGTGATCTTGGCCACCGCGCCCAGTTCCGCCAGATTGCCCTTGAGGATCGCCAGATGGCCCTCGGGGTACAGGGCGTCATCCAGCGCATGGATGACGTCCTGGTCGGCACGCGGCGCATCGGGCACGTCGGCCAGGGTCTCGGCGATGGTCTTGCCGGTGATGGTCATGCAGTCGCCATGCAGCAGGCCGGCGTTCAGCAACAGCTTCATGACCTGGGGAATGCCCCCCGCCCGGTGAAAATCCACCACCAGGTATTTGCCGCTGGGCTTCAGGTCGCAAATGACGGGGACGCGGCGGCGGACGCGCTCGAAGTCGTCGATGGTCCATTCGACCCCCGCGGCATGGGCGATCGCCAGGATATGCAGCACGGCGTTGGTCGATCCCCCGGTGGCCATGACCACCGCCACGGCGTTCTCGATGGACTTGCGCGTGACGATGTCGCGCGGCTTCAGATCCAGCGCCACGGCCTTGAGCAGCACGCGGGCCGACTCGGCGGCCGAGTCGGCCTTTTCCTGGTGCACGTTGGCCATGGTGGATGAATACGGCAGGCTCATGCCCATGGCCTCGAAGGAGGAACTCATGGTGTTGGCCGTGTACATGCCGCCACAGGAGCCGCTGCAAGGAATGGCGTGGGTCTCGATGTCGTGCAGGTCGGCCTCGGACATGCGGCCGGCCGCGTGCTCGCCCACGGCTTCGAAGACGCTGACGATGTTCAGATCCCGGCCGCAAAGATTGCCCGGCAGGATGGTGCCGCCATAGACGTAGATCGAGGGCACGTTCGCGCGCAGCATGCCCATCATGCCGCCCGGCATGTTCTTGTCGCAGCCGCCGATCACCAGCACGCCATCCATCCACTGGCCCTGGACGCAGGTTTCCACGCAGTCGGCAATGACTTCGCGGGAGACCAGGGAATACTTCATGCCTTCGGTGCCCATGGCCATGCCGTCGGAAATCGTCGGCGTGCCGAACATCTGGGGATTGCCGCCGGCATCCTTGATGGCGGCGGCGGCCGCGTCGGCCAAGGGCTGCAGGCCGCTGTTGCACGGCGTGATGGTGCTCTGGCCGTTGGCGATGCCGATCATGGGCTTGTCGAAATCGGATTCCGTGTAGCCGAGCGCGTAGTACATCGAGCGGTTCGGCGCCCGGGCGACGCCCTGGGTGATGTTCGAGGAACGCAGCGGTTTGGCCATGACGGGATCCTTTCGAAAAGACGATGAGCAATCTTTCAGTTTAAGTCTTCCATGCGGCCAGGGACCGGACACGCGCACACTGGGCGCGGGTATTGGGCGCGGCGCGGCCACGGCGCCCGGAATCAGAAGCTGCGCCGGGCCGGCTGCGCCAGATCGTCAAGGAAAGCCGGATCGAGCAGGATCCAGTCCCGGCGCGCGCCGGCGATCCGGCCCTGCGCCACCCAGTCCGCCAGCAGCCGGCTCAGGGTTTCCGCGCGCACCCCCAGATTCGCCGCGAGCTGGCGCTGCGTCAGCGGCAGGCGCACGGACGACCCCTCGCCGGGCCGCAGGCGCAACAGGTAATCGGCCAGGCGCTGCGCGGCCGTACTGTCGCTGAGCCACTCCACCTCGTTGACCCGCTGATAGACCCGGTCGCTCAGGCGCGCCAGCAGCCGCATGGCCAGCTCAGGCCAGGCGCGGCAGGCCGCCTGCAGACCGGTCCGCTTCAGGCACAGCGCGATCGCATCGCCATGCGCCCGGGCATTCATCGGATAGCGGCCATGCGTCATGAACATGGCCGTCTCCGCAAGCAGCTGACCGACCCGGAAAATGTGGAACACACGATCCTGCCCGTCCTGAGTGTGGCGCAACACCTCGATGCCGCCGCTCAGGACGTAAAGATATTCAATGGCGTCCTCGCCTTCCCTGAACAGCGGACTCCCATCCTCGACGTGCAGGATCGCGGCGTCACGCAGCAGCAGTCGCGCCACTTCCGCCGGCGCGTCCTTGAAAAGCGGATGCCCAAGCACCCGGGCGGGAGAATCCTCGGTCGGATTGACTTTTGTCATTGGCACTCAACGATTCGAATGAGACGATACGAGATTGATAATAATTCGCATTCAGATATGTGGGAATCCCTTCGAGCATCATACCGCCTGGCGCGGATCTGCCTGCCGGCCATCCTGCTGTGCACGGCCCTGTCCGTCTCGGCCGCGCCGCGCGAGCGCCTGGTTCTGGCCGGCCCCACGGCCGCCGTCAGCTTCCCGCTCATCCACATGGCCGAGACCGGCGCCCTGGCGGACTGGGCCGGCGTGGTGGAATTCCGCCACTGGAAAAACCCGGATCAATTGCGTGTGCTGATTGCCAGGCAGGAAGTCGATTTCAGCGCCACGCCGGTGAACCTGCCCGCCATCATGGCCAATCGCGGCATGCCCGTACGCCTGCTGAACGTCTCCGTCTGGGGACTGTTGTGGTTCGTCAGCGCCGATCCGGACGTGCGTACGGTCGCCGACCTGGCCGGCAAGCCGCTGCTGACGACCTTCCAGCGCGACCTGCCCGCCCTGCTGCTGGAGCGGCTGCTGGACGCGCAGGGAATGACTGGCGCGCGCGCGCCAGTCATCCGCTATGCGCGCGACGCCCAGGACGCCACCACCCTGCTGCTGACCGGCGAGGCGCGCAGCGCGCTGCTGCCGGAACCCTCCGTCTCGCTGCTGCTGGCGCAGCATGCCCGCCGGGGCGGTGAGCCACTGCACCGCGTGCAGAGTCTGGAGGACGCCTGGCGCGGAACCTTCCCGGACCATCCCGACCTGCCTCAGGCCGGCATCATGGCCAACGCCGGTGTGGCCGGCGACCGCGCCCTGGGCGAGGCCTTCACGCGCGCCTACGACCGGTCGGCGCGCTGGTGCAAGGCCGAACCGGCCGAATGCGCCCGCCTGGTACACAAGCATCTGGATTTCATGCCGGCCGATGCCATCGAAGCCTCGATCCGCGTCACTCGCCTGGAAAGCCGCGACGCGCAATCCGTACGGCCCGATCTGGAGGCCCTCTACGGCCTGATCCTGCGGCACAACCCCGAAGCCGTCGGCGGCCGCCTGCCCGACGCCGGCTTCTACGGGCCATGAGCACCGCAAGCGGCGCCAAGGGGATGCCGGCCCGCCCCGCGCGCACGTCCCGGCGCTGGTCCGCGCTGGGTGTCATCCTGATCTTCGCCGGCTGGGAGCTCGCCGCCCGCCTGATGGGGCCCATGCTGATGGCCACTCCGCTGGAGGCCCTGCGCTCGATCGGCGTCCTGGCCGGCGACCCAGGCTTCTGGGCGCACGGCCGCGACAGCCTGGCGCGCATCGCCGCCGGCGTGGGCGCGGGCTGCGGCATCGGCTTCGCCCTGGGGGTGCTGGCCGGCCACGACACGCGCCTGCGCGGCCTGCTGGAACCGCTGCGCTGGGTGCTGATGGCCATACCGCCTGTCGTCGTGGTCGTGCTGGCCATGCTCTGGTTCGGCCTGGGTTCGGGCATGGTGATCTTCATCACTGTCCTGATGATGGCGCCCGGGATGTACGTCAACACGGTCAAGGGCATGCGCATGATCGACGCCGGCTTGCTGGAAATGGGTCGGGTCTACCGCTTCGGCGCCTGGACGCGGCTGCGCCACATCTATCTGCCCGCCCTGGCCGCGCCCCTGACGGCGGCGCTGCTGATCGCCGCCTGCGGCGGCGTGCGGCTCGTGGTCATGGCCGAGGTGCTGGGCGCCGAGAGCGGCGTGGGTTACGCGCTGGCCAACGCGCGCAGCACCTTCGACAGCGGCCGGCTCTACGCCTGGGTGCTGCTGATCCTGGGTCTGGTGGCCCTGCTGGAATTCCTGCTGCTGCAACCCGTCCAGCGCCGTCTGACCCGTTGGCAGGAGCCCAGCCATGCTTGAGATGCGCGACCTGAGCCTGGCCTTCGGCCCCCGGCCCGTGCTCGACGGCATCCGCCTGGACGTGCGCCCCGGCGAGCGCATCGGCGTCATCGGCCCGAGTGGCGCCGGCAAGAGCACCCTGCTGCGCCTGGCGGCCGGCCTGCTGCACCCGGACAGCGGCTCCTGCCGCAACACCTTCCCGCACACCCGCCTGGTCTTCCAGGAGCCCCGCCTGCTGCCCTGGCGCAATGTGGCCGACAACCTGGACATCGCCCTGCGCGCGGGCGGCGTCCCTGACGACCAGATCGCCGCGCGGCGCGACCGCTGGCTGGCCCGCGTGGGCCTGGCCGACGCGGCGCGCGCCTGGCCGGGCGAACTGTCCGGCGGCATGGCCCAGCGCGCCGCCCTGGCCCGCGCACTGGCGCTGGAGCCCGATCTGCTCCTCCTCGATGAACCCTTCAGCGCGCTGGACCCGGCGCTGCGCGCCGACCTGGGGCGGCTGTGCGCCGAACAGGCGCGCGCCACCGGCGCCGCGCTGATCTGCATCAGCCACCAGCCCTGGGAGCTTGCCGGACTGGTGGACCGCATCCTGTGCGTGGCCGGCGGCCGGATACGGGAACAGGCCGTCCCCTTCGGCCGTCCGGACGAACCCGCCGCAGAAGCGCCGCCGGACCGGCCAGCCGGCGCATAGACCGATCCTCCCCTCCCCTTCCCATCTCCTCCGACCAAGGAACCCCCATGAGCGTACGACACGCCCGCACTCCCCTGGCGCTGGCCCTGGCCCTGACGGCCGCCGGCCTGACGCCCGTCCAGGCTCAGGAAGTCACGAGCCTCAAGCCCATCACCGTCAGCGGTGACGCCCAGGCCACCCCGCTGAATCCCGGCGTGAAGGCCGAACGCGCCCGCCTGGACGGCGTGGCCGGCGGCACCAGCCTGATCGAGCCGCAAAAGGAAACGCGCCTGGTCACGCTGCGGGATGCCCTGGACTACCAGCCCGGTCTGGTGGTCCAGGAATTCTTCGGCGGCCTGGACCAGCCGCGCCTGAACATCCGCGGCTCGGGCATCCAGAGCAACCCCGTGAACCGGGGCGTCATGCTGCTGCAGGACGGCCTGCCGCTGAACGAGGCCGACGGATCCTTCGTGATCGGCTTTCTGGAACCGCGCAACGCCCGCCTGATCAGCGCGCGCCGGGGCGCCAATGCCCTGTCGCCGGCTGCCACCACCCTGGGCGGCGAACTGGACTTCCAGTCATTGACGGGCACGGCAGGCGATCTCCTGCGCGTGGAGGGCGGCAGCTTCGGGCGCTTTGGCGCCCAGGCCGCCAAGGGCTTGCGCAGCGACAACCTGGACGGCCGCCTGAGCGTCACCCACGACAAGTACGACGGCTACCGCCACCATTCCGGTTCCGGGCGCACCAGCGTGCAAGGCAATTTCGGCGTCCAGGGCGACGGCTTCGAGAACCGGACGTACCTGTCGTACATGGACCTGGACGTGGACATTCCGTTCGTCGTGCCTCGTTCCATGATGGAGGACGATCCGACCGACGTGATCGGCGACGGCAAGACGGCCAAGCACCCCCTGAACGTCTACAAACGCGATCCGCATCGCACATCGAGCCAGTTTCGCGCCGCCAACCGCACCTACTGGGGCACTGAGGATCTGAACAATACCTTCGGCCTCTACGCCCAGAGCATCGACGACACCTTCCAGGACCCGCTGAGCTCCACCGTGACCGACGGCATGACCTACGGCGCGCAATGGCAGCTCGCCGGCAAGTACCGCGCCATCGATTACCGCATGGCGCTGGACTGGTCACGCAGCGACATGGACCGCAAGCTTTACGTCGTCAAACCGGAGGACGGTTCCCGTCTGCAACGATTCGGCAACTATGACCTGCAGGCGGAAAACCGCAGCACCCTGCTGGGCTTCGCCTGGCACGTCAACACACAATGGACGGTCGTGGGCGACGCCAAGTTCACGCAGGCGATCCGGGATGCCCGGGAACGCGGCTCGGGCAACAGCCTCGACCAGGACTGGAACTACGTCAGCCCGAAGCTGGGCCTGGTCTGGCAGCCCGCCGAAGATCAGCGTTTCTTCGTGAACGTCAGCCGCAGCAACGAGGCACCGACCTACTGGGAAATCGTCAACGGCACGGTGCCCCCCCGTCCGAACTCCGTCATGCCGATTCCGGCGACGACCAGCCTCAGCGCCCTGAAGCTGCAGCGCGCCGACACCGTCGAGATCGGCGGCGAGGGCCGCCTGGGCGCCGGATCCTACGCGCCGCACTGGGCGTTGACGCTGTATCACAGCGACGTCAAGGACGAACTGATGTCCGTCAGCACCGCCAACGGCACGCCGGCGGGCACCTACAATTACCAGGGCGGCACCCGCCACCAGGGCATCGAACTGGGCCTGAACGGCAGCCTGCCCGCGCCGGGCGAAGGCACGGCCTTCGACTACCGCGTCGCCTACACCTTCAGCGACTTCCGCTTCAAGGGCGGCGAGTACGCCGGCAACCGCATCGCCGGCGTGCCGCGCCACCTGGTCAGCGCCGAGGTCCTGTACCGCGTTGGCGGACTGCGTTTCGGCCCGAACGTGCGCTGGATGCCGTCCTCCACGGAGACCAATCACGCCAATACGCCGAACACCCGGCAGGACAGCTATGCCCTGTTCGGCTTCAAGGTGGATTACCAGATCGACAAGCACTGGCAGGCCTATGTGCAGGGCGACAATCTGACCGACAAGACCTACGCCAGCGCCTTCGTCATCCGCAACACGGCCGGTGCCACCGATCCCACCTTCCTGCCCGGCAACGGCCGCAGCGTGACGGCAGGCGTGAACTACAGGTTCTGATCCCCGGAAAGCCCGTGCCCGGGCATCCGGGCGCGGGCCGGGCGGCGCCCGCCCGGCGGGGGCGTCAGTTTCCGTTGGCCAGGACCTTGGGACTCAGGTCGCTGCCGTGGTACTTCTTGTAGGCCTCGTTCAGGCGGCCGTTCTTCAGGTTGGTCCGGACCCAGCCGTCCACCCACTCCTTGAGCTTCGGCGTCTGCTTGGGCATGGCGATGCCCAGCATGAATTCATGCTGCACGAACTTGGTCTCGTAGGGATCGGCCTTCAGCTTCTTGTTGACCTCGGCCACGTTGGGCCACTGCGACGAGATCGCCTGCACCTGCTTCGAAGCCGCGGCCGTCACCAGCGTCGCGTCGTCCTCGAAGCGCCGGATGTTGGCGTCCGGCGCATTCTTCGTGATGTCGGTGTCATTCACCGTGGCCCGAGTCACGCCGATCTTCACGCCCTTCAGATCCTGGTAGCCGGCGATCTTCACGTCCTTGGGCGCGGCCACGATGATCTGCAGCGAGGCGTAGGGCACTGAAAAATCGATGACCTTGGCGCGCTCTTCCGTGATCGACAGATTGGCCACGGCGAGGTCCGCCTTGCCTGTCTGGATCGTCGGCACGCGGGCGGCATTGGTGATGGGCACCAGTTCCAGTTTCACGCCCAGGTCCTTGGCCAGCATCTCGGCCGTGGACACGTCCGAGCCCTCGGGCTGCATCTGCGCGTTGGCATAACTGAACATGGGCACCCCCATGGCGATGGCCACGCGGATCACGCCGTCCTTCCTGATCTGATCCAGGTCGCCCGCCTGGGCGGCCGCGCCGAAGGCGAACAGCCCGAATCCGAGGGCGGCGGACAGCATGGTTTTCTTGAGGTTCATCGAAGTCTCCTTCTGGTTGTGATTCCGGAATTGCATGGCACGAGGGGCATGGTTCACAGGCCGTTGCCTATGAAATCCTGCAGTTCCCGCGTCTGCGGGTCGACGAGGATTCCGGGCCCGCCGGTTTCCCAGACCTGGCCCTGATGCATGAACACGATCTGATCAGCGACGCGCCGGGCGAAAGCCATCTCATGCGTCACCAGGACCATGGTCATGCCGCCCTCGGCCAGCTTCTCGATCACTTTCAGGACCTCGCCCGTCAGTTGCGGATCCAGGGCCGAGGTCACCTCGTCGAACAACATCACCTGAGGCGACATCGCCAGCGAGCGCGCGATCGCCACGCGCTGCTGCTGTCCGCCCGAGAGCTGCTCGGGGTAGCTGTCATACTTCTCCAGCAGGCCCACGGTTTCCAGCACCTGGCGGGCGCGTTCTTCGCAGGTCTTGCGCGGCAGCTTGCGCACGTGGCGCAGAGCCAGGGTGATGTTGCGCCCCACCGTCAGGTGGGGGAACAGGTTGTAGCTCTGAAAAACGATGCCCACGTCCTTGCGCAGCTGTTCCAGGTCGACCTTGCCGCCGCCCAACTGGTGGCCGCACACCTGGATGGCGCCCTCGTCGATCGTCTCCAGGTGGTCGATGCAACGCAGTGCCGTGCTCTTGCCCGAGCCGCTCTGGCCGATGATCGCCACCACCTGTCCCCGGGTGATGTCGAAGGACACCCCCTTGAGGACCTGGTTCGATCCGAAGGACTTATGGACATTCCGCAGACTAACGACGGCCGACATTGAGCTTTTTCTCCATGGTTCGGCTCCACTTGGACAAGGGGTAGCACAGCAGAAAATAGAATCCGCCCACCAGGGCGAACACCAGGAAAGGCTGGAACAGGGAATTGTTGATGATCTGTCCGGCGCGGGTCAGTTCCACGAAGCCCACCACCGAGGCCAGCGATGTGGACTTGATGACCTGCACCAGGAATCCCACCGTGGCAGGCAGGGACAGGCGCACGGCCTGGGGAATGATGAGCAGGATCAGCGATTGCCAGCGGGAAAAGCCCAGGCATTCGGCGGCCTCCCACTGGGTCTTCTCGATGGACTGCACGCTGCCGCGCCAGATTTCCCCCAGGAACGCGCTGACGTACACCATCAGGGCGACCCCCGCGGCAAACAGCGGCGGCACGTCGATGCCGAAAATGCCGACGCCGAAGTACACGACGAACAGCAGCACCAGCAGCGGAATGCCCTGAATCGCCTGGATGAACAGGGCCGCCGCCGCCCGGACCGCCGCAAGCCGCGACACCCGCGCCAGCATCACGCCGAACCCGGCGAGCGAACCCAGCGCGAAGGACAATGCGGACAGCACCAGGGTCCAGCCCAGGCCCTTGAGCAGATAGACGAACTGCACCCAACTGAATTCATCCATGGCGGATCTCCCGGACTGTCGGCGCGGCGGCCTGGCGACGTGCCGCGGCCCTGGCGCGCGCGCCGGCCGCCCGCGTGGCGCGCGCGGCCCGGGCGACGACCCGGCGGCGCCGGAACAGCAGCACCCCGCCCAGCCAGAACAGCGCCTTGAGCAGCACGGCCAGGCACAGGTACAGCCCGGCGACGACGATGTAGGTTTCCAGCGACAGAAAAGTGATGGACTGTACGTTGTTGGCCACGCCGGTCAGCTCCTCGGCCGAGATCTGCGACGTCACGGAGGACATCAGCATCATCAGGACGAACTGGCTGGTGATCGACGGGTAGACTTTCTCGAAAGCCGGCAGCATGACAACATGCCAGTAGATGCGGGCGCGTGACAGGCCCAGGCATTCAGCCGCCTCGATCTGCCCCGGCGGGACCGCATCCATGCCGGCGCGGATGATCTCGGCCGAATAGGCGCCCACATTGATGACCATGGTCACCACCGCGGCCACTGCGGCGGGCATGGTGTAGCCCAGGCTGGAAAGACCGAAGTAGAAGATGAAGATCTGCACCAGGAACGGCGTGTTGCGGACGGTCTCGATGTAGACTCCGCACACCCCCGACAGCCAGCGGTTGGGGCCGCGCCGGCCGATGGCGCACAGAATGCCCAGGATCAGGCCGAACACGGTCGAGGCCAGGGTCAGTTCCAGGGTGGTCAGCGCGCCGCTCAGGAACATCTCCCAATACGGCGCCAGACCGGAAAAATCGAAGGTGTAGCGCACGCCGGACCTCCCGCTGCACGTCTTAAAGATAAGACATCGTATATTTAGGAAGAGGCGTCGACCGGATCGAAAGGCCCCTGGGCCGTGAAGACCCCGCCCTGCCAGACCATCGTCGGGTCATCGGCCGCCGGCATCGGCTGACGCTCGATCTGTTCGCGGAAGACCTCGGACGTGTCCCGGGCCTGGTAGCCCAGGTGCGCGGCCAGGCGATTGTCCCACCAGGGATCCTTGTTGTCGGACATGCCGAAGGCGATGGTGTGGCCGATCCCCGGCGTGAACAAACCCCGGCGGATCATCTCGGTCAGATCGCGATAGCTGAACCAGATGTGCATCATGCGCCGATCCCGGGGCTCGGGAAACGAAGATCCGATGCGGATGGACAGCGTCTCGATACCGTAGCGGTCATGATAGAAACTGGCCATGCCCTCGCCGTACGCCTTGGACAGGCCGTAATAGCCGTCGGGGCGTGTGGGCATGGCGGCGTCGATCGTCTCGGATTGGCGGTAAAAACCCACCGCGTGGTTCGAACTGGCGAAGATCACGCGGCGCACACCATGGCGGCGGGCGGCCTCGTAGAGGTGGAAAACACCCTTGATGTTGGCTTCCAGGATTTCCTCGAAGGGCCGTTCGACCGACACGCCGCCCATGTGCACGATGGCGTCGCAGCCCCGGACCATCTCGTCCACGGCCCGCCGGTCGGCCAGGTCGCAAGGATGGAGCTCTTCGCCCTCCCCGGCCTCGCCCAGCGACTGCACGTCGGACAGTCGCAGGACGCGCGCCATCGGCTTGAGCGTCTCGCGCAGCACGCGCCCCACCCCGCCGGCCGCACCCGTCAGCAAGAGCCGTTCGAACCTGTTTTCAACCACGCTGCCTCTCCATCCGATTCAAGACTGTCTGAATGTATTGTGATACGTCATCGTATGACTATGAATCGGGAATTACCCTGAACATCGTGGCGGCGGCCTGCTGGCCGCCGCCACGGGGCATCACTTCAGCTGCCCGACGTCGCGCACCGCACCCCGGTCGGCCGAGGTCGCCAGCGCCGCGTAGGCCCGCAACGCCTGGGAGACTTCCCGCTGGCGGTCCACGGGTTTCCAGGCCTTCGGGCCGCGCGCCTGCATGGCAGCGCGGCGCGCCGCCAGAGTCTTCTCATCGATCGCCAGATGGATGCGCCGATTGGGAATGTCGATTTCGATGGTGTCGCCGTCCTCGACCAGGGCGATATTGCCGCCCTCGGCCGCTTCGGGCGAAGCATGGCCGATCACCAGGCCCGACGAACCGCCGGAAAAGCGCCCGTCCGTCAGCAGGGCCGCGCACTTGCCCAGGCCCATGGACTTCAGGTAGGACGTGGGATAGAGCATTTCCTGCATG
>DISE01000128.1:0-1867 GCA_002421865.1 Castellaniella sp. UBA6218
GAGCAGGCGGTGATCTTCAAGCGCAAGCACAACTGGATCATGTGCTTCCTTTACCTCGGCACCTTCGGATCCTTCATTGGCTTTTCGGCCGGCTTCCCGCTGCTGATCAAATATCTGTATCCCGACATCCGCCCGTTGCAGTACGCCTGGCTGGGACCGCTGGTCGGGGCGATGGCGCGGCCTTTCGGCGGCTGGCTGTCCGACAGGATCGGCGGCGCGAGGGTCACTTTCTGGGCCTTCTTCTGGATGATCCTGGGCGTGCTGGGCGTGATGGCCTCGCTGCCGGGCGGACAGTCGCCGGGGAACTTCATGGGTTTCCTGCTGTCCTTTCTGTTCCTGTTCTTCCTGACCGGCATCGGCAACGGTTCCACCTTCGCCATGATCCCCGTGATCTTCAACACGCTGGCGCAACGCCGCCATGGCGCCGGCGGTCCGGCAGGCCAGACCCGGGCCGATGCCGAAGGCGCCAAGGAATCCGCCGCCGTGCTGGGGTTCAGCAGCGCTATCGGAGCCTACGGCGGCTTTTTCATCCCCAAGAGTTTCGGGACATCCTTCGCCCTCACCGGCACCCCCTACGCCGCGCTGGTGTTCTTCGTCGTCTTCTACGCCGTGTCGATCGCCGTGACCTGGTGGTACTACTCTCGGCGCCGCGCCGAAATCCCGTGCTGACGCGCGGCTGCGCCGCCAGTCCGCGGCCGAACCCTTTTTAACGGAGCGCCCATCGTGAGCCATTTCATCGATCGCCTGAAATATTTTTCCCGCCCGAAGGAAACTTTCTCCGACGGACACGGCGCCGTGGTCCGCGAAGACCGCACCTGGGAAGACGCCTACCGCAACCGCTGGCAGCACGACAAGATCGTCCGCTCCACCCACGGCGTGAACTGCACCGGGTCCTGCTCCTGGAAAATCTACGTCAAAGGCGGTCTGGTCACCTGGGAAACTCAGCAGACCGATTACCCGCGCACCCGCCCGGACATGCCCAACCACGAACCGCGCGGCTGTCCGCGCGGGGCCACGTTCTCGTGGTACCTGTACAGCGCCAACCGGGTCAAATACCCGATGCTGCGAGGCCGCCTGGCCCGGCTATGGCGTGAACAGCGCAAGACGATGGGCGCCGTCCAGGCCTGGGAGGCCATCGTCTCCGATCCCGAAAAGGCCGCCAGCTACAAGACCGCGCGCGGCCTGGGCGGCTTCGTCCGGTCGAACTGGGACGAGGTCAACGAGATCGTCGCGGCGGCCAATATCCACACCATCAAGCGCCATGGCCCGGACCGCATCGCCGGCTTCTCGCCGATCCCGGCCATGTCCATGGTGTCCTACGCTTCGGGCAGCCGCTATCTGTCGCTGCTGGGCGGGTCGCTGCTCAGCTTCTACGACTGGTATTGCGACCTGCCGCCCTCCAGTCCCCAGACCTGGGGCGAGCAGACCGATGTCAGCGAATCGGCCGACTGGTACAACTCGACCTTCATCATGCTGTGGGGCTCGAACGTGCCCCAGACCCGCACACCCGACGCCCACTTCATGGTCGAGGCCCGCTACCGGGGCGCCAAAGTCGTGTCCGTGTTCCCGGACTACGCCGAAGGCGCCAAATTCGGCGACATCTGGCTGCACCCCAAGCAGGGCACCGATGCGGCGCTCGCCCTGGCGATGGGCCACGTCATCCTCAAGGAATTCCACCTGGCGGGCAAGAGCGCCTACTTCGACCGCTATTGCCGCCAGTACACCGACATGCCCTTTCTGGTGCGCCTGGTGCGCCAGGGTGACCGCTACGTGCCCGACCGCAAGCTGCGGGCGGACGATTTCACCGACAGGCTGGGCCAGGACAACAACCCCGAATGGAAGACCGTCGCCTTCGACGAGGACACGG
>DISE01000128.1:1887-5255 GCA_002421865.1 Castellaniella sp. UBA6218
GACGAGGTCGCGCCGGTGGCCTTCCCGTATTTCGGCGGCGTCCATCACGACCATTTTCAGGGCTCGGAACACGACGAGGTCCTGGTGCGCAACCTGCCTGTCAAGCGTGTGCGGACCGCCGAGGGCGACGTGCTGGTCGCCACGGTGTTCGACCTGTTCGTGGCCAACTACGGCATCGACCGGGGCCTGGGCGGCGGCAACGCGGCCGCGTCCTACGATGACGACGTGCCCTACACCCCGGCCTGGCAGGAACGCATCACCGGCGTGGACCGCGAAAAGGTCATCACCGTGGCCCGCCAGTTCGCCGACAACGCCGCCAAGACCGAAGGCAAGTCCATGGTCATCCTGGGCGCCGGCCTGAACCACTGGTACCACATGGACATGGCCTACCGGGGCATCATCAACCTGGTGTCCATGTGCGGCTGCGTGGGTCAGTCCGGCGGCGGATGGTGCCATTACGTGGGCCAGGAAAAATTGCGTCCGCAGACCGGCTGGACCATGCTGACCTTCGCGCTGGACTGGCTGCGTCCGCCCCGCCATATGAACGGCACCTCGTTCTTCTATGCGCACACCGACCAGTGGCGCTATGAAAAGCTCCAGGTGCCCGAACTGCTCTCGCCCCTGGCCGACGCCTCGAAATACCAGGGCAGCCTGATCGACATGAACGTGCGCGCCGAGCGCATGGGCTGGCTGCCCACGGCGCCGCAGTTGCAGACCAATCCGCTCCAGGTCGTGCGCGACGCCCGGGCGGCCGGCGTGGATCCCAAGGAATTCGCGGTGCGCGGCCTGCGCGATGGCGCGCTGAAATTCTCCTGCGAGGATCCCGATCATCCCGACAACTTCCCGCGCAACCTGTTCGTCTGGCGCTCCAACATCCTGGGCTCTTCGGGCAAGGGGCACGAATATTTCCTCAAGCACCTGCTGGGGACCCAGCACGGTGTGCAGGGCAAGGACCTGGGCGAGGCGGGAGGGGTCAAACCCCTGGAAGTGGCCTGGCACGACGACGCGCCACAGGGCAAGCTCGACCTGCTGGTGACCCTCGACTTCCGCATGTCCACGACCTGTCTGTATTCGGATGTGGTGTTGCCCACGGCCACCTGGTACGAAAAGAACGACCTGAACACGTCCGACATGCATCCCTTCATCCATCCGCTGTCGGCGGCCGTGGACCCGGTCTGGGAATCGCGCAGCGACTGGGAAATCTACAAGGGTCTGGCAAAGACGTTTTCCGAGCTCGCGGCCGACGCGGATCTGCCCGACGAGGATCTGGTGCTGCAGCCCCTGCAGCACGATTCTCCGGGCGAACTCAGCGACCCCTACGATGTGCGCGAATGGCGCAAGGGCGAATGCGACCTGGTCCCCGGCAAGACGATGCCGAACATGATGGTCGTGAACCGGGACTACAAGCACGTCTACGAGCGTTTCACCACGCTCGGGCCGCTGGCCGAGAAACTGGGCAACGGCGGCAAGGGCATTTCCTGGGACACAAAGGAAGAGGTCGAGTTCCTCGGCAAGCTGAACGGCCGAGAGCGCGAACCCGGCGTCGGCCAGGGCCAGCCGCGCATCTTCACCGACATCGACGCCTGCGAGACCGTCCTGACCCTGGCACCTGAAACCAACGGCCACGTGGCCCTGAAGGCCTGGGAGGCCCTGTCAAAATTCACCGGACGGGACCATTCGCACCTGGTCAAATCCAGCGAACACGAAAAAATCCGCTTCCGCGACATCCAGGCCCAGCCTCGCAAGATCCTGACCTCGCCGACCTGGTCGGGCATCGAGTCCGACAAGGTCAGCTACAGCGCCGGCTACACCAACGTGCACGAACTGATTCCCTGGCGCACGCTGACCGGGCGCCAGGAGCTCTACCAGGATCACCCCTGGATGCGCGATTTCGGCGAAGCCCTGTGCGTGTACCGGCCGCCGGTGGACACCAAGACCATCGGTCCCATGCTGGACAAGCGCTTCAGCAATGGCGAACCGCACGTGGTGCTGAACTTCATCACGCCGCACCAGAAATGGGGGATCCATTCCACCTATTCAGACAACCTGATCATGCTCACGCTCTCGCGCGGCGGCCCGATCGTCTGGATGTCGGAGATCGACGCGGCCAAGGCCGGCATCGTGGACAACGACTGGATCGAGGTCTTCAACGTCAACGGGGCGCTGGTCGCGCGCGCCGTGGTCAGCCAGCGCGTGCCCGAGGGCATGACCATGATGTATCACGCCCAGGAGAAGATCGTGAACGTGCCGGGGTCCGAAATCACCGGCAAACGCGGCGGGATCCACAATTCCGTGACCCGCACCGTGCTCAAGCCGACGCACATGATCGGCGGCTACGCCCAGCTGTCCTACGGCTTCAACTACTACGGCACGGTCGGTTCGAACCGCGACGAGTTCGTGGTCGTGCGCAAAATGAAAAACATCGACTGGATGGACGAAACCCACGAGGTTTCCGCCCAGACGCAGGCCTGAGGAGTCCGACCCATGAAAATCCGCGCGCAAGTCGCCATGGTCCTGAATCTGGACAAATGCATCGGCTGCCACACCTGTTCGATCACCTGCAAGAACGTCTGGACGTCCCGCGAAGGCATGGAATATGCCTGGTTCAACAACGTCGAGACCAAGCCTGGCGTGGGCTACCCCAAGGACTGGGAAAACCAGGACCGCTGGAACGGCGGCTGGCGCCGCCGCGACAACGGCCGCATCGAGCCGCGCCAGGGCGGCAAGCTGCGCCTGCTGTCGCGCATCTTCTCGAACCCGAACCTGCCCGAGATCGACGATTATTACGAGCCCTTCACCTACGACTACGACTACCTGCAGAAGGCCCCGGAACGCACCACGCCCCCGGTGGCGCGGCCGCGTTCCCTGATTACAGGCCAGCGCATGGAGAAGATCGAGTGGGGCCCCAACTGGGAGGAGATCCTGGGGGGCGAGTTCTCGAAGCGTTCGCAGGACTACAACTTCGAGGCGGTGCAGAAGGACATCTACGGGCAGTTCGAGAACACCTTCATGATGTATCTGCCGCGCCTGTGCGAGCATTGCCTGAACCCCACCTGCGTGGCCAGCTGTCCGTCCGGCTCCATCTACAAGCGGGCCGAGGACGGCATCGTCCTGATCGACCAGGACAAGTGCCGCGGCTGGCGCATGTGCGTGTCGGCCTGCCCGTACAAGAAGATCTACTACAACTGGAAGAGCGGCAAGGCCGAGAAGTGCATCTTCTGCTACCCGCGCATCGAAGCGGGTCAGCCGACGGTGTGCTCCGAGACTTGCGTGGGCCGAATCCGCTATCTCGGCGTGCTGCTCTACGATGCCGACCGCATCGAAGCCGCCGCCAGCGTGCAGCACGACCGCGATTTGTACAAGGCGCA
>DISE01000029.1 GCA_002421865.1 Castellaniella sp. UBA6218
GGGGTGATCCACTACGCGTACACGCTGGTGGACAACACGTCGAGCGATCCGGACTCGGTGAGCTTCGATGTGACGGTGAGCGATGCCGACGGCCAGTCCTCGGGCACGGGGCATCTGGTGATCGACATTGTGGACGATGCGCCGACGGCTCACGCCGACACGAACAGCGTGACCGAGGGCGCGCAGGTCGCCGGCAACGTGCTGACCGACGGCGCGGACGACGTGCTGGGCGCCGATGGCGCCGCCGCGGGCGGCGCGGTGACGGGTGTGGCCACGGGTTCGAACACGGCGGCGCCGGTCAGCGGCAATCTGGGCGGGACGGGGATCACGGGGACGTATGGCACGCTGATCCTGAACGCCAACGGCAGCTACACCTACAAGGCCAATCCGGACGCGGTGAGCGCGGACGCGGTAGACCACTTTGTGTACACCATCACGGATGGGGACGGCGACACCTCGACGGTGACGCTGGACATCAACGTGAGCAACGTGAGCCTGGGCGCGGACAACGACACCCTGACGGTGAACGAGGCGGCGCTCTCGGGCGGCAGCACCCCGGGCAGCGATGACGAGACCTCGGGCGGCACGCTGGCCGTGGCCGGCGCGGTCAGCTACGCGTTTGCGAGCGGCACGGACGGCGCGGGCGCGCATGGCACGCTGACGCTGAACCCGAACGGCACGTACAGCTACACGCTGAACACGCCGGTCGACGGCACGACGGCGGACAATGGTGCGAACACGGTCAACGGCGTGGAGACCTTCCACTACACGGCCAAGGACGCCAACGGCAACACGGTCGATGGCACGATCACGGTCAACGTGGTCGATGACGTGCCGACTTTCGGGACGCATACGGACACGGTGATGCCCAATGAAGTGGGCACGGAAACGGGTGACCTGGTGTTCAATACCGGCGCCGACATCGCCGGAGCCTCGCATGTCATCTCCGGCATCACCGGCTTGCCATCAGACTGGACGGTGAGCGGTCTGAATACCGGGGTCGGCACGATCAAAGATCAAGATGGGACGCCGATTTTCACGGTCACGCTGAACTCTGACAATGCCACCTATACGGTCCAGCAATTGGCCACGCGACCCGGCTCCACGGAAACCTTCGATGTGGCGGCCAATATCAATAATTCGCCCATCACGACCTACGACTTTGGTTTTGCCACGTTGACTGCGCTCAATGGGGGCACGTTCAATGCCAACACCATCGGCGGTACCAGCAATCACGAATTTGGCATGGGCAATCCGCAGTTCAATGGCAGCGAAAGCTTCCGCATGGTGTTTGATGAGGCCCTCTCGCATTTCACTTTGAATATTTCGACGTTCAAGACGGCCGGCACGATCGATGTGCTGGTGCAAAGCGGCAGCCAGAGCGTCATGATCCATGTCCCTGTCACGAGCACGACTTCAGCGGTCGAGATCACGCCCGCCGACCTTGCGGCGGCAGGGGCTCCGTTCACCAGTTTCGATACGGTGACGCTGACGGCCACCAGCGGGGTCAATGTTTCTTTCTCCACGCTGTCCTACACGGAAAGTGTGCCGGCGGAGGATCTCTCGTTCACGGTCAATGTCACCGGTACGGATGGCGATGGCGATACCGCGCAGACGTCATTCGTCGTGACTTCCGAGGGCACGAACAACGCGCCGCCTGCCATCAACGGGGCCGAGATGCTGGTTGCCGAGGCCAGCTTGAACACGCTCAAGATGGGGACGATGACGATTGCCGATCCCGGCGATACGGGCACTCATCAGGTCAGCTTGCTCGCCCCGCCCACGGGGGCCTTCAAATCCGATGGTCGGCCGGTGCATTGGGACATTTCCGATGACGGCCATACCTTGACGGGCAGCACGAAGGACACGGGCAATACCGTCGGCAGGGACGTGATCACGGTGACCATCGACAATGATGGAAACTACACGGTCAAGCTGCTCGCGCCTATCGAACACCCCGGCCATAACACACAGAACGATGTGGAGTCCTTCGACGTCAAGGTCAAGGTCACGGATTCCCACGGCGCCGCGGGCACATCCAACCTGACCATCCATATCCAGGACGACGCGCCGGCCAACAATCCCAATGCCGACAGCGACCTGGGCATTCCTGTGAGCGTCATCAGCGTGGGCGGTCTCGAGTCCGGGTTCACGAACTGGACGTTGACCAACAATGGAAGTCTGACCAAGACGGTCGATAACGACAGCGACGCCGGGATCGACCGGATCGTCTGGGGCGACAAAAATAAGGGCTCCGGCTATGCCTTCGTGGACAACGAGGGACTGCGCGGAGCGGATTCGACTCTCCTGGATACGACTTTCAAGCTGGGTACATTCACCCACAATAATTTCTCGGTGAATGGCGATACGCTGAAATCCGTCGATCTGCAGGTCTCCATCCATGTGATGATCGATGGGGTCGAGCACATCGTCCAGCATACGATCAAGCTTGGCCACACGGAGACGCCGAATGATTACGGAGACTCGCGGGACGACGATGTCGTGACCATCACGAATTCGACGGCCACGCAGACCTTCACCGTGGGCGACCGGACCTATGTGCTGGACATCAAGGGCTTCCTGGACGCTCAGGGGAATCTGGTCTCGTCGATTCACACGCAGGAAGACAAGGCGAATTCGTTCGATCTGTACGCCGCCATTTCCTCCACCGATACGCTGCCCCGGGTCGAAGGGGATCTGTTCGACCCGCATTCCGGCATCACGACGTGGCAGTACGGTGCCGATGGCGCCGGGTCGGTGGTCTGGGAAAACGGGGTGCCGGGCGCCGGCGGTTCGACGGTCATCACCAATCAATACGGCACCCTGACGGTGGCCGCCGACGGGCATTACGTGTTCGAAATGAGTCGCGCCGCGCGGGACAATTTCCAGATCGGCGAGAAAACTCTGACCTACAACTACACCGTCACGGATGCGGATGACGATACCCAGACCGGGCACATCACGATCGACCTGAGCGGGTACAAGAACATTCCGGCGGTTCCGACGATCGAGCATGTCGCGGACAACACCCTGTTGGCCAATGAGGCGGGGCTGGTGACCACAGCGGATACCGGCATCGATGCGGGCAAGGATGTATCCGGCGCCACGGTCGCCATTACTGGCGCCGACAAGGCCAACCTGCACGGCTCGGCGGTGACGGCCAGCGTCATGGTGGATGGCACGCCGCAGACGGTTACCTTGTCTTCGGACGGCCATGCCTTGAGCTACAAGGCCAATCCGGATGGCTCGCTGTCCGCCGGCTACCAGTCTGGCGGATCGTGGCATCCAGTGTTCGAGGTCTCCGGTTCGGCGGCTGACGGCACGTATTCCGTGCATATGACCGGGACGCTGGATCCGGTTGTGTCGTATGTCACCACGGTGCCCGGCTCGAGCGGGACGGCCAGTTTCGATTTCGGCGACTCCAGCAGCCGGTCGAGTGTCAGCGACACCGAGGACGGGGTCAAGCTGACGTTGTCGGCCTTCCTCGACAAGGGTGGTGTCAACGGCGTCAAGGATGGAAGCGACACGGCCGCGAATATCGTGGTGGATGACAGTTCGAACCGGGGTATCAGCGTCGATAACACCGGCTGGAATAACAACAGTGGTGAAGCGGCTTACATCCAGAACAATTCGGAGTCCGGAAACAAGGCCGACGGGAGCTTCGGCGAGAAGCTGGTGCTGGATTTCAGCGCCAATGCGGCCGAAGGGCGGCATATCACCGAGGTGGCCCTGACCCTGAACCAGTTCGGGGACCGTCAGGCGGATGGCTGGTTCAGCCAGTCCAGGGGTGACGAGGACACGGCCCACATCACCGTGTTCTACACCGATGGCTCGAACGAGGACGTCAATGTGACGGCGGCATGGCAGTCTTGGGGGGATGGTGCAAACGGCGATTCCGGCTCTCAGGATGTCACCATCCAGGCATCGGGCGGCCGGAGCATCGATCACATCGTCATCGGCGCCGGCGATACGGACAGCCGGTTCTCCGTGGATGAGCGGATCCAGGTGGAATGGAAGACTGACGCCCACGACGTCACCCATGTCGTCGACCAGGCCAGCCTGACCCTGCATCTGGGCGCCACCGTGACGGATGGCACTTCGGATCAGGCCTCGACGAACTTCGACGTATCGATCGATAATTCGTCGACCCAGGCCAACACCCTGCAAGGCACGGGCGGCAACGATGCGTTGTTCGGCGGGCATGACAACGACACGCTGGTGGGTGGTGCCGGAAACGACCACCTGCAGGGCGGCGCCGGCAACGATTCCCTGACCGGCGGCGCGGGCGACGACGTCTTCGTCTGGAAACTGGGCGACCAGGGCACGACCACGACGCCCGCGGTCGATCATGTGACGGACCTCGGGACGACGAGTGGCGGCGCGCTGGGCAAGGATGTGCTCGATCTCAGCGATCTGCTGAGTGGCCACACGGAGGCCAACGATCTGACGCAGTACCTTCATATCAGCGGTGGTACCGGTGCGGATGCGGGCAAGACCATCATCGACGTCAGCACGACGGGGAATGTGGCGGGTGGCCATGATCAGCAGATCGTCATCGACAACGTCGACCTGACGGCGGGCCATGGCGGTGATCAGGCGGCGCTGATTCAGGGCCTGATCAATGATGGCAAGCTGAAGGTGGATCACAGCTGAGCCGGCAGCGGTCCGCGCGCCGCCCGCATTCCTGATTTCCAGGATGCGGGCGGCGTTTCCCGCCCCATCGTCCTTCAGGACGATGGCAGCGCATCCGTCGCATCGATAGTATCCTTGCGGCATTCATGGAATTGTTGCATCGCCCCTTTCCTGGCGTCTCCATTTGTATCAGAATCCGTGCATGTCCTATTGCCAGCCGACCGCTGCCAGGGTCCGGGCCCTGTCGCGGGGACTGACGACGCTGGTCCTGTGCCTGGCGCTGGCCTGGGGGCCGGCGCCAGCGGTCACGTTCGACCCGGGGGCGCTGGCATCCTATGCCCGTCAACATTACGGGGCCAAGGCCGGCCGCGCAGTGGAAGCCTGGCAGGCCATGCTGGCGCAGGCCGCCGGGCTGGACGAACAGGAAAAGCTGCGCATGGTCAATGGCTTCTGGAACAGCACACTGATCGGGGGCGAGGATATCTCCATCTGGGGGCAGGTGGATTACTGGGCCACACCGCTTCAATCCCTGGCCAAGGGATCCGGGGATTGCGAAGACTATGTGATCGGCAAGTATTTTTCCCTGCTCCACCTGGGGGTGGCGCCGGAAAAGCTGCGTTTCGTTTACGTGCGAGCCCAGATCGGCAGTCAGAGCATCGCCCACATGGTGCTGGGTTATTATCCGCAGCCCCAGGCGGAACCCCTGGTGCTCGACAGTCTGGTGGACCGGATTCAGCCCGCGCACAATCGGCCGGATCTGACGCCGGTGTTCAGTTTCAATGCCCAGGGGGTCTACATGCCCGGTGGGAAGCGGTCTTCGGTGGAGCGCATCGGCCGTTGGCGGGATCTGCTGTCCCGCATGCGGACCGAAGGGTTTCAGCCATGATGGAATGAAAGGAATGTCATGTCCCTCTTGAGACAACTGCTGTTGAGCGTGACCCTGGCGATCCTGGTGATCCTCGCCGGGGCGACCATTTTCAGTGTCGGTTCGGCGCGCCAATACCTGGACGCCCAGCTTCAGGCACAGAGCGATTCCACCGCGACGTCCCTGGCCCTGACGCTCTCGCAGCCGTCCAACCAGGATCCCACGGTGCGGGAACTGCTGATCTCCGTGCTGTTCGACAGCGGTCAGTTCCAGGTGGTGGAATTTCTGGATCCCACAGGCCGGATCCTGATCCGGCGCGAGATCGAGGACGGCAGCGACGACCGGGTGACCGCGCCGGGCTGGTTCAGCCATCTGCTGCCTCTGGAGCGGCATGAAGCCCAGCGTCAGGTGACCAACGGCTGGACCCAGTTGGGTGTGGTCCGCTTGCAGGCGAACGACGCCTATGCGCGCAACGCCCTGTGGGCCAGCACGGCGCGGATCGTGACCCTGACGGTGGGCGCCGGCATCCTGTGGGGGCTGTTCGTGTTCATGCTGATGCGCTGGCTGCGCCGGGCGCTGCAGGACGACGTGACGGCGCGCGTCCAGGCGATGGCGCAAGCGGCGGCGGGCGACGATCTGCCGCCGGTGCGTCATCCCGCGATGGTGGAACTGCGCGAGGTGGCCCAGATCATCACGCGCACGCACGAGCGGGTGAGAGCGACGGCGGCGGAGCGCCAGTCCCGCATCGAGTCGCTGGAACTCGAATTGAACCAGGACCCGGTGACGGGTCTCGCCAATCGGAAGTATTTCATCAATGAACTGCGCCGGCTTCTGGAGCAATCCACGTCCGGTCAGGGCGAGGACGGCCACGTGATGCTGTTCCGCCAGTGCGACCTGCAGTCGATCAACCAGACCATGAGCCGCCAGGTCGTGGACCAGTGGTTGCGCAACATGGGCCAGCTTGTGCTGGAGGTGCTGCGCGAACGGCTCGGTCAGCAGGCCTGGCTGGCGCGCCTGAACGGGTCGGATTTCGCCTTCATTCTGCCGATGATGCCCGGTCCGGTGGCGGTACGCGTGGCACAGGCCGTGGGAGAGATCCTGCAGGCGCAGCGCATTCAACTGGGGCAGGCGGGGCTGTGCCGCTGGCGCATGGTGCTGACCGATTTCGAGACGGGCGAAGGGCTCAGCGATGTGCTGTCGCGCCTGGACGAGGCGCTGATGCGCGCCGAAAGCGCCGGCCATACGGACGTGGAGTACTTGCCGGGCGAGGATCTGCGGGGTGTGACGGGCAGCCGGGGTGGTGGCGAGCAGGCCTGGCGCGCACTCTTGCGCAATGCCCTGGACGAGGGCTGGTTCGCGCTGGCGACCCAGCGCGATCAGTCGGCCGACGAGCAAGAGCGCGCCCAAGGGCTGCTGACCTTGCACGAGCCTGGCGCTTTGGAGCCGCTGTCCGGCTACCTGTTCATGCCGCCGGCGGTGCGGCTGGGCTTGTCCGCAGCCTGCGACGTCCAGGCCATCAGCCTGGGGCTGGGCTGGCTGCGCGCGCATCGAGGGGATCTGGTGCTGCGCGTGTCGCTGGCCTCGATCCTGAACGAGGAATTCCGCGGCGAGGTTGCCGGTCTGCTGGCCGAGGCGCCCGACCAGAGCGCCCGCCTGTTGATGGATCTGGATTCCTACGGGCTGGTGGCGCATCGGGCGCCGGTGGTGGCGTTCGCTTCGATGCTGCGCGAACACGGTGTGCGCCTCGGGCTGCGGCGCTTCGCCGAGCAGCCCGAGGCGCTGCTGTACCTGCATGAAATCCGGCCCGAATACATCCGCGTGTCGGGCAATCTGCTGGCCGCCCAGGCCGACAGTCCGGGCGCCCGCCGCCTGCTGGAGGCCGTTCGGGAAACCGCCCGCGAGATCGGCGCGGCGGTGGACCTGGCGGCCGGGTCGTAGACTATAATCGCCAGCTTGCGTCGATGCGGCCGTCCGCTGTCCGGGCGGTCGTTCCCGCAGCACCGCTTTGGCGCCGCGCCTCTGTAGTTAAATGGATATAACTTTCCCCTCCTAAGGGAAGATTGCAGGTTCGATTCCTGCCGGAGGCGCCAGAAATGCTGGTGCGGCGTGGGGGCGCAAGCGGCTGCAGGCTGCGCAGCGTGGGGGCCTTCTTGCTATTCCTCCAGCGCCACCGACACGGGCTTCGCGCCCAGCGCCCCGGTCAGCACGCTCGATGCCACGCTGATCAGATAACCCCGTCGTCCGCCGTTCAGGTACACCGTGTCGTAGTCCAGCAGTCCGGCCTCGACCCAGACGGGCATGCGTTTGCGCGTGGCGAAAGGCGAGGTGCCGCCCACCTGATAGCCCGAATGGCGCTGCGCCGTCTCCGGCGCGCAGGGCGCGATCTTCTTGGCTCCGGACTGGCGGGCCAGGTTCTTGGTGGAGACTTCGCAGTCGCCGTGCATCAGCACGATCAGCGGCCGGGCCTGCTCGTCTTCCATGATCAGGGTCTTGGCGACTTGATGCAGAGGCACGCCCAGCTGGCGCGCGGCCTCGCGCGCGCCGCCATGGTCGACGTAGTCGTAGGGATGCTCGCCAAAGGCAATCTTCTGCTGTCGCAGCCAGTGGGTGGCGGGGGTCTCGGAGGTGTGCTTGGTCTTGGACATGAGGCAGTACTTGCGGCGGCTCGTTCAACCGGCGGGGTGGGGCGCCGGTGTCAGACGGGTGGTCGGTGTGATGATCGGCTTGACGTTCTGCGCCTCGCTCTCGTAGGCGCTGTGTCGGACATCCCAGAGTTCGACGGCATGCTGGATGTTGAGCCAGAATTCCGGCGTATTGCCCAGGGCCGCCGCGAGCTTGATAGCCATGGGCGCCGTCAGGGCGCCTTTGCCATGGACGATCCGGCTCAGCGAGTTGCGATGTACGCCCATGGCATCGGCCAGCGTACTCACCCCGATGCCCAGAGGCTCCAGGAATTCGTCGGTCAGCATCTGGCCGACCGTGACGGGGCGCCGTTTCGTGTTTCGCATGCTGGTTCCTTTCAGGCCTGGTAGGTGTGATCGTCGAGATAGGTGTCGATCGCCGTGCCGTCGATCCATCTGAAAATCAGTCTGTGCCGCTGGTTGACGCGGATCGAGCACCAACCGGTCAGTTTGCCGTGGAGACGTTCGAAACGGTTCCCGGGCGGCGTCTTGAGATCGTTTTCCTGGGTGGCCGCGTCCAGAATCTGCAATTTTCTGAACAAGGCGCTGCGGATCGCGTCCGGGATCCTTTTGTGTCCCGAGTCGTTCTCATAGAAAGCCTCCAGCCACGCATCGCGGAATTCGACGGCCATCTTGGTTTCCTATGTTATGCACAATACCATTGTGCGTCAATGTGGGAAGCAATGCCTCCGCATCATAGGGTCCAGCGTAGCGTCTCAGTGAGAGGGCGGGATGGAAAGGCCACGCGCGAACACCGTCCCTCACGCGCGCGGATGATGCTGCGCGTGCAGGGTCTTGAGCCGTTCGCGGGCGACGTGGGTGTAGATCTGGGTGGTGGAGATGTCCGCGTGGCCCAGCAGCATCTGCACGACGCGCAGGTCGGCGCCGTGGTTCAGCAGATGGGTGGCGAAGGCGTGGCGCAGGACGTGGGGCGACAGCGGCACGCGGATGTCGGCCTGCAGGGCGTATTTGCGGATCAGCAGCCAGAAGGCCTGGCGCGTCATGGCGGCTCCGCGGCTGGTGACGAACAGGGCATCGCAGGCCCGCGCGCCCAGGATGGCGGGCCGGCTTTCGCGCAGATGGCGCTCGATCCAGTGCAGGGCCTCTGCGCCCAGGGGGACCAGACGGTCCTTGCCGCCCTTGCCCATGACGACGCGCACCACGCCGTCGCTCAGGCTCAGGTCCTGAACGTCCAGGCCGACCAGTTCGCTGACCCGCAGGCCGGTGGCGTACAGGGTTTCGACCATCGCACGGTCGCGCAGGCCCAGCGTGGAGCCGACATCCGGCGCGGCCAGCAGGGCCTCGACCTGGGCTTCGGACAGGGTCTTGGGGAAGCGGGCGGGCTGGCGGGCGCTGCGCAGGCCCAGGCAGGGATCCTCGGCGCACAGGCCGCGTCGGAGCGCCCACAGGAAGAATCGCCGTAGTGCGGCCAGGCGGCGATTGGCCGTGCTGGCTTTGGTCTGCCGGTGCTGGGCCGCCAGCCAGGCCTGGATGTCCTCGCGCAGCGCGGATTCGGGCGGGCGGCCGTGCTCGGCGCGCAGCCAGCCGCCGAAGGCGCACAGGTCGCGCCGGTAGGCGGCCAGCGTATTGTCCGCCAGGCCGTCCTCCAGCCACAGGGCGTCCAGAAAGGTGTCGATTGTTGGAAAGGGGGAGGGCTGCGCCCTGTCCGCCGGAGCGTCCGTCGCGGTCATGCGGGAATTTTACCCGCCCGGACCGGGCTTGGCCGCACGCACCGTCCGGGCACCGGTCTGTTCACGATCGGCCCTCTGATGGATCGAATAGCGAAATATACCTATATATATTACGATAGGATGCTCCATGCGCCGGCGCCATGAGGACGATCGGCTATGACGAAAACCAAGGAGTCCTGCATGAAGATCCGTCCCTGGGTGGCCGCGTGCGCCTTGAGCTGCGCGGCGATGCCGGCCGTCGCCGGAGAAGTCCTGGTGTCGGCGGCCGCCAGCCTGACCAATGCGTTCAAGGAACTGGCGGCCCGGTACGAAGCCGACCATCCGGATACGAAAGTGCTGACCACTTTCGGTTCGTCGGACGTCCTGCTGCGCCAGATCACCGAAGGCGCGCCGGCCGACGTGTTCGCCTCCGCCGACCAGAAGGCCATGGACAAGGCTGTGGCCGCCGATGCGGTGAACCCCGCGACCCGGGCCGATTTCGCGCGCAACGAGGTCGTGCTGGTGGTGCCGGCCGACAATCCCCGCGGAATCGCTTCGCTGGCCGACTTGAAGAAACCGGGTGTGACGCGCATCGCCCTGGGCAACCCGGACTCCGTGCCCGTGGGCCGCTATACGCGGGCCGCTCTGGAAAAAGCCGGCGCCTGGGACACGGTCCAGGCGCATGAGATCCTGGGCCAGAACGTGCGCCAGGTGCTCAGTTATGTGGAACGGGGCGAGGTCGACGCCGGCTTCGTCTACGCCACCGACGCCGCAATCATGAAGGACAAGGTCAAGGTCGTCCAGGCGGTCGAAACCCCCACGCCGGTATCCTATCCGGTCGCGCTGGTGCGGCGTGACGGCCGGGCGCCGGAGGCCGCGGATTTCCTGAAGTTCCTGCTGTCGGCCGACGGCCGGGCCGTGCTGTCGCGTTACGGCTTCGCCAAGCCCTGATCCGATGAGCGGCATCTGGGTTCCATTGCTGCTGTCGCTGAAGGTCGCCGGCTGGGCGACCCTGTTGGCGACCGTGGGCGGCATCGCCGTGGCCTGGGGGCTGTCGCGCTGGTCCTCGCGCTGGTGCGACGTGGTCGACGCATTCCTGACCCTGCCGATGGTGCTGCCGCCCACGGTGACCGGCTATTACCTGCTGGTGCTGTTCGGCCGGCGCGGCTGGCTGGGCGCATGGCTGCAGTCGCACGGGATCGAACTGGTCTTCACCTGGCAGGGCGCGGTGGCGGCGGCCGCCGTAGTGGCGTTTCCCATGGTGCTGAAGGCCGCCCGCGCGGCCTTCCTGGACGTGGATCACCGCCTGGAGCAGGCCGCCGCCGTACTGGGCGTGTCGCCCGCGGCGGTGTTTTTCCGCGTCAGCCTGCCGCTGGCGATGCGTGGCATCCTGGCCGGGGTGCTGCTGGCGTTCGCGCGCGCACTGGGGGAATTCGGCGCCACGCTGATGGTGGCCGGCAACATCCCGGGCCGGACCCAGACTCTCTCGATCGCCATCTACGAGGCGGTCCAGGCCGGCAACGACGACACGGCCAACATCCTGGTGCTGGTGACTTCGGCGACCTGCGTCGCCATCCTGTGCCTGGCGTCCTGGCTGGTGCCTGGCGGGCGCGGCCGGCAGTCCAGGCGGAGGAGCCTGTCATGAGCCTGTCGGTGGACATTCAATGCCGCGTTGGCGGCGACGGCGGCTTCCTGTTGCGGCCGCGCTGGCGCACCGACGCCCGGCGCGTGGCGCTGTTCGGGCCGTCGGGCTCGGGCAAGAGCCTGACGATGCAGGCCATCGCGGGGCTGCTGCGCCCTGACCGGGGCCGCATCGAGGTCGCCGGCCGGGTCCTGTTCGACGCCGGGAATGGCGTGGACGTGCCGCCGCGCGCCCGTCGGCTGGCCTATCTGTTCCAGGACTATGCGCTGTTTCCCCATCTGACGGTGCGCCAGAACATCGGCTTCGGCCTGCGGCGCGGATGGCTGAACCTGCACGGCCGCCGCGATCTGCCGGAACGGGCGCGGCGCTGGGTGCGGGCCTTCGGCCTGGCCGCGCTGCTGGATCGCTATCCCGCCGAGTTGTCCGGCGGCCAGCGGCAGCGTGTGGCGCTGGCGCGGGCGCTGTCCACGGATCCCGGACTGCTGCTGCTGGACGAGCCCTTGTCGGCTCTGGACGCCGGCCTGCGGGCGCGGATGCGGGAAGAACTGGCGCAATTGCAGCGCGACATCGATATCCCGACGGTGCTGATCACGCACGACCAGGCCGACGTCCAGGCGTTGGCCGATGAGGTCTTTCACATGGCTCACGGTGAAATCCAGGGGGGTGCCGAACAGGTCCGCCGGATCTGACATGCCCATGCGGGTGCCGTGGCGGCCGGAACGGCCCCGGTGCGACGGGATGGTCCCGTTCAGTCCGCCGTCCCGATCAACACGTCGGCGGCCTGGAAACAGGCCATGGCCATGGCGCCGGGAGCAAGGTCGCCGCCCGGGATGTCAGGGTCGGCCAGCCCCGTGATGCGCACGTTCGGGCTGATTTCCAGATCGATCTCCGTCAGGGTATCGTCGTTCGTCAGATGGACGATGCGGCCTGACCAACGGTTCGTGCCGTCGTGATCGGCGGCCGGGGCGCCGGGCGCGTGCATCGCACCGGTTCCCGCCGGCCGGATGCGGACCGCCTGGGCTTTCAGGAAAGCCAGCGCGCGCCGGCCTTCGGTCAGACCCAGTCTTTCGGTGCTGGCATGTGTCAGCGTGGCGGTCAGGTATGCGTCCTTGCCCAGGTCCAGCCGGATGCGGTCGTTGATGCGGCCGGATTCGATGGCGCCGATGACGCCCTCGTAGCGGTTGCGCGCCGAGGTCTGCAGCGCCATGCTGTGCAGCAGATCCAGATGCCGGGCGCCTTGGGGACCGAAACGCGCCAGGGCCTCCATGAAGCGCTGGTGTTCCGCCTGGGCCGCCTGGTACCAGGCGACGAGTTCACGCGCCCGGCCGGTCAGATGCGCTCCGCCGCCGCGCTTGCCGCCGGTGACGCGTTCGACCAGCAGTTCGCCGGACAGGCTGTTCATCATGTCCACCGCGTCCCAGGCCGCCTTGTAGCTCAGCCCGACTTTTCGCGCCGCCGCGCTGATCGAGCCTTCGGTGCCGATGGCGGCCAGCAGGGCCATGCGCCGTTCCGTGCCCCAGCTTTGACCGCCGCTGCGCAGACTCAGCGAGGCGGCCGGACGCAGGTCGGCCCCGGCGGATTGACCTGTGTCTGCCGGATCAGGGCTGCCTGCAAACGGCGGGGTGGGGGCGTGCGCGCGGCGTGGAGAGGTCATGGCCGCGTGGAGGCCAGGCAGGCCGCGTAGCCTTCCAGCGTGTCGGGCCAGGCGGGCGCCCAGCCGCTGGCGCGCAGCCGCGCGTTCGACAGGCGCTTGCCGTCGGGCGGGCGAACCTCCCGCGCGGGGGGCGGTCCGCCCGCCATTTGCGCCAGCGCGTCGTACAGGGCCGCCGTGGGCAGAGAATGATCGTCCGTGCCAATGTAGCAAGGCAGGGGATCGGTCAGGTTCAGCAGGTGGGCGCA
Source organism: Castellaniella sp. UBA6218 (assembly GCA_002421865.1). Taxonomy (GTDB): domain Bacteria; phylum Pseudomonadota; class Gammaproteobacteria; order Burkholderiales; family Burkholderiaceae_B; genus Castellaniella. The sequence goes on from DISE01000029.1 coordinate 13,390, forward strand.
GGCCCGGGCCGCGTCGTCGATGTGGATCCGGTTGGCCCAGTGGCCGGGGCCGTCCGGCGCGGCGATCCGCCCGGCACGCAAGCCGTCCAGCAGGCGCAGCCGTCCGGGGCCGTACAGGCCCGACAGGCGCAGGGCCACGCCTTGTCCGGGCAGCCGGTCGCGCAGCAGCGCCTCGGCCTCCAGTATCTTCGCGCCGCGGAAGTCCGCCGGCGCGGTCGGCGTGTCTTCGTTCACCATCCCGTCGGCCGCGTCCGTCCCCCAGACGGCGGAAGAGCCGACCAGCAGGCAGCGCCGCAGCCCGCCTGGATCGGGCAGGGCGTCCAGCAGCGCCCGCAGGCCCTGGGGATAGGCGCGTGCGTAGGCCTCCGGCGTGCGCGCATCGGGCGCGGGAGCGTACAGGATGTGGGTGACGGGGCCGGGCGCGAGTTCCCTTACGGCGGCCATCGCCGCGGTCAGCGAGTCCGGATCGCCCAGGTCGGCCCGCAGCCAGTGGATCCGGTCGCCGGGCCGGGTTTCCATGGCCCGCCTCCGCAGGCCGAGGCAGGTCCAGGCCCCGGGGTCCAGCGCGCGGGCCGTGCGCGCGCTCAGGTCTCCACCGACGAGCAGCAGGGTGTTTGCCATCACTGGATCTCCGCCCGACCCGAGTCCACGGGCCTATAGAATGTCTCTCTACTCATGTCCGTACAGTCTAATCCCATGAACGAATCTTTTCCCCTGCGCCGCACTCACCCTGACGAATTGATCGTCGGCCTGGTGTCCGTGTCCGACCGGGCTTCGTCCGGTGTCTACCAGGATCAGGGCATCCCCGCCTTGCGGGACTGGCTGGGGTCCGCCTTGACGCGGCCGCCCCAAGTGGTCGCCCGGCTGATCCCGGATGAGCGGGCCGGCATCGCCGCCGCCCTGCGTGAACTGGTGGACGAGGCGCGCTGCGACCTGGTGCTGACCACCGGCGGCACCGGCCCGGCCCGACGTGACGTGACACCCGAGGCCACGCTGGACGTGGCGACCCGCGAGATGCCCGGCTTTGGCGAACAGATGCGCCAGGTCAGCCTGAAATTCGTGCCGACGGCCATCCTGTCGCGCCAGGTGGCGGTGATCCGCGAACTGCCGGACCACGCCGCCCTGATCATCAACCTGCCCGGCCAGCCCA
>DISE01000048.1:0-42850 GCA_002421865.1 Castellaniella sp. UBA6218
CGATGTTGCCGGGGTTGGCGCGGGTATAGCCCTCGGCCATGTGCGAGGCGCCTTCCACGTGGCGGGCCAGGACGTGCTTGAAGCCGCCGTTCTTGCGCAGAGCGGAGTACAGCGGGTTGATGGCGGCGCCGGGCACGCCGAAGAGCGTGGTGATGCCTTCTTTCTGCAAGACCGCGGCGGCGGCGTCGACTGCTCTCATTCTGGCCATGATTTCTCCTGGATCGGTCGGATGGGTATTCGGTGACGGGACCAGAATAAAGAAATCACCCAGGCTCAGGAATCCCAGCCTGCCTCTCTTCTGTCGATACTATTTGTATGTGATGGGCGGGTCATGGGGTAGAATTTCCATGACCCGGGACACGCTGGTTTCGTTTGCATTCTTCTGTTTCTCCATGTTCCGGCGGCTTGTCCAGCCCGCGGGGAGTCCTCTTGAGCCGTTATACCGAGATACGCAGTTTTGTATTGATTGCCGAGCAGGGCAGCTTCGCCGCCGCCGCCCTGGTCGAGGGCGTGACGCCGGTCATCATGGGGCGGCGCCTGACGGCGCTGGAAAAACGCCTGGGGGTGCAGCTGGTCCACCGGTCCACGCGCGGCCTGGTCTTGACGGACCTGGGGGAACGCTATCTGGAGCACTGCCAGCAGCTGATCCAGGACTTCGATGACGCCGACGCCAGCATCATGTCCCGCCGCCGGTCGCTCGCCGGCCACCTGGTGGTCTCGGCGCCGGCCTCGTTCGGGCGCCTGCATGTGGCCCCGCACGCGCTGGCGTTTCGCGAACGCTATCCGGATCTGGCGCTGTCCTTCAATTTCACCGATAGCGTGGTTGACCTGGTGCGCGAAGGCTATGACATGGCGATCCGCATCGGCGAGGTCACCGATCCGAATTATGTGGCGGTGCGCCTGTACCCGAACCGCCGCGTGGTGTGCGGCACGCCGGCCTACTTCGAGTCGCACGGCGTGCCGCGCGTACCCGAGGATCTGGCGCGGCACAATTGCCTGGCCTTCAACCTGCAGGGGGGGCAGCACCGAGGCTGGACCTTCGTGCGCGACGGCAAGCCGTTTGCCGTGCGTGTGCGTGGCGATCTGGCCTGCAACGACGGCGAGCTGCTCTACCGCTGGGTGCGCCAGGGCCTGGGCATCGGCTGGCGGTCCACCTGGGAAATCCAGCGCGAACTCAAGCGGGGCGAACTGGTGACGGTGCTCGACGAATTCGCCCTGCCCGCCTACGACATCCAGGCCGTCTATCCGCAGCAGCGCTATCTGCCGGCCAAGGTGCGCTATTTCATCGACGAATTGCGAAACCATTATCATGAACCCGGTTACTGGGAAGGGCAGAGAGCATCTTGAACGCTGAAAAAACGCCGCCGACGGCCGCCGGCAATCGCCGCAACGAGCGGCTCGCCTTGATGGCGCTGGCCGGCATGGCGCTCGTCTGGGGGTACAACTGGGTCGTCATGAAGCAGGTGCTGGCGTATGTCGGCCCCTTCGATTTTTCCGCGCTGCGCACGCTGTTCGGCGCCGTGGCCCTGCTGCTGGTGCTGAAGTTTCTGCGGCGTCCCATGCGCATCCGGGCCTGGCCCCGCGTGGTGCTGCTGGGCGTGCTGCAGACCGGCATGTTTTCCGCCCTGATCCAGATCGCCTTGCTTCAGGGCGCCGCGGGCAAGACCTCGATCCTGGTGTACACGATGCCGTTCTGGGTCATCCCGCTGGCCTGGGCGGCGTTCGGCGAGCGGATCCGGGGGGCGCAGTGGCTGGCCCTGGCGCTGGCCGCGACGGGGCTGCTGCTGATTCTCGAGCCCTGGAACCATCACGCGGGCATCGTCAGCGAAGTGCTGGCCCTCGCCTCGGGCCTGTGCTGGGCGCTGGCGACCCTGGTGGCGAAATGGATCAAGCGCGACTACCCGATGGACACGCTGCCGTTGACGGCGTGGCAGATGCTGTTTGGCGCGCTGGCGCTGTGCGCCGCCGCCTGGGTGGTGCCGGAAAAGCCGATCGAACCCGTGCCTTATTTCTACGCGGCGCTGGCCTACAACGCGATCCTGGCGACGGCGCTGGCCTGGTTCCTGTGGCTGTTCGCCCTGCAGCATTTGTCCGCCGGGGTGGCGGGGCTGTCGTCGCTGGGCGTCCCGGTGATCGGGGCGCTGGCCGGCTGGCTGGAATTGGGCGAGATTCCCGGCGGACTGGAGCTGGCCGGGATGATCCTGATCGGTGTGGCCCTGGCAGTGGTCAGCCTGCGGCCGATGGGCGGCAGGCGGAAATAAGCGTTGCGGCGCTGGCGTCGATATCCGGCGCCGCCGCGCGGGCGTTCAGCCCGGCACCGGAATCACGCTGGGCGCTTCCATCTGGACGACGTCGCAGTTCTCGCCCGGACCGGAGCGGTCGACGATCAGGAAGTCGGAGACGGCTTCCAGCGCCAGAAGCGGATGGTGCCAGACGCCGCGCGCGTAGTTCACGCCTTGATCGCCCCGGCACAGGAACACACGCAGGTCGGCGACCGCGGGCCTGGAGGCGGGGTCGGCGACCACGACCAGATAGGGGCGGCCAGACAACGGGATGAAGGCCTGGCTGGCTTTCGGATGGCGCTCCATCATGGTGATAGTGAAGGGCAGCGTGCGCGGCAGGCCGCGGAAGATCGACACGATGGCGCGGCCGTCCTCGCCCGGATCGATGCGCGCCAGGTCGTGATAGCGTTCCGTGTTGCCTTCGTTGATGGTGAAGTGATTGGCCGCGTCGTCGGCCTGGATCACATCACCGAAGGGCGCGAAGGCCTCGCGCGTCAGGGGTTCGATGGTCAGGAGCGTCGGCGTGGTGGTCATGTGGGACTCCATGGGGTTTTCAGCGTGTCAGGCGGCGAACCGGGCGTCGAGCCGGAAACGCGCGATCTGCCCGATCTGGTCCAGGCAGGTGTCGAATTCGGTTTCCCGATCGTTTCGCAGCCGTTGTTCGATCGCGTCCATGATCTGGTAGCGGCTGCGCCCCTTGACGGCGATCACGAAGGGGAAGCCGAATTGCTGGCGGTAGGCGGCGTTCAGGCCGCGCAGGCGCCGCAGTTCTTCCGGACTGCACTGATCCAGGCCGGCGCCCCGCTGTTCGCTGGTCGAGTCGTTGGTCAGGGTGCCTTCGGCGGCTTCCTTGCCGGCGAGTTCCGGGTGGGCGGCGATGAGGGCGAGCTGTTCCGCCGGATCGGCCTCGCGCACCACGCGCATCATGGCCCGGTGCAGCGCGTCCACGTCGGCGAAGGGCCGGGCGGCCCAGGCGCGTTCCGGAATCCAGGGGGAATGTTCGAAGATCGAACCGAGTTCCCGGGAAAACTCGGCCTGGGTCAGGGAGGATAGTTCGTGCAGGGTCATGACAGGGTGGGATGAGTGCATCATGATGGAAAGTCTACGGTGTATCGCGCGCCAAATGAAGGGCGCGGGTCGGTATAAGTGGTATATGCTGTGCCGCATTCGCGGGGGCGGCAGGACTCGCTCCCGCCCGAACGGAGAACTTCACGATGTCGACACGACGCGGTAGCGAAACGCTGGATACGTATCTGCTGAAGGTGTTCAGCATTCTCATGGCCGAACGCAGCGTGTCGCGCACGGCCCTGAAACTCAATCAGTCCCAGCCCGCCATCAGCGTGGCGCTGAAGAACCTGCGCCAGATCCTGCAGGATCCGCTGCTGGTGCGCGAGAAGGGCGGCATGGTGCCCACCGATCGGGCGCTCGCCATCCTTGAGCACGCCCGGACGGCGCTGGCCTCGATCGATTCGATGCTGGAAGCGGGCGGCGCCTTCGAGCCCGACAGCAGCCGCCAGGTCTTTCGTATCGGCTCGCCGGACTATCTGGCGCCGGCCTTCGCCGCGTCGGTGGTGGCGCGCTTCAGGCGCGAGGCCCCGCATGCGCGGCTGGTGCTGCATTCCCTGGGGCCGGATTTCGATTTCGAGCATTCCCTGGCCGAAGGCGAGCTGGACGTGGTGATCGGCAACTGGCCCGAGCCTCCCGACCGCATGCATCTGTCGGTGCTGCTGGAAGACGAGATCGTGTGCATGGTGGCGGCCGACCATCCGCTGGCGCGGCGCGGCATGACGCTGGACGATTACCGGCGCGTGCCGCACGTGGTGCCGACCCCGTATTCCATCACCCAGCGCGGCATGATCGACACGGTGCTGACATCCCTGCGCATCCAGCGCGAGGAATGCGTCGAGGCGCAATCCTTCATGCTGGCGCCCTACCTGCTGCCGGGCACGGATCTGGTGTTCACCACCACGCGGCATTTCGCCCGTTATTACACGGAACTGCTGCCGCTGGCGGTCCTGGAATCGCCGATCGAGTTTCCGCCGATGCGGTTCTATCAGTTGTGGCATGCGCGCAATCATCATGCGCCCTCCCATCAATGGCTGCGGCACCTGTTGGGCGATTGCGGAAAAGGCGTGCTGGCGCGGCAGGGCTGAAGGCGCCCCGCGCGCGCCGGGCCGGGAGGGCCTCAGATCGCCCAGCCGCCCAGGTAGAACACGGCCAGGGCGATGGCGATGGCCAGCGTGCCGATGTTCAGCCTGCGCCATTCGCCGGCGAACAGGCGGCCGATCACCAGGGTGCAGAAGCCCAGCATGATGCCGGTGACGATGTTGCAGGTCAGCACGATGAACACGGCGCAGACCATGCCGGCCATGGTGTCCACGGTGTCGTCCAGGTGCAGCTTGCGCACGCCGCCGAGCATCAGCAGGCCCACGTACATCAGGGCCGGCGCGGTGGCGTAGGACGGCACCAGGCCCGCCAGCGGCGACAGGAAGATCAGGGCCAGGAAGCCCAGGCCGACGATGGTGGCGGTCAGGCCGGTCTTGCCGCCGGCCGCCGTGCCGGCCGCCGATTCGATGTAGGCCGCCGCCGGGGCGCCGCCCAGACCGGCCGATACGATGGAGCTCACCGAATCCGCCGTCAGGGCGCGGCCGCCGTTGATGATCTGGCCGTTCTGATCCAGTTGGCCGGCCTGGCCGGCCACCGCGCGGATGGTGCCCGTAGCATCGAACACGGCCGTCATGACCAGGGCGAGGACGCTGGGGATGACCACCGCGTTGAGCGCGCCGCCGACGTCCATGACGCCGATCAGCGAGTGCTCGCCGCCGAAGGACGGCAGGGCGAACAGGCCCTTGAAGGTCACGGCGGGATCCCAGATCAGGCCGAAGACCGACAGCGCCACGATGACCAGCAGGATGCCGCCCGGCACGCGCCGGCGCTCCAGGCCGAAGATCGCCGCCAGGCCCAGGACCGACAACAGGGCCGGCATGGCGCCGATGGCGCCCAGGGACACCGGCAGGCCGGGGCCGGGGTTCTTCACCACCAGGCCGACTTCGTTGGCGGCGATCAGCAGCAGGAACAGGCCGATGCCGATGCCGGTGCCGTGCGCGATGCCGGTCGGCAGGTTGCGCAGGATCCAGCTGCGCACTCCGGTGGCCGAGATCGCGGTGAAGATGACGCCCATCAGGAACACCGCGCCGAGGGCGACGGCGGGCGACAGGCCCTGACCCAGGACCAGGTCGAAGGCCGTGAAGGCGGTCAGCGAGATCGCGCAGCCCACGGCGATCGGCAGGTTGGCCCACAGGCCCATCAGCAGCGAGCCGAAGGCGCTGGTGAGACAGACCGCGATGAAGACCGAAGAGGTATCGAAGCCCGCCTTGCCCAGCATGCCGGGGACGACGAAGACGGAATAGACCATCGCCAGGAAAGTCGTCAGTCCGGCCAGGGTCTCCTGGCGCACGCTGGTGCCGCGGGCCGCCAGCTGGAAGCGCTGATCGAGCCACGAGGTCGGGGCGACGGGGGTTGCGGGGGCGCCAATCCCCGCCGGCAAGGCGTGTTCCTGCTCGCTCATGAGCGGTGTCTCCTGAATGGTTGGCGCCTTCTGGTGAGGCGGGCGCTTGAGGGATCGGACCATTCTAGGGACGCGATTTCGGGCTGTGCGCGCGCGGGCCTGATGACGACTATCAAGCCCGGATGATGTCTTCTAGGGAGGATCAGGGTTTGTCCGAATGCTGCGCGGGCGGATTCTGGCGGCCGTCATCGAGGCTGGCCTGCAGCATGGCGGCGACCTTGGCGATGCACTGGCGCAGCCAGACGACTTCCGGTGCGCCGTGGCAGCGGCGGTGCCACAGCAGGTAGAAGCGCATGGGCGGGAAGGACAGGGGCGACGGCAGGATGGAAATGGGCAGGTAGCGCGCGTAGTGCTGGGCGAATTGCCGGCCGGTGGTGAAGATCAGGTCGGTGCGCAGCAGCATGCCGGCCACCTGGCCGAAATACGGGATGGTCATCTGGATGTTGCGCTTCAGGCCCTGGGAAGCCAGGTGGCCGTCGATGAAGCTCTGGCGCTCGGTCACGTGGGGAAAGGGCGCGAGGTGCGGCAGTTCCAGGTAGTGCTTCAGGGTGAGTTCGCGGTGGGCGGCCGGGTTATGGCTGCCGATCATGCAGACGACCTCGTCGTCGAACAGCCGCGCCATGTGCATCTGCGGCGGCGGTTCGAGCCAGTTGCCGATGACCACGTCCAGACCGCCGTCCTCCAGGCCGCCCGCGTAGTCGTAATCGGCGTTGATCGGGTGTACGATGAATTTGGCGTGTGGCGCCTCGCGGCGCAGGATTTCGGCGATGTTCGGCAGGAACATCGCGTCCAGATAGTCGGGCGCTCCCAGGTGGAATTCCCGCGTGGTCCGGGCCGGATCGAACGCGCCGGGCGGCTGGGTGATGCGCTCGATGGCGTTCAGGGCCTCGTTGGCGTGCGCCAGCAGTTCCAGGCCGCGGGCGGTGGGCACCATGCCGGTCTTGCCGCGCACCAGGACCGGATCGCCGGTGATGTCGCGCAGGCGGCGCAGCGAATTGCTCAGGGCCGGCTGCGACAGCCCCAGCTTGATGGCGGCGCGCGAGACGCTCTGTTCGGTCAGCAGGATCTGCAGGATGCGCAGCAGGTGCGTATCCAGGGGTTCGCGGGTTCGTTGCATCGGCCTATTATTCACGCGCGTGCGCCGCCCGTCCACCGGATCCCGGCATGATGTTCTCCATCATCCCAGGCGAATGGCCCGGGCGGTCACGCGGTGATATCTTGGACGCAAGAAACCCCTGGACGGTTCTTCGCGTCGCGGCGCCCCGTTGCCGCCCGACCCGCCCAGAGGCGCCAACACCCATTCAATGAAAAGAGGGATGCGATGGAGACCGATGTCATTCGCTTTCATTATCGTGGCCAGACCCACGAAGTTTCCGGGCAGCCCACGACCCGCACCGTGCTGCAGTATCTGCGCGAAGATCTGGGCTGCATGGGCACCAAGGAAGGCTGCGCCGAGGGCGACTGCGGCGCCTGTACCGTCATGGTGGCCGAGCCCGATGGACGTGGCGGCGTGGCCATGCGGGCGGTGAACGCCTGCATCCAGTTCCTGCCCACGCTCGATGGCAAGGCGCTGTACACGGTCGAGGACCTGCGCCAGGAGGATGGCACGCTGCATCCAGTGCAGCAGGCCATGGTCGATTGCCACGGCTCCCAGTGCGGTTTCTGCACCCCGGGTTTCGTCATGTCCCTGTGGGGCATGTACCTGGCGCATGGGCCGCAGGATCCGGCGCCCACTCGCACCGAAATCGACGACGCGCTGTCGGGCAATCTGTGCCGTTGCACCGGCTATCAGCCCATCGTGCGTGCGGCCGGCGAAATGTTCAACTATCCCGCCGCGCCCTTCGACCGGGCGGCGCTGGCCGAGATCCTGTCCGCGCTGCGGCGCGACGACGTCTTTACCTACACGCACGACGGCCACACATTCCATGCGCCGCGCACCCTGGCCCAGCTGGCCCGGTTGCGCCTGGAGCACCCCGACGCCCGCATCCTGGCCGGCAGCACCGACGTGGGCCTGTGGGTGACCAAGCAGTTCCGCGATCTGCCGCACCTGATCTACATCGGCCAGGTGGCCGAACTGCGCGACATCCGCCTGGAAGGCGACGACCTGCTGATCGGCGCGGGCGCGCTGCTGAACGACGCGTTCGACGCCCTGGTCGAGCATCTTCCCGAACTGGCCGAAATGCGCCAGCGTTTCGCCTCCTTCCCGATCCGCAATGCGGGCACGCTGGGCGGCAATGTGGCCAACGGCTCGCCGATCGGCGATTCCATGCCGGGCCTGATCGCCCTGGGCGCCAGCATCATCCTGCGCCGGGGCGAACGGGTGCGCGAGATGCCGCTCGAGGACTATTACCTGGGCTATCAGAAGAATGCGTCCGAGCCCGGCGAATTCGTGCAGGGCCTGCGCGTGCCCGTGCGGGTGGACGGCCGCCAGTTCCGCCATTACAAGCTGTCCAAGCGCTTCGACCAGGACATCTCGGCGGTATGCGCGGCCTTCGCCGTGATCCTGGACGCGTCGGGTGTCGTGAAATCCGTACGCACCGGCTTCGGCGGGGTCGCGGCCACGCCCAGCCGCGCGCGCGCCGTGGAAGCCGCCCTGCAGGGCCAGCCCTGGGACGAGGCCCATATCCGCGCTGCGATGGACGCTGTGGGACAGGACTTCAAGCCCCTCACCGACATGCGCGCCAGCAGCGAATACCGCCTGCTGGCCTCGCGCAATCTGCTGTACCGCTTCTATCTGGAAACCGCCCCTGGGGCGCCGCTGGCGACGCATCAGGTCAGTACGGCCGCGCTGGCCGACATCGCTTGAGGAGGCCGTCATGAACATGCGCATCAACGTGCCGGTCGAACTGGACCGGCTGGCCGTCGCCAACGACCGCATTCCCCGTCCCGTCGAGGGCGAACCCGCCGCGGGCGCGTCCAGCCCGCACGAATCCGCCGCGCTGCACGTCACCGGCGAGGCCCTCTACACCGACGATATTCCCGAACTGCGGGGCACCGTCTACGCCGCCCTGGGGCTGTCCGCCAAGGCGCACGCCCGCGTGCGCGGCATGGACCTGGAGGCCGTGCGCCGCGCCCCGGGCGTCGTCGCCGTGTTCACGGCCCGCGACATTCCCGGTGAAAACAACTGCGGCCCGGTGCTGCACGACGATCCCCTGCTGGCCGACGAACTGGTCCAGTATGTCGGCCAGCCGCTGTTCCTGGTGGTGGCGCGCTCGGTGGACGCCGCGCGCCGCGCCGCGCGCCTGGGCAAGATCGACTACGAGGAACTGCCCCATCTGCTCACGCCGGTGCAGGCCAAGGAAGCCGGTTCGCGCACGCTGCCCGACATGCGTCTGGTCCAGGGCGACGTCCAGGCCGCGCTGGCCGCCGCGCCGCGCCGCCTGACGGGGACGTTCGACTGCGGTGGCCAGGAACAGTTCTACCTGGAGGGCCAGATCGCCTACGCGATCCCGCGCGAGAAGGACGGCATGCTGGTCTGGTGCTCCACCCAGCACCCGACGGAAATGCAGGCCGTGGTCGGCCATACGCTGGGCTGGCACGCCCACCAGGTCCAGGTCGAATGCCGGCGCATGGGCGGCGGCTTCGGCGGCAAGGAATCCCAGTCGGCGGTCTTCGCGTGTCTGGCTTCGGTCGCCGCGCATCGCTTGCGGCGGCCGGTGAAACTGCGTGCCGACCGGGACGACGACATGATGATCACCGGCAAGCGCCACGGTTTTCATTACGAATACGAAGTCGGTTACGACGACGAGGGCCGTATCCTGGGCATGCGTCTGGACATGACCCTGCATTCCGGTTTTTCAGCCGATCTGTCCGAAGCCGTCGCCAGTCGCGCCGTGTGCCACTTCGACAACGCCTACTACATCCCGGCTGCGGATGTGCGCGCCATGTGCGGCAAGACGAACACGCAGTCGAACACGGCCTTTCGAGGCTTCGGCGGCCCTCAGGGCGCGCTGCTGACCGAAGTCGTGCTCGACCGTATCGCCCGCGAACTGGGCCGCGATCCGCTGGATGTGCGCCAGACCAATTTCTACGGCATCGAAACGCGCAACATCACCCCCTACGGGCAGGTGGTCGAGGGCAACCTGATCGAGCCGCTGGTGGCCGAACTGGTCGCCAGCTCCGATTACCGGGCGCGCCGCCAGGCGGTGAACGACTTCAACGCGTCCAGCCCCATCCTGAAAAAGGGCCTGGCGCTGACGCCGGTGAAGTTCGGCATCTCCTTCAACGTGCCGGCTTTCAACCAGGCGGGCGCGCTGGTGCACATCTACCGCGACGGCTCGGTGCTGGTGAACCACGGCGGCACGGAAATGGGCCAGGGCCTGAACACCAAGGTCGCCCAGGTCGTGGCCAACACCCTGGGGCTGGACCTGGACTGCGTGCGCGTCACGGCCACCGATACCTTCAAGGTCGCCAACACCTCCGCCACGGCGGCTTCCACGGGCACCGACCTGAACGGCAAGGCGGCCGAGGACGCCGCGCTGCAGCTGCGCGCGCGCCTGGCCGATTTCGCCGCCCGCAAATACGGCGGCAAACCCGATGAGGTGGTCTTCGCCTGGCGCCAGGTCAACGTCAATGGCCGCAACATCCCGTTCGGCCAACTGGCCGACGAAGCCTACTGGGACCGCGTGCAGTTGTGGTCCGACGGTTTCTACGCCACCCCGGGCATCACCTGGGACAAGGCCACCATGCACGGCCGGCCGTTCTTCTATTTCGCCTTCGGGGCGGCGGTGTCGGAAGTGGTGGTGGATACGCTGACCGGCGAATGGAAACTGCTGCGCGCCGACATCCTGCATGATGTCGGGGCGTCCATCAATCCGGCGATCGACCTGGGCCAGGTCGAAGGCGGCTACATCCAGGGCACGGGCTGGCTGACCACCGAGGAACTCTGGTGGCGCGACGACGGCCGCCTGATGACGCACGCGCCGTCCACCTACAAGATCCCGGCCATCAGCGACTGCCCGCGCGATTTCCGTGTGAGCCTGTTCCGGGCGCAGAACCTGAAGGACACCGTGCACCGTTCCAAGGCGGTGGGCGAGCCCCCGCTGCTGCATGGCATCAGCACCTTCAACGCGCTCTGCGACGCGGTGGCGGCGGTGGGCGACGGGCGGACCTCGCCCGATCTGCGGGCGCCGGCCACGCCGGAAGCCATCCTGAAGGCGACCGAGGACCTGCGGAAACGCAGCGCGGCCTGATGCACGCCTGGATCGATCAGGCCCTGTGGTGCCTGGATCGGCGCCAGGCGGCGGTGCTGGTCACGGTCGCCTGGGTCCAGGGCTCGGCCCCGCGCGAGGCCGGGGCGAAGATGCTCGTGGCCGCCGGACACCAGTGGCTCACCATCGGCGGCGGACACCTGGAATGGAAGGCGGCCGGGTTCGCCCGGGCGCGCTTGCGCGCGGACGACGGTCCCGACCGCTGGGTCGAGGCCCTGCCCCTGGGACCGGCGCTGGGCCAGTGCTGCGGCGGCATGGTGCACCTGCTGTTCGAGCGTCTGCGGGAATCCGACCGCAGCTGGCTGGAAGCCCTGCGCGCCGGCCTGCAGTCGCCGGCCGGCCGCATCCGCGAAGTCGGCCTGGGTGGGGAAGGTGTGCAGCCCTGGGTGCGCGTGTCCGCGCCTGACGAGGCGGATGCGGCGGCCGATGGCGGCCTCGCGGGCACGTACGGTCCGGACGCCGACCGGCTGCTGCGTCCCGATCCCGTCCGGGGTTGCCTGACGCTGCGCGAGGCCGTGCGCCCCGATCCGCTGCATGTGGTGATTTTCGGCGCCGGTCACGTCGGCCAGGCCCTGGTGCATATCCTGGGCACCCTGCCCTGCCGGGTGACCTGGGTGGATGCGCGCGACGACCTGTTTCCGGACACGGTGCCTTCGAATGTGCTGATCGAAGCGACCGACACGCCGGAGGCCGTGATCGACGAGGCTCCGCCCGGCAGTTGCTTCCTGATCATGACCCACGACCACGCGCTCGACCAGCGCCTGTGCGAGCAGCTGTTGCGGCGCGACGACGTGGCGTATTTCGGCCTGATCGGCTCTCAGACCAAGCGGCGCAAGTTCGAGCATCGGTTCCGCGCGCGCGGCATCGCGCCGGAACGGATCGCGCGCATCGTATGCCCCATCGGCGAACCCGGCATCGAAGGCAAACAGCCCGCCGTGATCGCCGTCGCCGTCGCCGCCCAGCTGCTGCGCCTGCGGTCCGGGCGTGAGCCGCGGGCCGCTGCGCCGGCGCGAACCGAAGCCCCCGTACACACAGAGGAGACCCCATGACGTCCACGACCCCGTCCGCGCCCGCCGGGACGAACGCATCCGGCCCGCAGGCCTACCGCGCGCAACTGCTGTATTTCCGCGACACGCCCAAGGCCGAGGACGAAGCCTGTGAATGGATCCGCGATGGCCTGCTGGTCGTGCGCGACGGCCGCATCGAACAATGCGGCGACTATGACCGGCTGATCGGCGATCTGCCCCCCGGCACGCCGGTCAACGACTGGCGCGGCCGTCTGATCACGCCGGGCTTCATCGATACCCACATTCACTATCCGCAGACGGACATGATCGCCTCGCCGGCGCCCGGTCTGCTGCCCTGGCTGGAAACCTATACCTTCCCGACCGAACGGCGGTTCGAGAATCCGGAATACGCCCAGGACGTGGCGCGATTCTTCCTGGATGAATTGCTGCGCTGCGGCACGACCACCGCGCTGGTCTACTGCACCGTGCACCCGGGTTCGGCCCAGGCCTTCTTCGAGGAGAGCCACGCGCGCGATCTGCGCATGGTGGCGGGCAAGGTCATGATGGACCGCAACTGCCCGGAATACCTGCGTGACACGGCGGAATCCGGCGCCCGCGACAGCGAGGACCTGATCCGGCGCTGGCACGGCACGGGACGCCAGCTGTACGCCCTGACGCCGCGCTTCGCGCCGACCTCCACGCCCGAGCAGCTGCGCCTGTGCGGCGAGCTGGCCAAGCGCTATCCGGACGTGTTCATCCAGTCGCATGTGTCGGAGAACCGCGACGAGGTGAAATGGGTCATGGACCTGTTTCCCGGCTATCGCAGCTACCTGGACATCTACGACCAGTTCGGCCTGCTGCGGCCCCGGTCGGTCTACGGGCACTGCGTCTGGCTGGACGACGACGACCGCCGCCGCATGCGCGACGCGGGTGCCGTCGCCGCCCACTGTCCCACGTCCAACCAGTTTCTGGGCAGCGGCCTGTTCGACTTCGCGGCGGCCAAGGACTTCGGCATGCCAGTGGCCCTGGCCACCGACGTGGGCGGCGGCTCGTCCTTTTCCATGCTGCTGACCATGAACGAGGCGCACAAGGTCGCGCGTCTGTCGGGCCATTACCTGACGGCGCGGCGCATGTTCTGGCAGGCCACGCAGGGCGCGGCCAAGCACCTGGGCCTGACGGGCCGGATCGGAACGCTGGAGCCGGGCGCCGAGGCCGACTTCATTGTCCTGGATCCCAAGGCCACGCCGCTGCTGGAGCGCCGCAGCGCCCTGGCCGAATCGCTGGAGGAACTGCTGTTTGCCCTGGCGATGCTGGGCGACGACCGCACGATCGCCGCCACCTACGCGGCGGGGCGGGAGGTGCACCGGCGCGGGTAGATGGCCCCCACGCTGCGCAGCCTGCGGCCGCTTGCTGCCCCCGAGGGGGCGTCTTTTGCCTTGGGGCGGCCCGGCGGCAAAAGGGCCCCCACGCTGCGCAGCCTGCGGCCGCGTGTGCACGGCCGTCACGAAGACCTGCCATAATCGGGCGCATGGAAAAGTTCATCGACACCGCGCGCCCGACCCGGCTGCCGCCGCTGATCCCGTTCTCCAGCTACGAGGACGCCGACGCGGCGGTGGACCGGCTGCTGGAAATCTACCGGCGCAACACCGCCTTCATCCGCGATGCCTTCCGCGAATATTGCGTCAACGGCCTGGAAACCGGCCAGCGGGTGCGCGCCTGCTACCCGGCGATCCGCATCCGGGTGAATTCCTACCAGGAAGTCGACAGCCGCCTGTCCTATGGCCACCTGGTCGAGCCGGGCGTCTACATGACCACGGTCACCCAGCCCGCCCTGTTCCACGACTATCTGCGCGAACAGGTGCGCCTGCTGCTGCGCAATCACGGCGTGCCGGTCGAGATCGGCGAGTCCGACCTGCCCATTCCCCTGCACTTCGCCTTCCCGGAAGGCGAGTACGTCGAGGGCGAATATTCCGAAGTGCCCGGCCATACCCTGCGCGACCACTTCGACGTGCCCGACCTGGCGGTGACCGACGACGCCATCGTCAACGGCACCTGGCGGGGCCGCGACAACCAGGCGCGCCCCCTGGCGCCTTTCACCGCGCCGCGCATCGATTATTCCCTGCACCGGCTGCAGCATTACACGGCCACCGCCCCGGTGCATTTCCAGGACTTCGTGCTGTTCACCAACTATCAGTTCTATGTGGATGGCTTCGTCCAGTGGGCGCGCGAGACCCTCGCCGCCGGCGAGGGCGGCTACACGGAACTGGTCGAGCCCGGCAACCGCATCGTCACGCGGGACAGCCTGGACGAGGCCCGCACGGGGCCGGCGCCGCTGCCGCAGATGCCGTCCTATCACCTGAAGCGGCCGGGGCACACCGGCATCACGCTGATCAACATCGGCGTGGGTCCGTCCAATGCCAAGACCATCACCGACCACGTCGCCGTGCTGCGGCCGTCGGCCTGGCTGATGCTGGGCCATTGCGCCGGGCTGCGCACCACCCAGCGGCTGGGGGACTACGTGCTGGCCCATGGCTATGTGCGCCAGGATCATGTGCTGGACGACGATCTGCCCCTGTGGGTGCCGGTGCCGCCGCTGGCCGAGGTCCAGGTCGCCCTGGAACAGGCCGTGGCCGATGTGTCCGGCCTTTCGGGCTGGGAACTGAAGCGGATCATGCGCACCGGCACCGTGGCCACCATCGACAACCGCAACTGGGAACTGCGCGACCAGCAGGAACCCGTGCAGCACCTGTCGCAGTCGCGCGCCATCGCCCTGGACATGGAATCGGCCACCATCGCGGCCAACGGTTTCCGTTTCCGCGTGCCCTACGGCACGCTGCTGTGCGTGTCGGACAAGCCGCTGCACGGCGAACTGAAGCTGCCGGGCATGGCCACCGCCTTCTACCGCACCCAGGTCAGCCAGCACCTGCACATCGGCATCCGGGCGCTGGAACACCTGCGCGAGATGCCTGGCGAACGCCTGCACTCGCGTAAACTGCGCAGCTTCATCGAAACGGCGTTCAAATAATCAAAGACCATGGCCCTGCGTTCCACCGTCTACAAGGCGGAAATCCACGTTGCGGACAACGACCGCGCCTACTATGGCAGCCATGCCGTCACCGTCGCCCGGCATCCGTCCGAGACCGACGAACGCCTGATGGTGCGGCTGCTGGCCTACGCCCTGTGGGTCGAGGCCGATGAACGGCTGGTCTTCACCCGGGGGCTGAGCGACACGGACGAGCCCGATCTCTGGAACCTCGACCTGACCGGGGCGATCCTGCAGTGGGTCGAAGTCGGCCTGCCCGACGAGCGCCGCCTGCTGAAGGCCTGCGGCCGCGCGGGCCAGGTGATCGTGCTGGCCTACGGCCGGGGCGCGGACGTCTGGTGGAACGGGGTGCGGGACAAACTGGGCCGGGCCGCCAACCTGCAGGTCTGGGTCCTGGATCCCGAAGCCTCGCGTGCCCTGGCGGAGCTGGCCGAGCGCAACATGAGCCTGAGCGTGAACGTCACCGACCGCACGGCCTGGGTGTCGTGCGAACGCGGGGACGTGAGCCTGGACGTGCGCTGCCTGCGCGAAGCCGGCTGACCGGGCGGCGCGGCGGCTTCGGCCGCCAGCGCCAGCTTCCCCAGGCGCTAGCGTTCCAGCAGCATCTTCACCGACACGATCAGCGCCATGACCACCATCAGGACGCGGATCAACTGGTGGCCGCGCGTGACGGCCAGCCGCGCGCCGATGGTGCCGCCGATCCACTGACCCGCCAGCATGGGCAGGCCGAAGGCCCAGACGATGTGGCCGCTGGCGGCGAAGAACAGGACGGAGGCCAGGTTGCTGCACAGGTTCAGCAGCTTGGCGTGCGCCGTGGCCTTGACCAGGTTGAAGCCCAGCAGCGTGACGCAGGAAATGGCGAAGAAAGTGCCCGTGCCCGGGCCGAAGAAGCCGTCGTAGAAGCCGATGAGCGGCGCCAGGGTGGCGGCGTACAGGACAGGCGTGATGCGCTGGACGCGGTCTTCCGCGCCGACGCGCGGCGACAGCAGGAAATACAACGCGAAGCCGATCAACAGGAAGGGGATCACCTGGCGCAGCACGCCGCTGTCGATGCGGGTCAGGGCGATCCCGCCCGCAAGCGATCCCAGGAAAGTCGTCAGCATCATCCTGCGGCTGCGCTTCAGGTCGATCTGGCGCATCCGCAGGAAATGCAGCGTGGCGGCCGTCGAGCCGGCGATGCCGCCTACCTTGTTGGTGGCGATGGCCGCCCCGGGCGGCAGGCCGGCGGCCAGCAATGCCGGGATGGTGATCAGTCCGCCGCCGCCGGCGATGGCGTCGATGAGGCCCGCCAGCAGCGCGATGAAGAACAGCATGACGGCGACGTCGAAGGTGATTTCCATGGGATGCCGGAGGGCGGGAGCATGCCGGCATCATACGCCGCCGCGGAGGTCCGCGCGCGCGGCGACACGGCCCCGCGCCGCGCGCCGGTCCGGACGCGGCGCGCGGGACCGGACGGTCAGCGCTTGGCGATGTCGGCCTGCGCCTGCCTCACCAGGTCGGGGCCGATCTGCTTGGCCCATTTGTCGAACACCGGCCGGGTGGCCTTGGCGAAGACGCCGATCTGTTCGGGCGACAGCACCGTGACCTTCACGCCGTGGCCTTCGATTTCCTTGAGCAGGGAATCGTCGGTGCTGGTCACGCCCTTGCGGGCGATGACGATTTCCTGGCGGCCGGCCTCGATGGCGGCTTCGCGCACGATCTTCTGATCGGCGGGCGTCCAGGAGTTCCAGACGTCCTGATTGACCACGAAGATCAGGGGGTCGGCCACATAGTTCCAAAGACTCAGGAATTTCTGGCCCACATCGTAGAGTTTCGCGCCGGCGTAGATCGACAGGGGATTTTCCTGTCCGTCGACGGCGCCGCTGGCGAGCGCGGGCTGGGCGTCGGCCCAGCTCANNTACAGCGGCGAGCCGACCACGCGCAGCTTCATGCCCTTGACGTCCTCGGGGGTCTTGACCTCGCGCGCGGAATTGGAGAGCTGGCGGTAGCCGTTCTCGCCCCAGGCGAGCGGCACCACGCCCTTCTTCGACAGGATGCCGAACAGTTCCTTGCCGACCTTGCCCTGGGTCAGCGCGTCGATGGCGGCATAGTCGGGCATCAGGAAGGGCAGGGAGAACAGGTTCAGTTCCTTGACCTGGGGAGACCAGTTGATGGTCGAGCCGATGGCCATGTCGATCACGCCCTGGCGGATGGCGGTGAATTCGCGTGTCTGGTCGCCCTGGACCAGGGAAGTGCCCGGGTAGACCTTGATGTTGATGCGGCCGTTGGTGCGCTCGCGCACCAGGTCGGACCAGATCACCGCGCCCTGGCCCCAGGGGAAGTTGGTGCCCACCACGATGGACAGTTTGTATTCGGACTTGTAGTCGGCCGCCTGGGCCGGCAGGGCGGCCGCCAGGGCCGTGAAGGCCAGGGCGGCGGCGCCGATGAGTCGCATGAAACGCATGTCGGTCTCCTCTGTGAAAATTGTTGTGCTTCAGTATCCCAGATAATGCGGCAGCCAGAGTGCGATCTGCGGGAAAATCGCGACCAGGATCAGGGCGCAGAGCATGCCGCCCACCATCCACAGGACCCAGGGCGTCGTGCTTTCCATCGGGATCCGGGCGATCTTGCTGGAGACCATCAGGTTGACGGCCACCGGCGGCGTGAACTGACCCACCGCGACCATCAGCGTCAGCACCACGCCCAGCCACACCAGATCCCAGCCGAAGGCCTGGGCGACCGGCTGGATCAGCGGCACGAAGATCAGGAAGATCGAAATCCCGTCCAGGAACATGCCCGCCACGATCAGCAGCAGGACCAGCAGCGTCAGGACGCTGTAGGAGCCCAGTCCGGAATGCACGATGGCGTTCGTGATCGGGTCGATGATCGACAGGGTGGAAAGCGACCAGGCGAAGATCCCCGCCAGGGTGACGATCAGCATGATGACGGCGGACAGTTCGCCCGCCTCGCGCAGAATCGGGAACAGGTCGCGCAGGCGGATGGTGCGATGCACGCACAGGCCGATGAACAGGCCGTAGAACACGGCGACCACGGCGGCTTCGGTGGGTGTGAAGTAGCCCATGCGCATGCCGCCCAGAATGATGACGGGGGCGGCCAGGCCGGGGATGGCCTCGAACAGGCTGCGCCAGAAGGGCGGTCGGGGTTCGGCGCGGGCGGCGGCGCCCATCCGGTGGCGGCGGGCCAGCCAGACGGCCGGGATGATCAGTCCGATGCCGGCCAGGATGCCCGGGAACATGCCCGCTGCGAACAGCGCGGGCACCGAGGCCTGCGGCACCAGGATCGAATAGACGATCATGGCGATCGAGGGCGGGATCAGGATGTCGGTGGCCGCGCCCGCCGCCACTACGCTGGCCGAGTAGGCGGGGGGATAGCCGGCGCGGTTCATGGCGCCGATCATGATGGCGCCCACGGCGGCGGCGCAGGCGGGGCCGGATCCGGAGATTCCGCCCAGGAACATGGCGACGGTGATGGCGACCACGGCCAGCATGCCGGGGCCGTTGCCGGTGATGGACTGGGCCAGGCGCACCAGCCTGGCGGCGACGCCCGAGCGGTCGAAGATCGAGCCCACCAGCACGAACATGGGGATGGCCAGCAAAGGGTATTTGGCCAGGCCGGCGTAGAAGCTCTGCGAGACCGCCATGAGGCCGAACCAGTGGGTGTCGGGATTGGCCAGGGCGATGGCCAGCGTGCCGGCCGCCCCCAGGGCGATGCCCACGGGCACGCCGATGACCATCAGCACGATGAAGAGCGCGAACAGCAGGGTGGGAATCATGCAGGCCGCCCCCAGGCGCGCCGCAGGATGCCGGCCAGCCGCAGGGTGATGACCGCCGACAGCACCGGCAGCCACATGGAATACCACCAGGTGGGCACGCCGATGGCCGGGGAAGTGTCGCCCCAGTTGTATTCATCCAGGGCCATGCGGCCCAGCAGGACGGTCAGGCCGGCGAAGAACAGCAGCGACACGGCGCCCGCCGCCAGGGCGAAGCGCCGCCGCCGCGCGGGACTGCCACCGTCGGCCAGCAGCTCGATGCGGATGTGCAGCAGGCGCACAAAGGCCGACGAGCTGGCGCTCAGGGTCAGCACGATCAGCAGGAAAACGGAGATTTCCTCGGTCCAGGCGAAGGATTCGGCCGTCAGGTAGCGGACGATCACGTTGGCCAGGGTGATGCAGGCCAGGGCACCCAGGGTCAGCACGGTCAGCCAGTCCTCGAATCGCAGGGAGACGCGCAGAGGGGGAGCGGGGGGCGGCGCGGTGCCGGGCGGGTCTTTGGAGTCAGGATCGGCGGCGTGGGCGTCGGGCATGGATCGTGTGCAGCGGGTGGCGGGCCGGAGGGCGACAATGAATCCTACTGCGAAATGACCCGCTTGCCAGTCAGTATGAGTACGGACACCGGCTCAGGATGCGTCCGGCAATGCCAGCATCGTGCCCCGGCATCCGGGCGCGCCGCAGCGGCAGCGGTAATGGCGTTTCAGCGTGCGTGTGAGCGGCTCGTCGATCACCAGGCCGTAGTCGTAGAGCAGTTCCTCGTTCGCCGGGATGTCGCGCAGGGCGTAGATCGCCACGCGCGTGCCGGCGTCGTTTTCGCGCGCCTCGCAGTTGGGCGCGCAGCCGTGGTTGATCCAGCGGGCGTCGTTGCCGCGCTGGCCGCCGTCGATCACCCCGCCGCCGCTGAGCGCGAAATAGAAGGTGTGATAGGGGTCGTCCGGGTTGACCGGCCAGCGGGCGTCGGCCTGCTCCGCCGTCAGGCGGCGGCCCGCATAGTCCAGGATCCGGGTGCCGGCGGGGATGTCGCGGGCGGCGAAGACGCCGGTGCCGTGCAGAGGCGAGACGCGCACGACGTGCCAGGGCGAACGGGGAGGGGCCATCGGATGCGATCGGGAAGAGGCTGGATGGAAAAGGGATAAACTGGCCCTCATTATCCTTGGGATGTTCCACGCAAGTCCACTCGCCCCGGCGGCGATCCCGCCGGGGGCCGCCGCGCACGAGGGGCCGGCGCGGCATCCCCGATCCTTCCGCCCAGGTGACCGCCCGTGAACGCCCCTACCGCCGCCCATGCCGCCGCATCCAACCCCGTTCTCGACCGCAATGGCGCCGAGGTCCTGCTGGATACCCTGATCGCCCTGGGTGTGGATACGGTGTTCGGCTATCCGGGCGGCGCGGTGCTGCCGCTGTACGACGCCCTGTACGCCGAGCCGCGCATCCGTCATATCCTGGTGCGCCACGAACAGGCGGCGATGCACGCCGCCGAGGGCTATGCGCGCTCCACGGGCCGGCCCGGCGTGGTCTTCGTGACCTCGGGTCCGGGCATGGCGAACACCACCACCGGCCTGCTGGATGCGCTGTGCGATTCGATCCCGGTGCTGTGCGTCAGCGGCCAGGTGGCGACCGGCGCCATCGGCACCGACGCCTTCCAGGAATGCGACGCGGTCGGCATTTCGCGCCCGGTCACCAAGTGGAACGCACAGGTGCGCCGTTCCGAGGACATCGCCGATCTGGCGGCCAAGGCCCTGCGCCTGACGCGCGCCGGCCGGCCCGGTCCGGTGCTGCTGGATTTCCCGAAGGACCTGCAGATCGCCCGGGTGCCGCCGGAGCGCGCCGTCGCAACCGCGGAACCCGAGGCCGCCGCCGAACCGTTGGCGCCCGTGACTGAAGCCGCGCTCAAGCGCGCCGCCGCGTTGATCGCCCGCGCCCGACGCCCGGTGTTCTACGGCGGGGGCGGCCTGATCAATTCGGGCCTCGACGCCTGCCATGCCTTTCGCGGCCTGGTGCAGGCGACGGGCGCGCCCTGCACCCTGACGCTGATGGGCCTGGGCGCCTACCCCGCAGGCGACGCGCAATTCCTGGGCATGCTCGGCATGCACGGCACGCTGCAGGCGAACCTGGCCATGCATCACGCGGACCTGATCGTCTGCGTGGGCGCGCGCTTCGACGACCGCATCACCGGCCGGTTGTCGGATTTCTGCCCGCACGCCGACAAGATCCATCTGGACATCGATCCGGCCTCGATCGACAAGGTCGTGCGCGCCGACGTGGCGCTGGTGGGCGACTGCTATCCGCTGCTGCGCGCCCTGCACAAGGAACTGGGGCAGTACCCGCTGGAATCCGGGCGCCTGGACGAATGGTGGCGGCGCATCGCCGTCTGGCAGGCGCGGGACTGCCTGAAATTCCCGCCTTCTGACGAGGTCATCCTGCCCCAGGATCTGATGCGGCGCATCGACCGGCTGCTGGCCGGGCGCGACGCCGTCGTGTCCACCGACGTGGGCCAGCACCAGATGTGGGCGGCCCAGTACATCGGCATCGACCGGCCCAACCGCTGGCTGACCTCCGGCGGGGCGGGCACCATGGGCTACGGGCTGCCGGCCGCCATCGGCGCGCAGATCGCGCATCCGGACAAGCCGGTGGTCTGCGTCAGCGGCGACGCGTCCGTGCTGATGAACATCCAGGAACTGGCCACGGCCACGCAGCATCGCGCCCCGGTCAAGCTGATCCTGTGCAACAACGGCCACATGGGCATGGTGCGCCAGTGGCAGGAACTGATCCACGAAGGCCGCTACAGCCACAGCTACAACGCCTCGATCCCGGATTTCGTGGCGCTGGCCGGGGCGTTCGGCTGGGGCGCGGCGCGGGTCGAGCACCCGCGCGACCTGGACGCCGCGCTGGCCGCCTGCATGGCGCACGATGGCCCGTATTTCCTGGACGTGGCGGTGGTGCCGCTGCAGAACTGCTTTCCGATGATGCCAGCCGGCTACGGACACCAGCAGGTGATGCTGTCAGAGGACACCTGGTACGTCGAAGAATGAATCTTTCGGCGCCTGGGCTCGCCATACTGCGTTGCAAATCCTCGCGATAGTCTGACTATCGATGCGGTTTGCGCCTTGTCTGACAAGCCCATGCATCCGAAATAGCGGGGTTCTCAAGAAGCGTCACACACACCGGCCACCGTCCACCTCCAGACAGGCGCCGGTGATGAAGGACGCCTCGTCCGAGGCCAGATACAGGCAGGCGTGGGCGACGTCGTCCGGGGTGGAGAATCGCCCCAGCGGGATGCCGGCGGTGAATTTGGCGCGATTTTCGGGCGTGTCCGGCACTCCCATGAATTCCGACAGCAGGCCGGTGGCGCCCACCACGGGGTTGACGCAGTTGACGCGGATGCGGTCCGGCCCCAGTTCGGCCGCCATCGAGCGGCTGGTGGTCACCACGGCGCCTTTGGTGCCGTTGTACCAGGTCAGGCCGGGTCGCGGCCGGATGGCGGCGGTGGAGGCGATGTTCACGAACACGCCGCCGCCCTGCTGGCGGAAATGCGGCACGAAGGCCTGGGCGCTGAGATAGATGCTCTTGACGTTGATGGCGTAGATCCGGTCGAATTCGGCCTCGGTGACTTCGAGCATGGGCCGGTTCCGGTGCGTGGCCCCGGCATTGTTGACCACGATGTCCAGGCCGCCGAAATGCGCCAGGGTCTGTGTCAGCAGGCCGCGCATGCTGGCCGCGTCGGCGACGTCGACGTGCGCGAATTCGGCCTGGCCGCCGGCCGCGCGGATCTGGTCGACGGTCTCGCAGCCGTGTGCGTCGTGGATGTCGGCCACGACCACCCGGGCGCCCTCGCGGGCGAAGACCGAGGCGATTCCCCGGCCGAACCCGGAGCCGGCTCCGGTGACGATGGCAGTCTTGTCGCGCAGGCGCATGTGTGTGTCTCCTTCAGGCATCCTGGCCGTAGCGGATCGCCACGGTCTTCAAGGCGGTGAATCCCAGCAGGGCTTCGAAGCCTTTCTCGCGGCCGTGGCCGCTGGACTTGACCCCGCCGAAAGGCAGTTCGACGCCGCCGCCGGCGCCATAATTGTTGATGAAGACCTGGCCGCAGCGCAGGTGGCGTGCCATCCGCAGTTGCCGCGCCCCGTCGCGGGTCCAGACGCCGGCCACCAGGCCGTAGTCGGTCGAATTGGCCAGGTCCAGGGCATGGGCCTCGTCGCGGAAGGCCTGCGTGATCAGGACCGGACCGAAAATTTCTTCGTGGGCCAGGACGCTGTCCTGCGGCACGGCGCGCAACAGTACGGCTTCCTGGTAATAGCCATCCGGCGGTGCGCCGTCCAGGATGCGCCCTCGCGCGGCCTCGGTCAGGCCTTCCCTGCGGGCGGTGTCCAGTATCGCGCGCACGCGGTCGTATTGTTTGCGGTTGACCAGCGGCCCCAGGTCGGCGTCCGATCCGGGCGGCCCCGCGCGCAGGGCGCGGAAACGTTCGGCCACGCGTTCGACGAAGGCGTCGTGGATGCTTTCGTGGACCAGCAGCCGGCTGCCCGCCGAGCAGGTCTGGCCGCTGTTCTGGATGATGGCGTTGACGATCACTGGCAGTGCGGCGTCCAGGTCGGCGTCGTCGAACACGATCTGCGGCGACTTGCCGCCCAGTTCGAGCACCACCGGGCAGTGATGCCGTGCGGCGGCTTCGGCGACCCGCTGGCCGGTGACAGTGGAGCCGGTGAAGGAGATGTGCCGGATGCCGGGGTGGGCGCTCAGGGCCGCGCCGGCTTCGGCGCCGTAGCCGGTGACGACGTTCAGCGCGCCGGGCGGAAAGCCCACCCGGGCGGCCATCTCGGCCAGGTACAGGGTGGACAGACTGGCGTCCTCGGCGGGCTTGACCACGCAGGCGTTGCCCGCCGCCAGGGACGCGCCGACGCTGCGGCCGAAGATCTGGACCGGGTAGTTCCAGGGGATGATGTGGCCGGTGACGCCGTGCGGTTCGCGCACCGTCATCACCAGGGTGCCGACGTCGTAGGGCAGGGTCTCGCCGTGCAGCTTGTCGCAGGCGCCTGCGTAGTATTCGAAATAGCGCGCCAGGGCGAGGACGTCGTTGCGCGCGGTGCGCAGCGTCTTGCCGGTGTCGCGCGCCTCGATGCCGGCCAGTTCGTCGGCGTGTTCCAGCACGGCGCGGCCCCAGGCCGCCAGCAGACGCCCACGGTCGCGGGCGCAGGTCAGCGCCCAGGGGCCGTCGAAGTGTTCGCCCATCGCCGCCTGGGCGGCCCGGACCGCCTGATCGATGTCTTCCGCCGAGCCCCGGGCGATGTGGTCGAAGGCCTGTCCGTCCGCGGGGTCGATGACCGGAATCGTGCGGTCGTCCGGCGCGGGCCGGCGGGTGTTGGCGATGAAGTGATGGGCTGGCATGAAAGGATTTCCGGCGGAGGGTGGTGTCGTGAGGGCCTGATTGGCGGAGGGTGTTCAGCCGGCGCGGGCGACGTGGCCGGCGATCGCGCGGCCCATGTCGGCGGTGCGCGCCGTGCCTCCCATGTCGGGTGTGCGCGGGCCTTCGGACAGGACGGTCTCGATGGCCCGCAGGATGGCGTCGGCGGCCCGCCGCCAGGCGGGATCGCCCTGGCCCAGGTGCTCCACCATCAGGGCGGCCGACCAGATCTGCCCGACCGGGTTGGCGATGCCCCGGCCCGCGATGTCCGGCGCGGAGCCGTGCACGGGTTCGAACAGGGACGGGTGGCGGCGGTCGGGGTTCAGGTTGGCCGAAGGCGCGATGCCGATCGTGCCGGTGCAGGCGGGGCCCAGGTCGGACAGGATGTCGCCGAACAGGTTCGAGGCCACGATCACGTCGAAGCGGTCGGGGTGCTGCACCAGATGGGCGCAGAGGATGTCGATGTGGAACTTGTCCCAGGTGACTTCGGGATATTCCAGGCCGATGGCGGCGACGCGCTCGTCCCAGAACGGCATGGTGATGGAGAGGCCATTGGATTTCGTCGCCGCCGTCAGGTGGCGGTTCGGCCGGCGGGCGGCCAGTTCGAACGCGTAGCGCAGGACACGGTCGGTGCCTGAGCGGGTGAACACCGATTCCTGGATGGCCATTTCCCGGTCGGTGCCGGCGAACAGGCGGCCGCCCGCGTTGGAGTATTCGCCCTCGGTGTTTTCCCGCACCACGAGGAAGTCGATGTCGCCGGGCTGCCGGCCGGCCAGCGGGCAGGGCACGCCGGGCATCAGACGCGCCGGCCGCAGATTGACGTACTGGTCGAACTCGCGGCGGATGGTGATGATGGATTCCCAGATGGCGATGTGGTCCGGTACCCGGTCGGGGGCGCCCACGGCGCCGAACAGGATGGCGTCGTGGCCGCCGATCCGGTCTTTCCAGTCCGCCGGCATCATGCGGCCTTCGCGCAGATAGTGGTCGCAACCCCAGTCGAAGGACTCGCAGGCCAGCCCCAGACCGAACCGGGCGTCGGCGGCTTCCAGTACCCGCAGGCCTTCCGGCATGACTTCCGTGCCGATGCCGTCGCCTGGGATCACTGCGATTCTTCGTGTCATGCGGGCTTCCTGGTGGAGGTGGACGGGCCCGGACCGAGTCGCCGGACCCGTTGGAAACTCTAGCGGGTTTTTGCGCCGCGCGGTATCGGGGAAATCGAACACGATGCCGGCGTCGCCCCGCCGCTCGCGCGCCCCCCTGTGATAACCCGAATCCAGGCGCGGTTTCCATTGCGACCCTGCCGGACTTCATGTTAGAACACCAGGGCCTTGACGCTTTGCGCGCGGCGCGGTTCAGACGGATCGCGCCTGGGGCGCGGGCCAGACAATACACCTATCAGATTCGGGAGACGACATCATGTTCCAAGGAAAAATGCCCCCCACGCTGCGCCTTCGGCTTGCTGCCCCCCTGAAGGGGGCGCTTTTTACCTTGGGGCGGCCCGGCGGTAAAAAATTCGCAGGATGGCTGGCGGCTGCGGCCCTGGTCGGCATGACGGCGTCGGCGCCCGCGCTGGCGCAGACCACGCTGAAGATGGCGTATGCGCTGTCCGAGAACTCGCACTATGGCGCGGGCGCCGCCGCCTTCGTCAAGACCCTGGAAGCCAGCACGTCGGACTTCAAGATCCAGCAGTTCCCGAACAGCGCGCTGGGCGGCGAGCGCGAGGTCATCGAGGGCCTCCAGCTGGGCACGATCGACCTGGCCATCGTGTCGACGGGCGCCACGCTGAATTTCGTGCCTCAGACCGGGGTGTTCGACATTCCCTTCCTGTTCCGCGACCTGGCCCACGCGCGCAAGGTCCTGGACGGCAAGATCGGCCAGGACATGCTGGCCGAATTCCCCAAGCGCGGCCTGGTGGCTCTGGCCTGGGGCGAGCAGGGTTTCCGCCACCTGACCAACAATGTCCGGCCCGTGAAGGAACCCGCCGACATCAAGGGCCTGAAGATCCGCACGACGGAAAATCCGATCCACATCGCCGCCTTCAAGGAACTGGGCGTGCTGGCCACCCCCATGGCCTGGCCCGAGGTTGCGACGGCCCTGCAGCAGGGCACCATCGACGGCCAGGAAAATCCGCTGTCGGTGATCGTGTCCGTGAAAATGTGGCAGCTGCAGAAATACCTGTCGCTGACGGCGCACGTCTACGGTCCGGCGCTGATCCTGATGGCGCCCTCCGTGTATGACGGCCTGGACGACGCCGGCAAGGCGAAATTCAAGGAAGCCGCCGTGGCCGGCGCCAAGGCCATGCGCGCCTACGTCGATCGGGTTGAAAAGGACGGCATCGAAACCCTGAAGGCCAACGGCATGCAGGTCAACACGGTGGACCATGCCGCCTTCGTCAAGGCGGTCCAGCCGATCTACCCGCAGTATTACAAGCAGTTCGGCCAGGCGCTGGTGGAGTCCATTCGTGATACGCAATAAGCCGGTGGGCGCGCCGGGCCGCCCCAACCGCCAATTCCCCCTCGGGGGGACGGCGCGCAGCGCCAAGGGGGCGTCATGAGCGCGCTCGGCCTGATCGACCGGGGCCTGTTCAGGCTGGTGTCCTGGGTCGCCCAGGGTCTGCTGTGGTCCGCCGTGGCTGCGGGCTTCTACCAGGTCCTGGCGCGCTTCGTGCTGGAATCACCCTCGGCCTGGTCCGAGGCCTGGACGCGAGCCGCGATCATCTGGGCGGTGATGCTGGGGGTGGCCCTGGCCTTCCGCCAGGGCGCCATGCTGGGCGTAGACCTGCTGCACAATCTGCTCGCTCCGCATCGGGCGCGCGTGCTGGAACATCTCGTCCTGCTGATCGTCGTGGGCTTCCTGGGGTTCCTGGTCTGGATCGGGGCCGACATGACCTGGCGCGTGCGGTTCCAGACCACGCCCAGCCTGGGTGTTTCCATTTCGTGGATCTACCTGTCCATCCCCGTGGGGGCCACGCTGGCCCTGTTCGCCGCGCTGGCCTATTGGGCCGAAGGCCCGCGGCGCGTCCACATCGAAACCGTCTGACCTGGGAACCGCATCATGTCGCAGTTGATGGTTGTTTCCATGTTGCTGTTCTTCGGCCTGACCGTGCCTGTGGCGGTGTCGATCGGACTGGCCACCATGGCCGGGGTCGGCTTCGACGGCCACATGACCTGGCTGGTGATCGCGCAGCAGCTCTATGCCGCTCTGGACAAATACCCGCTGGTCGCCGTGCCTTTCTTCATCCTGGCCGGCAACCTGATGGAGGAAGGCGGCATTTCCGAACGCATGGTGGAATTCGCCAAGAGCGTGGTGGGCGGCGTTCAGGGGGGGCTCGCCTGCAGTTGCGTGCTGACCTGCATGATCTTCGCGGCGGTGGCCGGTTCCAGCGTCGCCACGACCTTCGCGGTAGGGGCCATCCTGATCCCCGCCATGGTCAAGCATGGCTATCCGGCGCCCTTCGCGGCTTCTCTGCAGGCTTCGGCGGCCGAACTGGGCGTCATCATTCCGCCTTCCATCCCGATGATCCTGTACGCCGTTTCCACCGACACTTCGGTGGGCGAGGTCTTCATCGCCGGCATCGGGCCGGGCCTGCTGATCGTCATCGCGCTGATGGCCTACGTCTGGCTGTACGCGCGCCGCAACGGCCTGGGCAAGCACGACGGCGACGGCCGCCTGCCGGTCTGGACCGCCTTCAGGAAGGCCTGGTGGGCGCTGCTGATGCCGGTCATCATCCTGGGCGGGATCTACGGCGGCATCTTCACGCCGACCGAGGCCTCGGCCGTGGCGGTGGTATACGCCCTGTTCGTGGGCATCTTCATCTACCGCCGGCTGACGTTCGCCACGTTGGGCCGCACGTTCCACCGCTCCGTGGTGTCCACGGCGATCATCATGTTCATCATCGCCAACGCGGGCGTATTCGGCTTCCTGCTGAACCGCGCCGGTGTGCCGATGATGCTGGGCGAATGGCTCAGCCACCTTTTCGGCAGCGAGATCACGTTCCTGCTGGGGGTGAACGTCGCCCTGTTCTTCATCGGCATGTTCATCGAGACGTCCGCGTCCATCGTGGTGCTGGCGCCCCTGCTGCTGCCCGTGGCGACGCAGTTCGGCGTCGATCCGGCGCATTTCGGGGTGATCATGGTGGTGAACCTGGCCCTGGGCATGGTGACGCCACCCTTCGGCGTGAACCTGTTCGCCGCCTGCACGGTCGCCAAGGTGCCCATCGAGCGCCTGATCCGGCCGCTGCTGCCATTCGTCGGCGTGGTGGTGGTCTGCCTGCTGGTGATCACCTACTGGCCGGACCTGTCGCTGTATTTCCGCGATCTCGTGTACCGCTGATGCGCCGATAGCCAGCGTCCGGGCGAAAAAAATCCCCGGCCTTGGCCGGGGATTTCGCTGTGTGCCAGAGGCTGCGCGGCGTGGGGACCGATCAGCTTTTCTTGCGGATGTCCGTCAGCTGGGTCTGGACCGCGTTCCACAGGTCCGGGCCCACCGACTTCTCGATCTGCGCGTTGACAGGCGCGATGGTCTCGCGCATCTTCTGCACGGCCTCGGGGCTGACGGTGTTGACCTGCATGCCGTCGGCCTTCAGCTGCGCCAGGGCCTTGTCGGCTTCCGCGCGGGTGTCCTTGCGCTCGAAGTCGCGGCTGACGGCGGCGGCCTTGAGCAGTACGTCGCGCTCGTCGGCGCTCAGACCATCCCACCACTTCTTGCTGGCGGTGACGATCCAGGGACTGTAGACGTGGTTGGTGATGCTCAGGTATTTCTGGACCTCGTAGAACTTGCTGGAGAGGATGGTGTTATAGGGATTTTCCTGGCCGTCCACCGTTTTCGTTTCCAGCGCGGTGAACAGTTCCGAGAACGGCAGCGGCACGGCGTTGGCGCCCAGGCGCTGGAAGGTTTCCAGGAACACGTTGTTCTGCATGACCCGCAGCTTCAGGCCGTCGAGGTCTTCGGGGCCCTTGACCGGCTTCTGGCTGTTGGTCAGGTTGCGGAACCCGTTCTCCCAGTAGACCAGTCCCACCAGACCCTTGTCCTCCAGCTTGTGCATGATGGCCTGGCCGGTCTTGCCGTCCAGCACCTGGTCGGCCTCTGCGCCGGAATTGAACAGGAATGGCGTGTCCCACAGCGCCATTTCGGGGGTGATGCCGACCAGGGTCGCGGTGGAACCCACCATCATTTCCTGGGCGCCACCGATCAGCGCCTGCTGCATCTGGACGTCGGACCCCAGGGCGGCGGCGCCGACGGCGCGGATCTTCATCTTGCCACCCGACAGTTTGGCGACTTCGTCGGCGAAGACTTGGACGGCCCGGCCCTGGTTGGAGTCCTGGTTCAAGCCGTAGCCGAACCGGATCAGGCGGGCCTGGATGTCGGCGGCCTGGACCGGGAGGGCCATTGCGCCGGCCGCCAGGGTGGCGGCCAGGACCAGAGCTTTCAGTTTCATGGGATTCTCCTTGGTGGAAGTGTCCGCCGGGCAGGCGGCGTTGTGTTGTCTCAGCCCAGCCAGCGGACCGGGGCGATGACGATTTGGGGGAAAGCCACCAGCAGGGCCAGCAGCAGCGTGTAGACCAGCAGGAAGGGCGTGACGCCCTTGACGACGGATTCCATTTTCACGCCGCCCACGCCGGCGGCGACGTTGAGCACTGTGCCTACCGGCGGCGTGATCAGGCCCAGGCAGCCGGTGAACACGAACATGAAGCCGAAATAGATCGGATCGATGTGCGCTTTCAGCGCCAGGGGCAGGCAAACGGGGGCGAAGATCAGGATGATGGGGGTCAGGTCCATGGACGTGCCCACCAGCAGCAGGAAGATCACCATGCAGGCCATGAACAGCTTGGGATGCGCCAGGATGGGCTGGAACAGTTCGGCCAGCTGGTTGGGCAGATCGGCCAGGGTGATCATGTAGGCGGCCACGGTCGCGGCGCCGCACAGGAACATGACCACCGCCGTGGTGATGCTCGAGGCCACCAGCACTTCGTAGGCGGCTTTCCAGGAAAGCGCCCGATAGATGAAGCGCGACACCAGGAAGGCGTAGACGGCCGCCACCACGGCGGCTTCGGTGGGGGTGAAGACGCCGAAGCGGATGCCGCCCAGGATGATGACGGGCATGAAGATGGCCCAGACGCTGTCGGCCACGGCGCGGCGGCGTTCGGCCGGCGTGGCGCGCGGGGCCGTGGGCAACTGGCGGCGGCGCGCGACCACGCGCCAGGCGATCAGCAGCGCGCCGCCCATCAGGACGCCGGGAACCACACCGCTGATGAACAGCTTGCTGATCGAGGTGTTGGTGGTCACGCCGTAGATGATGAAGGGCAGCGACGGCGGGATGATGGGGCCGATGATGCCGCCTGCGGCCAGCAGGCCGGTGCTGTAGTTCATGGGATAGCTCTGCTGGCGCATCATGGGCAGCAGGATGGTGGCCAGCGCGGCGGTGTCGGCGATGGCCGAACCGCTCATCGAGGCGAGCAGCACCGAGGCGAACACGGCGACGTAGCCCAGGCCGCCCGGGATGTGGCCGACGAAAGCGCGCGCCATGTCGATGATCCGCTGGCTCAGTCCGCCCACGTTCATCAGTTCGCCCGCCAGGATGAAGAAAGGCACGGCCAGCAGGGGGAAGCTGTCGAAGCCGGCCTGCAGGTTCTGCGCCAGCAACTGGGTGTTGAAGAAATCCAGGTGCCACATCAGGGCCACGCCCGAGACCAGCAGGGAGACGGCGATGGGGATGCCGATCGCCATGGAGGCGAACAGGACGGCGAGGAAGATCAGGGTGGTGTCCATGCGGGAATTCCTAGGTTCGATCGCGGCGGCGGTCCAGGACGGCCTGCTTGAACAGCAGGATTTCCATGGCGGCGGACATGAACAGGGTGGCGGCGGCGGCGATCGCCAGCGGATAGCCGATGACGGGGCTGTAGCTGTGCAGGCCGGCGATCACCTGGTCCCAGGCGCCCTTGACGACCATGCCCAGGACGATCGCGCTGATCAGGGTGGCCAGCGCGCCCATCGCGGCGCGTGTGCGCGGCCCGACGCGGTCTACCAGCAGGTCGAAGCTCAGATGCCGTTTTTCGTGGGCGGTGACGACCGTGCCCATGCAGACCAGCCAGATGAACAGCAGGCGGGACAGTTCCTCGTAGATCACCAGGCCCGTGCCGAAGGCGTAGCGCAGCACGACATTGCTGAACACGGCGATCACCATGAGGGCGAGCGTGATCGCCATGAAAGCCTCGGCGGCTTTGCGGATCAGCGGCTTGCGCGGCGCGCCGGCGGGGGTGTCAGGGATGTGCATGCGGCGTCCTTTGCAGCCATTCGGTGGCGTGTGCGAGGAGTTCTTCCAGAGCGCGTTCGCTGTCCAGGTGCAGCAGGCCGGCCTCGTCGTGAGGCGGTTCCAGCGTGGCGAACTGGCTGTCGATCAGGGTGGTGGGGAAGAAATGGCGGTCGCCCCGGCCGGCGACGCGGCGGTGGGCCGCGTCGCGGCCCACTTCCAGCCAGATGAAGGTCAGGCCGGGCACATGCGCGCGCAGCTGTTGGCGATAGGCCCGCTTCAGGGCCGAGCAGCTGAGGACGACTCCGCCGGCGGCGAGGCGGGCCAGCTCCAGGCCCAGCGCCTCCAGCCAGGACGCCCGGTCCTCATCCGTCAGCGGGACGCCGGCCCGCATCTTCGCGTGGTTTTCCGCACTGTGGAAGGCGTCGCCCTCGACGAAGGCCCAATCCTGGCGTCGCGCCAGCAGTTCGCCGACCGTGGACTTGCCACTGCCGGACACGCCCATCACGACCACCGCGCGGGGCGGACAGGCCGTCGCGGTGGTCTTTGGCGCGGGAGAAGATAGCGCTATCTTTTGCATTGAAAAAAAACGGCCCTTACGTACAATGGTGCCCGAAGCATCAGGCCGGACCTGTGCCGGCCGATCTTTCCGTGAGCGGATGAGACGCAAAGATAGCGCTATCTCTTTTAAGCCGACATTAGGGAATTCCTGTATGCATGACGCTTCCTCCGACGACGGGACCGGCTCCCGGCCGGCCCGGGGCCGCCGCCGGGCCACGGGCCGTGCGACGCTGGCCGACGTGGCCGCTCTGGCCGGTGTCAGTCCCATCACGGCGTCGCGGGTGGTGGCCGGGAAGACAACCGTGCGTCCGGAGCTGGCCGAGCGGGTGCGGGCGGCGGTGGACCGCCTCGGCTACCGTCCCGATCCGTCGGCGCGCGCGCTGGCCTCCGCCAAGAGCAGCCATGTCGTGGTGCTGATTCCGCTGCTGTCCAACACGCTGTTCACCGAATTGCTGGAAGCTGTACAGGACGTGATGTGGGACGCCGGTTATCCGATCTTCGTCGGGATCACCCAGTATCGGCCGGAGCGCGAGGCCGCCCTGCTGGACAGTTATCTGTCGCACCGGCCGGCGGGCCTGATCCTGACCGGTTTCGATCGCAGCGAGGCCCAGCGCCGCCTGATCGAGGCCAGCCGCACGCCGTGCGTGCACGTGATGGAGCTGAGCGACGACCCGGCGGTCCACTGTGTCGGATTTTCCCAGACCGAGGCCGCCCGGGCCGTGGCGCGCCATCTGCTGGACCGGGGGCGGCGGCGCATCGCCTTCGTCGGCGCCCAGCTGGACCCGCGCACGCTGGAGCGCGCCGAGGGTTTTCGTGGCGTGTTGCGTGCCGCAGGCTGCCACGATCCCAGGCTGGAGATCCTGGATCCCCGGCCTTCGTCGGCCGCCCTGGGGGCGGAGGCCTTCCGCCGCCTGGTGGCGGAGCACCCGGATCTGGATGCGGTGTTCTTCTGCAACGATGACCTGGCCCACGGGGGGCTGCTGGAGGCCTTGCGGCTGGGGGTGTCCGTGCCGGACCGCGTCAGCGTGGTGGGCTTCAACGATCTGCCGGGCAATGCGCAGATGCTGCCCGCGCTGAGCAGTCTGCGCACGCCGCGCCGCGAGGTCGGCGATGCCGCCGCCCGGATGCTGCTGCGGCTGATGCGCGGCGAGCCGGTGGACGTGCCCGCCGTCGACCTGGGCTTCGAGCTGAAGGTCCGCGCCAGCAGCTGAGCCGCCGGCGCGACATGACCGGGATCAGAAGGCCGGACCGTCGTCTTCGCGGTTGTCCGCCGGGGATGCGGTTTTCTTGGCGGCGGTCTTTTTCACCGCGGTCTTCTTTACGGCGGTCTTCCGGGCCGCGGTTTTCGTGGCCGTCTTTTTCGCGGACTTGGCGGCGGTCGTGCCCGCCGTTTTCGTCGCTGTCTTTGCCGCTGTCTTGGCGCCCGCCTTGGCCGGACGCGGTTCGAATTCGAAACCGACCTTGCCGTCAGCCTGGCGCACCAGGAAGGCCTTGAATTTGCGGTTGGTGCGGCTGGACACGAAACCGTCGAGCAGGTCGGTCTTGCCGGTGGACAGCAGCTTGCTCATCTGCGCGGCGGGGATTTCCTGTTGCAGGATGACCTTGCCGCTGCGGAAGTCGCAGGCCTTTTCCGGACCCACGGCGCGCTCGCAGACATAGTTCATGCCGTGCTCGAAGACGCGGCCGCCGCATTTGGGGCAGGCGCCCAGCGGGGGGTGGCCGGAGAAGTCCACGGGCTCGGCGTCTTCGTCTTCCCGTTGGCCGAAATCGAATTCCAGCTTGTATTCATCGGTGATGCGCAGCACGGCCGCGAAGGGGCGGCCCATCTTGCTGATGAAGCCGGTCAGCGGGCCCAGCGTGCGCTTGTCCAGCAGCGCCTCGACTTCGGCAATCTCGAAGGTGCGGCCGCCCGGGTGCTTGCCGATGGAGAAGTCGCAGGCCGTGCAGGCGTAGCGGCGGTAGTTTTCCTTCACCACGCCGCCGCATTTCGGGCAGGGGGTTTGCAGGGTGGCGTAGTCGCCGGGCACGGTATCGCGTTCGTATTCCTTGGCGCGCTTGACGATCACCTGGGTCATCTGGGCGATTTCGCGCATGAAGGACTCGCGGTCCAGCTGGCGCTGTTCAATCAGCTTGAGCTGGTGCTCCCATTCGCCGGTGAGTTCCGGCGAGGTCAGCTCGTTGACACCCAGGCCGGCCAGCAGCGTCATCAGCTGGCGGGCCTTGGCGCTGGGGATCAGGTCGCGGCCTTCGCGGCGCAGATAGCCTTCGTTGAGCAGGCCTTCGATGATGGCCGCGCGGGTGGCCGGGGTGCCCAGGCCTCGTTCGGACATGGCTTCGCGCAGGGCCTCGTCGTCCACCAGTTTTCCGGCGCCTTCCATGGCCGACAGCAGCGTGGCTTCGTTGAAGCGGGCGGGCGGCTTGGTGGCCAGGCCGCGCGCTTCGATGTCCTCGGTGAGCACGCGTTCGCCGTCGGCCACGGGGACCAGCGATGCGTCGTCGCCCTGGGATTCGCGGCCGTAGATGGCCAGCCAGCCGGGGGACACCAGCACCTTGCCCTCGGTCTTGAAGTGGTGGCCCGAGACCCGGGTGATGCGGGTCGTGACGCGGAACTCCGCCGCAGGGAAGAACACCGCCAGGAAACGGCGCGTCACCAGTTCGTAAATCTTGAATTCGGCGTCGCTCAGTTCGCGCGGCACCTGCAGGGTGGGGATGATGGCGAAGTGATCGGAGATCTTCTTGTCGTCGAAGATGCGCCGGTTGGGTTTGACCCAGTCCTGCTTCACGACCTGGGCGGCGTGGGGCTTGACCGAACGGGCCACGCCCGAGTCGCTGTCGGCCAGGACGCGCATGGTCTGCTGCACGGTGCTGACGTAGTCCTGCGGCAGGTAGCGCGAATCGGTACGCGGATAGGTCAGGGCCTTGTGGCGTTCGTACAGCGACTGGGCCAGGGACAGCGTGGTCTTGGCTGAAAAGCCGAAGCGCGAGTTGGCCTCGCGCTGCAGGGTGGTCAGGTCGAACAGGGCCGGGGACAGCTGCGTGCTGGGCTTGGATTCCTCGGTGACGTTGCCGGGCTGCTCGCGGCAGGCGGCGACGATGCTCTGGGCGGCGGGTTCGGACCACAGGCGCGAGTCGCGGGCGTCGGGGTCCTGTTCGTCCTTCTTGAAGCCCGGGTCGAACCAGCGGCCTTCGTACAGGCCGGCGGCGGCGACGAAGGTGGCATGGACTTCCCAGTAGTCGCGCGACACGAAGCGGCGGATGCGGTCCTCGCGCTCCATCACGATCGCCAGGGTCGGCGTCTGGACGCGGCCCACCGGGGTCTTGAAGAACCCGCCGTCCTTGCTGTTGAAGGCCGTCATGGCGCGGGTGCCGTTGATGCCGACCAGCCAGTCGGCCTCGGCGCGCGAGCGGGCCGCGGCTTCCAGGGGCTTCATGGTCTCGTCGTCGCGCAGGTTGGCGAACGCGTCCCGGATGGACGCCTGGGTCATGGACCGCAGCCACAGGCGCTGGATGGGCTTCTTCACCCCGGAATACTGGATGATGTAGCGGAAGATCAGTTCGCCTTCGCGGCCCGCGTCGCAGGCGTTGATGACGGCGCCGACGTCCTTGCGTTTGAGCAGCTTGACCAGCAGCTTCAGCCGTTCGGCGGAGCGTTTGTCGGTCGGCCCCAGCTCGAACTGGGGCGGGATGACCGGCAGGTGGGTGAAACTCCATTTGCCGCGCACCGGGTCGTTGGGCGCCACCAGGCTGAGCAGGTGTCCGACGCTGGAGGACAGCACGTACTGCTCGCTTTCGAAATAGTCGCCTTCCCGGGTGAAACCGCCCAGCGCCCGGGAGATGTCCAGGGCGACCGAGGGTTTTTCAGCAATAATCAGAGTTTTGGTCATGAGGTTCCAGTGGCGGTCGCATTTCGGGCCGCATTAGCGCGGATCATACGAGGGGGCATCACACCATGCAAGTCGCCGGACACGGATCGCGGGTC
The DNA here is from genome assembly GCA_002421865.1 of Castellaniella sp. UBA6218. Lineage (GTDB taxonomy): Bacteria > Pseudomonadota > Gammaproteobacteria > Burkholderiales > Burkholderiaceae_B > Castellaniella. Next base: position 36,070 of record DISE01000048.1, read on the forward strand.
GACGACGAGACCCGGTGGCGCCGGGATCTGGCCCGAGGCACCGGCCTGCTGGCCGCCGCGCTGGCCGGTGCGGCCCTGGTGTTCTGGGTCGCAGCGAACTGGCCCCGGATGACGCCGGACGACCGTCTGGCGGGGGTCCGGGGGGCGCTGGCGCTGTGCGTCGTCATGGCCGCCGGCCTGGCCTGGCGAGGCCATCGCGCGGCGGAGCCGATGGCGGCCCTGGCGGCCTTGGCGACCGGCGCCCTGCTGGCCCTCGTGGGCCAAATATATCAAACGGGCGCCGATGCCTGGGAATTGTTCCTGGCCTGGGCCGTGCTGATCCTGCCCTGGCTGGCGGCGGTCCGGTCCGTGTTTCTGGCGCTGCTGTGGGCCGCGTTGCTGAATCTTTCACTGTGGCTGTTTCTCGATGGGCCGACGCCGTCCGCGTGGGGGCGGTGGGGCGCGTCGATCCCGTCCAGCGCCTGGTTGCTGGGCCTGAACGGCGTCCTGCTGGCGCTGGCCGAGTCTTTGCGGCCAGTGTGGCGGGATGCCCGGCACCTGACCCGTCGGGCGCTGGCGGCGGCGACGCTGGCCTGGGCGGTCGCCGTCGCGGCGCAGGGCGCCGTGCTGGATGGCGCCGGCGCCATCGGTCTCCTGGCGCTCGGGCTGATCCCGGTCCTGGCGGTCTACGGTGTCCATGTCCGCTGGCGCCCGGATCCGGCGGTGGCGGCTCTGGCCCTGCTGGCGGGGATCGGCGTGGCCGGATTCGTGCTGGCGCCCTGGGTGGACTCTCTGGAAGGCCTGCTGGGCCTGGCGTTGCTGGTGCTGGCCCTGGGGCTGTGGGCGGCGCGGCACGCGCTGCGCCTGAGGGCGGCCTTGGCCCCGGCCGTGGAGGCCGTGGCGGCGTCCGTGGCGGATCGGGCCGCGGAGGACGATGCGCCCTGGTACGTCACGGCACTGCGGATCGGGATCCTGGTGCCCGTCGTGCTCTTGCTGGGCGTCTGGACGGCGATCGGCTTCGGGCTGGATTCCGCCGCCGACGCCCTGGGCGCCGGCGTGCTGTCGATGCTGCCTGGGCTGTGGATCGGCCGGAGGGCGGCCGGGGCCGTCTGGCGGGAAGTGGGCGGCGTGCTGACGGTTCTGGGCCTGCTGTTGTGCGCCGTCGGTGCCTGGCTGATGGCCGTCGAGGGCGCGCGGGGGGCCGCTTTGACGATCCTGCTGGCGGCGGGCGCCGCGGCCTATGCCGGGACGCGCCAGTTTCCCGTGCGGCTCGCGTCGGCCGGGCTGACGCTGGCGCTTGGATGCTGGCTGACGATGCCCCTGGATTTCCTGTTCAGTCCTGAAGACGTCCCGGAGACCGCCTGGCCGGCCGGACTGGCCTGGCGCCTGGTGGTGCTGCTGGCGCTGGGTGCGATCGTCTGGATCGGTTCCATGGCCGGAGCCCGCCGGGCGCGCTGGCGACCCCTGGCCTGGGCGGCCCTGGCGACGGCGGCCGGTCTGGCCGCCCTGCTGTCCCTGGCACAGGTCCGGCCGGGACCCTGGTGGGCGCCGGGCGGCGGCGCCCTGTTCGTCTGTGCGCTGCTGCCCGGGCTGCTGCTGGGTGCGTGGATGATCTCGCGCCGCCCGGTCCTGCCCGCCGGACCGCGCCTGGGGGTGCCGGCGGCCTGCTGCGTGGCGGGCCTGGGATGGGCGGGCGCACCGATGTGCGCCGTGGCCCTGACCGGCCTTGTCCTGGGGCGCTGGTCGGGCGACCGGCTGGCGCAGGCGCTGTCGGTCATGCTGGGGCTGGCCGGGCTGGCGCTGTATTACTTCGATTCATCCGATGCTCTGGTGGCCAAGGCGGCGCGGCTGGGTCTGACGGCTGTCTGGCTGGCCGCGCTTGCGGTGTGGCTGTGGACGCCGTGGCGCTGGCCTGTACGGTCGTCCGGTGCCACGGTGCGCCGTGCCTGGGGCCCCCCGGTCTGGCTGCTGGCCGGCGGCGCGCTGGCGCTGGGCGCGGTCCAGGTGCGGGTGCATCACTATGAAAGCATCCTGTCCCGGGGCCGTCCGGTGATCCTGGCCCTGGCGCCTGTGGATCCCCGTTCGCTGATGCAGGGGGACTACATGGCACTGGACTACGCCGTGCGCCGTCAGGCGGAAACCTGGTTGCGCGAGCGGGAACCAGTGCGGGCCGCCTTGCGGGCGTCCGGCCGGGGCTGGTTGCTGCTGCGGCGCGATGGCGAGGGTATCTGGCAGCTGTGGGCGGTGGCGGCCGAGCCGCCCACGGCGTCGGCAGGGGACACGGTGGCGCTGGCCTTCCGCTGGCGGAATGAAGGACTGGATTGGGGAGGCCGAAGCTGGTTCTTTCCCGAAGGCGAGGGTGACCGCTACGCCAAAGCACGCTATGGCACGCTGCGGGTGGCGGCGGACGGCACCGCCCTGTTGGCCGGGCTGCTGGACGAGGAACTGTCGCCGCTGTAGGGGGGCCATTTCAAATAGGGCGCTCCGATTCGATACAAGCAATGGCCCGCAGGGACCATTGCATGTCCGATCTCATTCAAACCGTCGTGCCCAGTGCGCGGTGGCTTCGGGCCAGAAGGCCTGCGGCGTGGAGGCGGGCAGGTCGGCGAATCCCAGGGCCTTCCAGGCCTTCCGCAGGCATTCCAGGGGCTGCGACACGTCCAGCGCGGGCGCGTGATTCTGCTTGGACAGCTTGTGGCCGGCGGCGTCCAGGATCAGCGGCACATGCAGGACGCGAGGCGCGCGCAGGTCCAGGGCGCGGGCCAGCTGCCGCTGGCGGGCCGTGGAGTCCAGCAGGTCGGCGCCGCGCACCACATCGGTGACGCCCTGGTCGCCGTCGTCGACCACCACGGCCAGCTGGTAAGCCCACAGACCGTCCGCCCGGCGGACAATGAAGTCGCCGACTTCAGCCGCCACATCCTGGAATTGAGGGCCCAGCCAGCGGTCGGTGAAGGTTTCCACCCCGGGCTCGACGAGGAAACGCCAGCTTCGGATCGGACGATTCGTGGCGGCCGGGCTTACGCCCGAGGCCCCGGCGCCCGTCGGCGGCCGGCAGGTGCCGGGATACGGGCCGGGCGGCAGTTCCCGCCGGACGCAGGCGCAGCCATAGACACGTCCGGCGTCCCGCAGCCGGGCGAACGCCCGTTCGTACAGACGATGGCGCGCCGTCTGCCGGACCGGCGCCTCATCCCAGCGCAGGCCCAGCGCCTCGAGCTGCCCCAGGATGACGCAGTCGGCGCCGGGCACGGTGCGGGGCTCGTCGATATCTTCGATGCGCAGCAGCCAGCGTCCCCGGTGCGCCCGGGCATCCAGGTAGCTGGCCATGGCCGCGACCAGCGAGCCCGCGTGCAGTGGGCCGCTGGGGCTGGGCGCGAAACGGCCCACGTAGGGGCGGGACATCAGTGGGACAGCCGGCCTTCGTCGTCGGTCAGCAGTTCCTCGAACACCAGGTGGTCGACCTCGGCTTCCTGGCTCCAGAGGACCATCAGCGCGAGCACCTTGATCTCGGCCAGGGACAGGGGGGAATGGTCCGCCGCCTGGGCCGCCTCGATCAGGATTTCCCGCAGGACCGGGGACAGGCTGCCGGAATGTTCGAGGAAGCTGATGAAGCCGATCGCCTCGGTGCCCAGCGTCGCGTATTCCGTGTCGGTGTAGACGCGCGCGGCGTCGCGGCGGGCATCGCGCATGACGGCCAGCGGCAGGCAGCGTTCGGTGGTGCTGGCCAGGTCGCGCAGCCAGTTCAGCGCATCGTCGATGTCCTCGTGTTCGAACCCGGCGGCCGCCAGCTTGCTGGCCAGGACCTCGGCGCGCGGGCAGGCTTGGGGCGTGTAGTAGTTTTCGAACAGGTAAACCAGGATGTCGTACATGGCGGTCATGAAACGGTTGCCGTTCCAGTTTACCGGATTCCTCCCGCCGCGCGGGCGGGCCTTACCCGGCCTCGATGACCTCCAGGTCGATCAGGACGACGCCTTCGGCCACCTGGTCGCCGACCGCGTAGAAGACTTCCCGGACCGTGCCGTCGTGGGGCGCATCGATGGTGTGCTCCATCTTCATGGCTTCCATGACGATCAGCGGCGTGCCGCGCGTCACGGCGTCGCCCGCCGCCACGGCGACCGAAAGGATCTTGCCCGGCATCGGAGCGGTCAGACCGCCAGCCGCGTCGTCGGCGGACGCGGCCGCCAAGGCGAGCGGATCGCGCCATTCCAGAGTCTGGCGCCGGCCTTGAGCGAAGACATCCAGGCGCGCGCCGTCGCGGTGGACGTCGCCGCGCGCCTCCTCGTCTCCCAGGCGGACGCGGACGTGGCTCGGGTGGCGGCCTTCGGCCTGCCAATGGAAGGCTTGCGCGGGGCCTTCATCCACCGCCAGGGTCCAGTCCTGGCCGTCCCGGCTGACGCGCAGCGTGCGTTCGCCCCGGGCGTCCTGCAGAATCAGGGTGCGTTCGTGGCGCCCGCCAACCCGCCAGCCGTCGGCCTGGCGCCAGGGGTCTGTCTGGGCCAGGACGCCGGGACGGGCGAGGCCGTCGTGGTGCAGCAGGGTGGCGGCGGCCAGGGCCAGCACGGTGTCCTCGCAGTCACGGGCCGCGGGGAACAGGCGCTCGTGTTCGCGTTCGATCAGCCCGGTGTCCAGGTCGGCGGCGGCGAAGGCCGGGTCGTCCATCAGGCGGCCCAGGAAGGCGATGTTGGTCTGCACGCCGGTGCAGCGCACCGCGCCCAGCGCGCGCAGCATCCGTTGCCTGGCCTGCTCGCGGTCCTGGCCGTGAACGATGAGCTTGGCGATCATGGGATCGTAGTGCGGGGAGATCGTGTCGCCTTCGCGCACGCCGCCGTCCACGCGCACGGGGCCGGTCTGGAAGACGACGTGCGGCGGCCAGTGCAGGGCTTCCAGGCGGCCGATGCTGGGCAGGAAGTCCTTGTCCGGGTTCTCGGCGTAGATGCGCGCCTCCAGGGCGTGGCCCTGGAGGCGCAACTGGTCCTGGCGCAGCGGCAGCGGCTGGCCGGCCGCCACGCGCAACTGCCATTCGACCAGGTCCTGGCCGGTGATGGCCTCGGTGACCGGGTGCTCGACCTGCAGCCGGGTGTTCATTTCCATGAAGTAGAAGCGCCCGTCGGGTTCGGCGATGAATTCCACCGTGCCGGCGCCGACATAGCCGACGGCCTGGGCGGCGGCCACGGCCGCGCGGCCCATGGCCTCGCGGCGTTCCGGCGTCATGCCGGGCGCGGGGGCCTCTTCGATGACTTTCTGGTGGCGACGCTGCACGGAGCAGTCACGCTCGAACAGATGCACGCATTGACCGTGTGTGTCGGCGAAGACCTGGATCTCGATGTGGCGCGGCTTGGTCAGGTAGCGCTCGATCAGAACCTGGGCGCTGCCGAAGCTGCTGTCCGCCTCGCGCTGGCAGGAGGCGAGGGCCGCCTGGAATTCCGCGTCGGCGTGGACGATGCGCATGCCTTTGCCGCCCCCGCCCGCGCTGGCCTTGATGAGCACGGGGTAGCCGATGGCGCGGGCCTGTTCCCGCAGGAAATCGGCTTCCTGGCGTTCGCCGTGGTAGCCAGGCACCAGGGGTACGTCGGCGCCCGACATCAGGGTCTTGGCGGCGGACTTGCTGCCCATGGCGGCGATCGCATCCACCGGCGGGCCGACGAAAATCAGACCGGCGTCGGCGCAGGCACGGGCGAACCCGGCGTTTTCCGACAGGAAGCCGTAGCCCGGGTGGATGGCCTGGGCGCCGGTGCGGCGGGCGGCGTCCAGGATGGCGTCGGCGCGCAGGTAGCTGGCGGCGGGTTCCGGGCCGCCGATGCGCACGGCGCGGTCGCAGGCGTGGACGTGGCGGGCGTCGGCGTCGGCGTCGGAATAGACGGCGACGGTGCGGATGCCCATGCGGCGGGCCGTGGCGGCGATGCGGCAGGCGATCTCGCCCCGGTTCGCGATCAGGAGGGTGTCGAACATGGCGGTTTCCTTACATTCTGAACACGCCGAAGCGCGTGGCTTCGACCGGGGCGTGACGGGCGGCGGCCAGTCCCAGGCCCAGCACCCGCCGTGTGTCGGACGGTGCGATGATGCCGTCGTCCCACAGCCGCGCGGTGGAGTAATAGGGATGGCCCTCGTGTTCGTACTGGGCGCGGATGGGCGCCTTGAAGGCNNACGCTGGCGGCCTGTTCGCCGCCCATGACCGAGATGCGTGCGTTGGGCCACAGGAACAGCAGGCGCGGGCCGAAGGCGCGGCCGCACATGCCGTAGTTGCCGGCGCCGAAGGAACCGCCGATCAGCACCGTGAATTTCGGCACCGACGCGGTGGACACGGCCGTGACCATCTTCGCGCCGTGGCGGGCGATGCCCTCGTTTTCGTACTTGCGGCCCACCATGAAGCCGCTGATGTTCTGCAGGAAGACCAGGGGAATGTTCCGCTGGCAGCACAGTTCGATGAAGTGCGTGCCTTTCTGCGCGGCTTCCGAGAACAGGATGCCGTTGTTGGCGATGATGCCCACCGGCATGCCGTAGATGCGCGCGAAGCCCGTGACCAGGGTGGTGCCGAAGCGCGCCTTGAATTCCTCGAAGTCGGACCCGTCCACGACGCGGGCGATGACTTCGCGCACATCGTAGGGCTTGCGCGTGTCCTGGGGGATGATGCCGTCCAGCTCGGCGGGATCGTACAGGGGCTCGGCCCAGGCGCCCGCGGCGGGCGGCGCCGGCCGGTTCAGGCGGGCCACCGCGTCGCGCGCCAGGCGCAGCGCGTGCGTGTCGTTTTCGGCCAGGTGATCGGCCACGCCCGACAGGCGGGTGTGGACGTCGCCGCCGCCCAGGT
>DISE01000048.1:42974-46555 GCA_002421865.1 Castellaniella sp. UBA6218
CGTCCTGGTTGGGCAGGTTGGCGCCTCCCGAATCGACCAGGTAGATGCAGGGCAGGTGGTTCTGCTGGGCGATTTCCTGGGCGCGCAGGTGCTTCTTGACCGTCAGCGGGTAGTAGGTGCCGCCCTTGACCGTGGCGTCGTTGCAGACGATCACGCATTCGGTGCCGCCCACGCGGCCGATGCCGGTGATCAGGCCCGCGCCCGGGGACGCGTTGTCGTAGACGTCGAGCGCCGCCAGCGGGGACAGTTCGAGGAACGGCGTGCCGGGATCGAGCAGGCGTTCGACCCGTTCGCGCGGCAGCAGCTTGCCGCGTGCCAGGTGCCGTGCGCGGGCGGTTTCGCCGCCGCCTTGCGCCGTGCGTGCGATGCGTTCGCGCAGGTCGTCGACCAGCGTCCGCATGACGCGGGCGTTGTCCTGGAATTCCTGGGATCGCGGGTTGATGCGGGACTCGATGACCGGCATGACGTTTCCTGTTCCTGGAAGTAAAGAAAAATGGCCCCCACGCTCCCGCCTCATCCGCGCGTGGCGGCCGGCACGCGGGGGCTGCGGGGGATTTACAGCATTTCGACGGCCAGGGCCACCGCTTCGCCGCCGCCGATGCACAGCGAGGCGATGCCGCGCTTGCCGCCGGTCTTGCGCAGGGCGCCGATCAGCGTGGTCAGCAGGCGCGCGCCGGAGGCGCCGATGGGGTGGCCCAGGGCCGTGGCGCCGCCGTGGACGTTGACGCGGTCGTGCGGCAGATTCAGGTCGGCCATGGCCGCCATGGTCACCACGGCGAAGGCTTCGTTGATTTCATACAGATCGACGTCGCCGGCCTTCCAGCCGGTCTTGTCCAGCAGTTTCTGGATGGCGCCCACCGGCGCGGTGGTGAACCATTGCGGTTCCTGGGCATGCTGGGTGTGGGCGACGATGCGCGCCAGGGGCGTGGCTCCCAGCGCCTGCGCCTTGGAAGCGCTCATCACCACCAGGGCCGAGGCGCCGTCGGAGATCGAGGACGCGTTGGCCGCCGTCACCGTGCCGTCCTTCTTGAAGGCGGGCTTGAGCGTGGGGATCTTGTCCGGCATGGCCTTGGCCGGACCCTCGTCCGAGTCGATCACGACGTCGCCCTTGCGGCCCTTGATCGTGACCGGCGCGATTTCCCATTTGAAGCTGCCGTCCTCGGTCGCCTGGCGCGCGCGGCGCAGCGATTCCAGGGAGAAGGCGTCCTGCTGTTCGCGCGTGAAGCTGTATTTCGAGGCGCAGTCCTCGGCGAACACGCCCATGGCCGTGCCGCGCTGGTAGGCGTCTTCCAGGCCGTCCAGGGCCATGTGGTCGTAGACGGTGGAGTGGCCGTAACGGTAGCCCTGGCGGCCCTTCAGCAGCAGGTAGGGCGCGTTGCTCNNTTGTGCAGGGTGCTGCAGGGCACGCCCTTCGGCAGGCCCGCGCCCAGGGCGGCCTGGCGGGCGGGCGCCTGGCCCTGGCCGGCCTGCAGCACGTTGCCCATGATCACTTCCTGGACGGTGTCGCCGGCGATGCCCGCGCGCTCGACGGCGGCCTTGATCGCGATCGCGCCCAGTTCATGGGCGGCCAGGCCGGAAAGGCTGCCCATCATGCCCCCCATGGGGGTGCGGACGGCGGATACGATGACGATGGAATCGGACATGATGTGCTCCTTTCTCTTGCTAGAGGGTATCCGTGGAATTATTTCGGACAGGCGGTGATTCGCTGTCCGGCGGCTGCAGCCGGCGCGTCTGGTCGTAGGGGAAAATATCTTCGATGCGGCCCTGTGCGGCGCGCGCGCGGCAGTCCTGCCACCATTGTGCATCCAAAAGCGGCGCGTGGTGCTTGAGGAAGGCGGCGCGCACCCGGGGGTCTCCCAGCAGGAACCGCTCGAATTCTTCCGGGAAGACGTCGTTGGCGCCCACCGGGTACCAGGGCTCTCCGGACAGCTCGGCCTCTTCGTTGGGGGCGGGCGGGATGCGGCGGAACTGCATTTCCGTCATGCGCTGGATCTCGTCGTAGTCGTAGAAGACCACGCGGCCCAGGCGGGTGACGCCGAAATTCTTGTACAGCATGTCGCCCGGGAAAATGTTGGCGGCGGCCAGTTCGCGGATGGCCTGGCCGTATTGCTGGACGGCGGCCTCCAGGGCGGCGTCGGAGGCGCCGGCGAGGAAGATGTTCAACGGCGTCATGCGGCGTTCGATGTAGACATGGCGCAGCACCACCAGGTCGTCGGTTTCTTCGAGCAGGCTGGGGACCTCGCGCCGCAGGCCTTCCAGCAGTCGCTGCGAGAAGCGCGCGCGCGGCAGTGCGACCTGGGAATATTCCCAAGTGTCGGCCATGCGGCCGACGCGGTCGTGTTTTTTCACCATCTGGTATTTGCGCCGCACCGTGGCCTCGTCCATGCCGTCCTTGGCGATGCGGTCGCGGATCAGCTTGAACACGTAGGGGTAGGAGGGCAGCGTGAACACCGTCATCACCATGCCCTGGATCCCCGGTGCGTAGTCGAAGGCGTCGCGGGAATGGGACAGGTGGTGCAGGAAGTCGCGGTAGAACAGGGTCTTGCCCTGCTTCTGCAGGCCGATGGTGGTGTAGATCTCGGCCTTGGGCTTGCGCGGAAACAGCGAAGACAGGAAATCGACATAGGCCGCCGAGGCTTCCATGTCGACCAGGAAATAGGCGCGTGTGAAACTGAACAGCGTGCTCAGGTCGTCGCTGGTGTGCAGCAGGGCGTCGAACCGGATGTGGCCCGAGGGCGTGTGCAGCAGCGCCACGGCGAATGGATGGATGGCGGTCTGGTTGATCAGGCGGCCGACGATGTAGGCGCCCTTGTTGCGGTAGAACAGGGTGTTGAGCACCTGGATCTGGCAGTCGGGCGCCAGCCGCCTGCCCAGACCGCGCGGCAGGGTGCGGCGCAGGTGGCGCAGACCCATCCGGGCCATGCGCCGCACGTCCGCCGGCAGGTCGTGATAAGGCGCGGCCAGGCCGAAGTCGGCGGCCATGCGCGTCAGACCGGGCAGCAGGCCCTCGGTCAGCGGATAGTAGGCTCTGTAGGACGGATGTTCGCCGTCGATATAGTCGGTCGCCACCGCCGGGCGCACGAACAGGAAGTCGTTGTTGAAATAGTTGCGGTGCAGGATGCGGCAGGAGACTGAGTTGAAGAAGGTCTCCGCGCATTCGGGCTGGCGGTGGCCGGCCAGCAGCGTGATGTAGCAGGTCTTGGCAGTCTGCCAGAATTCGATCTGTTCGCTGGTCAGCGCCGTGTCCGGCGCGGTGCGCGCGGGCGAGGTGCCGCGCAGCGCCTGGCCCAGGGCCGCCGCGCATTCGCGCACCCGGGTGTCGTAGTATTCGATGCGTTCGCGCGAAAGCTGCTGGATGCCGTGCCAGTCGCCCGATTCGAACAGGGCCTTGGCCCGCTGCGCGCTGTAGCGGAACAGCGAATAGTGGCGGTCGAATCCGGCCAGTATCATGCGCGCCACGGCCTCCGGGGACTGGCCCCGGGGCGTGACGGGCTCGATATGGCGGTGGTCGCCGGTGTCTTCCATGGCGCGGATCAGGCGGTCTCGCCGAAGAGTTCGCGGCCGATCAGCATGCGGCGGAT
>DISE01000089.1 GCA_002421865.1 Castellaniella sp. UBA6218
CCCAGACGAAGCTGTAGTTGAAGACATAGCGGGCCACGACCTGGGCGAAGGTCACTACGGTCATGGCGGCCAGGAGAAAGGCGATCAGGCCTTCCTCAGTGTGTTCCAGCCAGTTTTTCAGCATGGAAGAATCTCCTGTCCAGGATACGAAACGGCCGCCGCACGGCGGCCGCACGAAATCGCGGCGACCGCGCCCATGCGGGACGCGGTCGCCGGTTGACTATCCTCAGCTGTTGTTGGACGCCCGCGCCTTGGCGATCAGATCCTCGCCGATCTGATCCGAGAACTTGCTCCAGACAGGCCTGACAGCCTCACGCCAGGCGGCGATGTCCCGCTTGGACAGGACCTGGATCTTGGCCTTGCCGGCTTCGGCGATGCGCTTCTGGTCGCGGTCGTTGATCTCGGCGGCCAGCTTGTTGGCGTATTCCGTGGCACCGGCCATCGCCTTCTGCAGGCCGGCGCGCACGTCCTCGGGCAGGCCGTCCCACCAGCCGGAGTTGGTGATCACCATGTAGTCCAGCGCGCCATGGTTGGTGATCGCGATGGTCTTCTGGACTTCATGGAATTTCTGCGAATAGATGTTGGACCAGGGGTTCTCGGCGCCGTCGACCACCCCGGTCTGCAGGGCCTGGTAGACCTCGGAGAAGGCCAGCTTCTGGGGATTGGCGCCCAACTGGCGGAACTGGGCCTCGAGCACGTCGGAGGACTGGATGCGGAACTTCAGGCCCTTGATGTCCTCGGGGCGCACCAGCGTGTCCTTGTTGCTCGACATCTGTTTGAGGCCGTTGTGCCAGTAAGCCAGGCCCTTGATGCCCTTGGACTTCATCGAATCCAGCAGTTCCTGGCCGGCGGGGCTGGCCTGGAAGCGGTCCAGGGCCGCCATGTCGTCGAACATGAAGGGCAGATCGAAGATCTGCAGCTTCTTGGTGTAGCGGTCGAATTTCGCCAGGGACGGCGCGATGATCTGCACGTCGCCCAGCAGCAGGGCTTCCATTTCCTTGCCGTCGCCGAAGAGCTGGGAATTGGAGAACACCTGGACCTCGACCTTGCCCGGCAGGGCGGCCTCGGCCAGTTCCTTGAACTTGAGCGCGCCCTGGCCCTTGGGGGTGTTTTCGGCCACGACGTGGCTGAACTTCACGATGATGGGCTGTTCGGCCAGCGCCGCGGAGGAAAAGGCCAGCGCGATGCAGACACTCAGCGCCTTGACGGCGGGGATACGGATTTTCATGGCAAGGTCTCCCTTTTTTGTGGTGGGTATGGAAATCAAAGGCAAGGCGCGCGATCGGCCCGCATCACGGGGCGTCGACCTCACGCCGGATATCGGCGATCAGTTGCGCGCCAATCAGGTTCTCCATCTCGACGCTGACGGCGGCCAGGGCCTGTTTCCAGGCCCCGCGCTCCGCCTCCGTCAAGACGTGAATCCGCGTCTTGCCGGAGGCGCGGATCGCCTCCAGTGCACGGTCGTTCTCTTCCTGCGCGATCGAAGCGGCATAGGCCGTCGCGTCCCGCATGGCGTCTTCCAGCGCGCCACGGATATCCGAGGGCAGGCCCTCCCAGAACTTCCGGTTGACGATCACGGCATATCCCAGATAGCCATGATTGGACACGGTGAAATGCGACTGCACGTCCTGCATGCCCTGCGTGAAGAAATTCGAGGGCGGGTTCTCGGTGCCGTCCACGACCCCCGCCTCCAGCGCGGCATAGACCTCGCCGAACCGCATGGTCATCGGCTGAGCGCCCAAGGCCCTCATCTGTGCATCCAGCACTCTGGAGGGCTGGATGCGCATGCGCAAGCCGGAGAGGTCGGACGGCATGCGCAGCGGACGGTTGGCCGAAAAACACTTGAAGCCGTTATCCCAGAAAGCCAGGCCGACGACGCCCTTGAGCCGCAACCGCCGCAGCATGTCCCTGCCAATCGGTCCGTTGGTGACCCGGTGCAGCGCCTGCGCGTCGGGAAACATGAACGGCAGATCGAAAACCTCGAACTCGCGCACGCCCAGCGGCCCGAACTTGGACAGGGACGGTGCGATCATTTCGACCGCGCCCAACTGGAGCGCCTCCAGTTCCTCGCGGTCCCGATACAGTTCGCTGTTCGGATAGACCTGCACGCGCACACGGCCGTTCGTGGCCCGCTCGGCCAATTCCTTGAACCGCACCGCCGCCTTGCCCTTGGGCGTGTCCGGGGCCACCACATGACTGAAGCGGATGACGATGGGGTCCTGCCGCGCCCAGGCGGCCGGGGACCAGGTGAGCGCGCAGACGAGCAGGATGGAAAACCAATTCATTGCTGAGTCGATATTCGGAGTCTCAAAAATCCGCAGGTGCGCGAAATGTGCGGCCATTCTGGGCAAGCCGGGCGCCTGTTTCAACTGTGGAAATCCACAACCCCTCGCCGCACGTCACCCGGTTTCATCACGTACTGCTCGGATACACTAGGGAAAAAACGATACGGCATGCGTTCCCTTCCTTTCTACAAACCCCTCGTCCGCCGACGCACCTGGCAATGGCTGGTGCCGGTCCTGTGCGCGCTGCTGTTTCTGGTCACGGTGATCTGGCTCCCGCACCAGGCGCAGCAGCTGGAATCCACAGAGCGCCAGGAACAACTGATCGCCGACACGCTCTGGGTCGAACAGACCATCCGCTTCCAGCTCGGGCGCAACGAAGACGACATCCGCTCCTTCGCCGGCCAGATCGCAGCCGGCCATCTGGCCGGCGACAAGCTGCGGAGCCGGATGCGCTTCCTGCTGCGCAACCACCCGGAATTCGCGCGCATCGCCTGGATCGACGCGAGGGACACTGGAACGGCATCCGACCGGAAGGATCATTTTTCCCTGGAGGACCTGCCCGGGCCCTTGCGTCTGAAACTGGAACGCATCCGCAGCACCCTCGCACCCGAATACAGTCTGCCGGACCCGCCTGAGGAAACGCGGCACCCCGCTTTGATGGACTACCTCTTTCCGATCCAGCAGGACGGGCGCTACGCCGGCTGCGTGATCGTCACCTACTCCCTGGCCGGCATCCTGAACCAGATGGTGCCTTGGTGGTTCGCACAGAAGAACGAGATCCGCCTGACCGATCGGAACGAGCGCACGCTGGGAGAACGCACTGCGGGCGGCGAGGGACGCGGCGTCTACACCTACGCACACGATCTGCATCTGCCTTACGCGGACATCACGCTGCGCACCGACAGCGTCAAGGGGGCTCCCAATCTGCTGCCCAACCTGCTGATTGTCGTCATCGTCGCGCTGACCCTGGGCCTGTTCTGGAGCCTCGCGGCCCTGTGGCGCGATATCAATCGCCGGATGGCTGTCGAACGCGCCTTGCGCGAACAAATCGCCTTTCGCACGGCCATGGAAGACTCCCTCGTGACCGGCCTGCGGGTATACGACCTGAAGGGCAAGATCACCTACGTCAACCCCGCGTTCTGCCGGATGGTCGGCATGCCGGCCGAAAGCCTGATCGGGCGCTCCCCCCCCATGCCCTACTGGGCACCGGAAATCATGGACGAATATCGGGAACGCTTCGCCCAGCGCATTGCGGGCAAGATCGATTCCCAAGGCTTCGAAACGGTGTTCCTGCGCAAAGGACGGGAGCGTTTTCCCGTGCTGATCTATGAATCCGCGCTGGTCGACGAAAGCGGCCGGCAGACCGGCTGGATGAGTTCGATTCTGGACATCTCCGATCGGAAGCGTTTCGAGGAACTCAACCAGCGCCAGCAGGAAAAGCTCCAGGCCAGCGCCAGAATGGTGACCATGGGCGAACTCGCCTCGACGCTGGCGCACGAGCTGAACCAGCCACTGGCCGCCATCACCAGCTATACGACCGGTGCGCTGAATCTTTTGGCCGACCCCGCTGCGCCTCAGAACGAGGCGGGCATGGCCCGCATCCGGGGCGCGCTGGAAAAGGCCAATGCGCAGGCCCAGCGCGCCGGACACGTCATCCGCAGCGTTCACACGTTCACCAAGCGTCGCGAGCCGCGCCGGGAAACGGTCGATCTGTCCGCGCTGATCGCCGACGTCGTCCAGCTGGCCGAACTGCAGGCGAGCCGGCATTTCATCATGATCAAGGCCGACATCGCGCAGGACACGCCAGCGGTGCAGGCCGACCCGATGATGCTGGGACAGGTGCTGCTCAACCTGACGCGCAACGCCATCGAGGCGATGCGCGACATGGCGCCTGAACGCCGGGTCCTGCTCATCGGCGCCGGCGTCGATCCGCTCGCGCCCGGCTGCGTGAGCATCAGCGTGGCCGACCGCGGGTGCGGCATTCCGCCGCACGCCCGGGAACGATTGTTCTCGCCGTTCTTCTCCACCAAGGCCGACGGCATGGGCATGGGCCTCAAGATCTGCCGGACCGTCGTGGAATCGCACGGCGGCACTCTGACATACGCGGACAATCCTGGCGGAGGCACTGTCTTCCGCTTTTCGCTGCTCGCGGCCTCAGCCGCCAAAACATGAAAAAATAAAAGGGCCGCATGCCGACAGGCCGTATGGACACCCCAGGGAGGGAGACAACAAGGTGCTGCATATCGTTGACGATGAAGAAGCGATACGGGATTCGCTGATCTGGCTGGCGCAGTCCCGCCGGATCGAAGCGACGGGCTACGATGGCGTTCAGCCCTTCCTGGAGATGCTGGGGACGGATTACGCGTTCAGCCCCGAGGGCGACTGTCTGCTGCTCGACATGCGCATGCCTGTCATGAGCGGCGCGCTGCTGTTCGACACCCTGGCGCATCGGGGGCTCACCCGGCGCATGCCGGTCATCTTCCTCACCGGACATGGCGATGTGCCGATGGCGGTGGACAGCCTCAAGCGCGGGGCATTCGATTTCTTCGAGAAGCCGTTCAACGACAACAAGCTGATGGACCGCGTCCAGGAAGCGCTGCGGGCGTCGCTGGAAGCGGGTGACCAGGCGCTGGTGCAGACGCGGCTGGCCTCTCTATCCTCGCGCGAGCGCGAAGTCATGGACTTGATCCTGGAAGGCCTGATGAACAAAGTGATCGCCGACAGGATGGGGATCACCATGCGTACCGTGGAAGTCCACCGGTCGAACCTTTTCACAAAAATGGGCGTACGCACCGCCGTCGAACTGGCGCGCCTGGTCAAATAGGCGCGGTTTGGGACGCTTTTTTGTTGTCGGTCCGTCGCGGACCGAGCTGAGAGCGTTCTCGTTTCCGAGTCATTCGGTCGCGCACAAAAGACAAAACCCCCGCAGAGGTTCTCTGCGGGGGTTTTGCGATATAAAAGCCTGACGATGACCTACTTTCACAGGTGTCCACCCACTATCATCGGCGCGAAGGCGTTTCACTGTCCTGTTCGGGATGGGAAGGAGTGGGTCCACCTTGCTATGGTCGTCAAGCATAACTGGTTGCAATCGAGTCTCTGGCGCGAGGCCGGGGACTTGATTACTAATTTGGAAGAAGCACATCAAGCGCTTTGCGACGGGCTGCATTGTAGCAGATCCGTGGCGCGGTGCACTTGGGTTGCGTTGTTTTGTTCAATTGTGTCGGCTACATACACGATCACTACTGTGTCCGTTGC
>DISE01000120.1 GCA_002421865.1 Castellaniella sp. UBA6218
ATGAAGACGATGGTCTGGCCCGAATCCTGGGACAGTTCCTTCAGCACGGCCTTCAGGCGTTCCTCGAACTCGCCCCGGTACTTGGCCCCGGCCAGCAGCCCGGCCAGATCCAGCGCCAAAATGCGCTTGCCCTTCAGGGTTTCCGGCACCTCGCCGTTGACGATGCGCTGGGCCAGTCCTTCGACGATCGCGGTCTTGCCCACGCCGGGTTCGCCGATCAGCACGGGGTTGTTCTTGGTGCGCCGCTGCAGGATCTGGATGGTGCGGCGGATCTCGTCGTCGCGCCCGATCACCGGGTCGAGCTTGCCCTCGCGGGCACGGGCGGTCAGATCCAGGGTGTATTTCTTCAGCGCCTGGCGGTTGTCCTCGTCCTCGGCGCCCGTCACGGCCGCGCCGCCGCGCACCGCCTCGATGGCGGTTTCCAGCGCCTTGCGCTGCAGNNTGGCGATGTAGGCGTCGCCGCGCTGGCCGGCTTCCTTGTCGGTGCGCGCCAGGGCGGCCTGCAGATCGCGGCTGACCTGGATGTTGCCTTCGGCGCCCTGGACCGCCGGCAATGCCTTGATCTGGCGGTCCAGCTCGGTTTGCAGACGCGGCACCGCCACGCCCGCGCGCGCCAGCAGGCTGGCCGCGCCGCTGTCCGCGTCGCCCAGCAGGGCCGACAGCAGATGGGCATTCTCGATATAGGGATTGTCGTGGCGCACCGCCAGACTCTGGGCGTCGGCGAGCGCCTGCTGGAACTTCGTCGTCAGTTTATCGAATCGCATGGGTGGAGCCCTTTATAGGGAAGGGGCGCATACGCCCCGAGATGCGATATATATGCGGCTGGCGGGAGGATTTTCAATAGTGATAACGCCCCTGCAGAAATTCGATCCGGTCCGCCTTGATCAGATAGACGCATCGATGTTCTTGTGTGATGCGGCGCGACCAGACATCTGCACCCAGATACTTCAGTGGCTCGGGGCTGCCGATCCCTTTGAATGGATCACGCAGAATCGCCTTGACCAATTCCAAGAGCCGTTTGGCCGTACGGCGTTCTATCTTGACCCAATAGCTCAGGTCTTCCAGGAATTCCGGCTGAAACACCGCAACACGGCGAACTTCAGGACCGGAAGCCATGGATTTTCTCTAGCGACTTGACCTCGGTCGGGGCAAGATCACCGGCACGCGCGCGCGCCAGGGCCGCCAGCAAACGTTCCGCGTTCCTGGGAGAGCGCAGGAGCTGGGCGGTTTCGATCAGGCTTTGCAATTCGTCAGCTGCGATCATCGCGACCGCACCGCCCGAACGCCGACGCACCAGCACGACTTCACGATCATCAACGGCACGGTCCATCAAGGACTTGAGTTGCTCTCTGGCCTGGCTGTAGGTGGTTTCGATAGTCATGGCAGATCCGCCCATAGTTGTACATGCATATTGTACAAAACTATCTGGATCCGTATGCATCGCACCAGTGCCGCGTCTTCCAGACGCAGGCCGGTTCAGCGGAGGCAGCGCAGCAGTGGGCTTTGACATGATCTCAGCGGGTCCGGTGAAGAATCCAGTCAGTGTGCGCTCGGCGTCCGTCCCGCACCAGATCGGACAAATCCCGACGGATGAAATCGTCACTGCATCAGGCCAGCGCCCCGCAACCAGTACCGCGACAGGTCTTCGGCGGCGAGATCCAGCGACCGGCCCGGGCCGGATGCCCAGTTGTTCCAGCAGACATAGGGCACCAGGCCCGAGGGCAGACCATAGCGCCGGTAGACTTCCGGCAAGATGGGCACGTGATCGCCATACCAGCACAGGCTGGCGGGCCGATCCAGGGATTCCAGTGTGTCGCGCAGGCTGGCGGCCATCTGGTCGGCATGGCGCAGATGGCGCAAATAGATCGTCAGGTCCTCGCAGCCGGACGGCGGCGGCCGGGTATACAAGGCATCGGCCTCGTCCGGTCGAGCCGTTTCCAGATGCAGGGGGCCATGGTTTTCCATGGTGATGGCCATCACGAACAGGGGCTGCCCGGACTGCCGCAGCAGTCCGGCGACCTTGTCCGCCACGGCGCCGTCTTCCATGTACGGTCCGGCCGAGGGCACCCCGGCGAAGGCCTGAATGTCCAGAAAAGCGTCGAAACCCAATTCCGGATAGACCCGGTTTCGCCGATAGAAACCGGCCGGATACGGATGCACGCAAACTGTGCGATACCCCAGACCCTTCAGCCAGGACGCCAGCGAAGCCAGCCGCCACCCCGCGGCCAAAGCCCGGTAAGGATTGAAACGATGCACCCCCAGCCGCTCCGCCGAGATGCCCGACAGAAAGGCGAATTCGGTGCGGATGGTATTGGCGCCCCACGCAGGAACAGCCAGCCCGCCCTGCAGGACCGCATCCGCACGCAAGCGGTCGAACTGCGCCAGCACGTCGCCACGTATGCCCGGCATCACCGCACGCGGGTCGAAAAACGATTCGCTCTGGATGGCGACCAGATGAGGCAGGTCTTGCCCAGACGCGCCGGGAAGCCGCCGCGCATACGCCGCAAAGTCGAAAGGCGACCCCACGCACGGCAGGCGTCCTGCGGCGCACGCATACTGCCACAGCGATGCCATGAAACCCAGCGCCGCCAGATCGCGTGCCGGCTGGAAGGTCGCCGCCGGCAGGCGCCGCGCCCCTCCCCACAGCAACAGCGCCCCCGAGAGCGCCACCACGTTCAGTCCACCCAGGTGCCCGGCCCAGTCCCAGCGGTCTTCCAGCGATTCCTCGGCCCACAGGCCGACCGCCACGGCCAGCAGCACCCCGACCATCGCCCCCGAGAATTTTGCCCAGCCCAGGAACGGGATATACAGGCGCGGATGACGGACCGCATCGGTAAAGTATTCGTAATCGTGGAAGACAAAGGGCTCGCGCAGGGATTTGTACTTGGCGTTGTTCACCTGCACCAGTACCAGCCAGAATGCGGACACCAGCGCCGCCGCAAACCAGGGTCGCCCCAGCGGCAGCGTCAGGGCCGCGTGCGCCAGGCACCAGATGCCCGCATGCACCGCCCAGGCCGCCGCCGGCCGGCTCAGCGGCGGGCGCGGCACCATCAGGCGTTCGATGGCGACGGACAGTGCGACGCCCGCTCCTGTCGCCGCCAGCATCGAAATCAGATCGGGGTCAAGCCCCATAGCCCATCCAGCGCACGATCCGATGCGACAACACGGCCGGCAGCACGGCCAGCCACCAGGTGCCCCAGTTCAGGGGAAAGGGAAAGCTGATGCGCGCCCGATCCCGCGCCAGACCGCGCCGGATTACACGCGCGGCGCGCCCCGGCGGCCACAGGAAAGGCTTCGGGCCGGGCATGGCGGCGCACATCGGCGATTCGACGTAGCCGGGCATGATCACGTTCACACGGATGCCCTCGGGGGCCAGCCAGCCGCGCAGGGCCTCGCCATAGGCCTTGAGGCCGGCCTTGCTGGCGCTGTAGGCCGGCGTGACCGGCAGACCGAAATATCCGGCCAGCGAACTCATGAAGGCGATCTGCCCCCTGCCCCGCGCCCGCATGGCCGGCAGCACCGCCTGGGCGATCCGCATGGACGCCTTCAGGTTCACATCCAGCAGGGCGTCCACCTCGTCCCAGGGCTCCGGTTCACCACACGGCCCCACATGCGTGTTCATGCCGGCATTGATGACGACCAGGTCCAGCGGCTCCAGCCCGGCCAGCCAGGCCTGAAGCGCCGGGCCGTCGCGCACGTCGAGGCCATGACACTGCACTGTCGCGCCGCGCGCCTCGCAGGCCTGGGCGACCCGCGCCAGCACCTCCTGACGGCGGCCATGCAGGATCAAGCTCACACCCGGCGCCGCATATTCCCAGGCCAGCGCCGAACCGATGGCGCTGGTAGCGCCTGTGATGAGGATGCGTCGCATCAGGCCTCCAGCAAACGCGGCAAGCTGTTGCGGACCGCCAGGGCAATGCCCTGCGGGCAGTAAAAACCGCCGTTGACCGTCGCCCGGGCCAGCACCCGCTGTCTCAAACGATGAAAACGCCCCGCGTCAGGCTTCGCGTCCGCTGTCCAGAAGCTGTCCAGGCCGCCCTGATGCACCAGCCCTGGCTGGGCATACAACGCACGCCCCAGCACCATCAGGGGCAAGCCGGCTTCCAGCGCCAGCGGCCCCACCGTGCTGTTGACGGTCACCACGCCGGCGGCCTGGCGCAGCAATCTGGGCAACTGCCCCGTTTCCATATAGAACACACGGCCCCGCAAGTCATGGTGCCGCACCAGGCGTCGCAACACGTGGCCATGACTGGCCAGCCCCGGATCCAGCGGGTGATTCTTGACCACCAGCACCGCATCGGCCGGCGCATGACGGGCAAAGGATGCCAGCACCCCGTCCATCAATTCCCGCATGTTGCCGTAGGGCGAATGCTGTCGAATCTGGCTGTCCCCATCCAGCTGCAGGGGCAACACGAAAAAGCGCCTGCGCTGGCGCAACAAGGTCCGGAGCAGCCGGTCATCGCGCCCGCGATACCAACGCAACAGGGGCAGGCGCCACGCATAACCCAAGTATTCCAGCGGCGCGATATAGCGCGCATGCGTGCGGTAAAACGGAAACAGCACGGGATTGGCCACACCGGCGACGTGGTACGCCACATCGTGCACCGCCCGGCGCCAGAACGGCGACTTGAAGGCGGCGGGGACGGCGGGCGGCGGAAAATCAGTCGCGGCATCCTGACGCAACACGGCCATCAGCGGCGAATGGGCATTGACCCCGCCGCGTTCCAGCGTGATGCGATGCGGACGAAAATAGCCTTCCTCGAACACATGCGCGCGCAATCCCAGGCGCCGGGCCAACGCCACCGCCGGCCGATGCACGGGGCGGCAATCCCCGAACAGCACCAGGTCCGTCACCCCCCACTGCCGCACATGCTGTTCATAAAAAGACGGCAATTGCGACAAACGCCCTCGAAAAGACGCGGCTTGCCCTAGGCGCCAGTACAGCAGATCGCCGGCTGTGAAATTCACCCGCCGCACACAATGCCCCTGGCCGCGCAGCGCCCGCGCCAACTCACGAAAGAAAGGCGTGCAAGGCCCCTGCAAGAACAAAAACGTACGGCGCATGCCGTGATCCCCTCCAGAGCCGGTCAGCCGGCGGTGCGCCACGCCCGCCAAATGGCGTGAAATTTACGTTGATTGCGAGCCCACCACCCGCGATTGAGGCGTTCCAATGTGCCGTCCTGCGCGCGCCGATCGCGCTCTTCCACCAAGCGGTTCAAGACCGCTTCGCACGTCGTATAGCCCTTGAGCAGCGGATCCCAGTACAGGGGATAGTCCAGCAATGTCCCGGCCACCAATTCCGCCAGACTCAGGCGCCGCCGGCGCCGCGCAAAGGCCGCACCGCCCGCGACGCGGTCCTCGGTCAGGCCCCAGCCCGCATAGAACGGCTGACCGTAGGTCACCACCTTTTTATGCCGCAGCAGCGCATCGAAGCCCGTCAGCGACGTCATGGTATGCACCGCATCGCAGGCCTCGATGCAGCTGATCACGGAACACCGCGTCTCCACATGATCCGCATACGTCAGCGCCTGTGCCTCGGACACCAGGCCCTGGCGATTGCCCGAGGCCACATCCGGATGCGGCTTGTAGACGATGAACGCATCCGGATGCGCCTCGCGGGCGGCCCGCAACAGCGCCAGGTTGGTCCTGACGTCCGTACAGCCGAAACGGATCGACGCGTCGTCTTCCACCTGACCCGGCACCAGCACCACCGGACGGCCGCCGGACGGCCAGGACAGCGGCGTGCGGGGCTCCAGGTTGTATTTGGTGATGCCGTGCGTCACGATGAACCGGCGCACGGATTCCGCGCGCCGCAGATCGTCGGCCGACCAGGCATGCCGGTTCAACAGGTTTTCCAGACCGGACGGCCCGGTCGGATCGAAATACAGCCCGACCTCGTCCAGCACCAGGGACTGCGGGGGAATCATGTCCGACCCCAAGCCCACCGACCGGACAAAGCCATCCTCCATGCGCACCAGACGCGCGCCACTCGCGGCCGCCAATTCCACGACACCCTTGGGCGGCTCACGCCCCCAGCACACCAGGCTGTCGTCCGGCCCGACCCCCACCGCCGCCGCCCGGCGGGCATCGCGCACGAACCGGACCGGTTCAGCGCCAAACCGCAAAAGCGGCCGCAGATTGGCCGCTTTCCAGCGGCGAAAGCCGACACAGACGATCTTTCCGGCAAAGCGGCAGCGCATGCGCTTTTGCCGGACCAGCCATTCGATCACATCGAAGATCGTGCCCGGACGATGCGTCAGCGGATTCAGATAACGCGTGTAATGAAAATAGGCGGCGGCAAACAGTTCATCGACCGTGCGACGCCGCGTGCGCCGGGGGCAGGTCTGGCGATCATCCGTCACCCCCCAGCCGGCATACCAGGGCAGGCCAAAGACAGACACCGGCTTTTCCGCCAGCAAGGCCTCGAACCCCATGGTGGATGACACTACATACACCCGGTCCATGGCACGGATCAGGTCGACCGGATTGACCGTCTGGCGCAACAGCACGATGCCCTCTTCTTCGACCACATCGGACAAATAACCGCGCTTCGCGCCCGACGAAACCTCGGGATGCGTTTTGACGTAGATCGTGGCGCCGGGGTTCTCGCGCCGGGCGGCCGCCAGCATGTCGAGAAAGGTTTGTGCCGACGCACCGCCCAGCGACACGCTGACGTCGCCCACCGTCTGATCGACCACCAGCACGCGACCGCGATCATGGGCGCACAACAAGGTCGCCGGCAGATCAGGGGCATGGTTGTATTTGCTGAGCCGATGCTCAAGGATCAGCGATCGCGCGCTCGACACCTGGTCCCCGAGCCCCTGCAGGACGTCCTGACCGGATTGCAGCAAGACCTCCAGCGCCGAAGGCCGGGTGCTGTCGTAATAAATGCCCTGATCGTCAACGATCAGGGAGAGCTGCGGATATCCCGGGCCTACACCGTAGGAGCGCAGGAATCCATCTTCGAGGCGAAGGAAGGGCAGGCCGGAACGGATCGCATGCATTCGCACACGCGCTGTATTCGGCTTCGCCCCCCAGCCAGCGACCGAAACGCAAGACATTCTGCCGCCGAGCTTGCAAAAATCTCGCCCCATGAACAGCGGCAATACACGGCTGGACAATATGCCCTTGGACACAGCGCCTATCGCCATCTGCACGATCCAGCCTTATGTCAGAGTGCCGAGACCTGGTGTTTCAAACCATGTATCTGCAATACGCCCAGAACATCGCCCTGCTGATTCTGCACAACCAGCGCGCTGATTTCGTTCTTGTTCATCAGAGCTTCAGCCTCGGTAAATCGGACATCCGGCTGGATGGTCAGGGGCTGGCGTGACATGATCTGCTCGGCAACCACGTTTTTCATACTTTCATGCCGTTCGAATGCGCGGCGCAGATCACCGTCCGTGATGATGCCTTTTAATATTTTTTCGTCCATCACCAAGGCCAGTCCCAGTCTGCCCGCCGTCATGACATTGACGACCTCTCGGAAAGGCGTATCAGACGCACATACAGGCAAAGGAGCCTTGTGCATCACATCCTTGACCCGCGTCAGCAAGCGGCGGCCAAGGCTTCCGCCCGGGTGGAACTGCGCGAAGTCCTCCGGCTGAAAATCACGCCGGACCATCAGCGCCACAGCCAACGCATCCCCCATGGCCAAGGTGTTGGTTGTCGAACTCGTGGGCGCCAAATTATTCTTGCACGCTTCGCGCTCCACGCCGACATCCAGAACGACATCCGCATAACGCGCCAAGGTCGAGCGAAGCCCTCCTGTCATCGCAATGATGGGGTTCTTCCGATGCTCCAGAAAAGGCAGAATCCTGAGCACTTCCTCGGTTTCTCCCGAGTTGGAAATCAGCAGAGCCACGTCAATCGGCCGGATCATGCCAAGATCCCCATGAAATGCTTCGCCTGGGTGCACAAAGAACGCGGAGGTTCCCGTTGATGCCAGCGTCGCGGCGATTTTTCGGCCGATCAGGCCGGACTTCCCCATGCCCACGATGATGACACGCCCCTGCGCGCCGAGCATGATCTCGACAGCCCTGGAAAAATTGCGATCCAGGCGACCCCGCATACGTCGCAGGGACTCCATCTCGGCATCCAGGGTCTGGTAAGCAACCTGCAGGTCAGACTCAAAATGCACCGACTGAATATTAGTGGCGGCGTTCATCCGTTCATTTCCTTTGCCTTGCCATTTCCCCGGCCAACAGGGACCGCACGACTGCAAGGGTTTCCGGCGTGTCAACCCCAGGCCCGCCCGGCTCTACCTCGAACGCACGAATTCGAAGTCCCGCCGCCAGCAATCGCAGTTGCTCCAGTTTTTCTGCCCGTTCGATCATCGGCTGGGCTAGCGCGGCATAGCCGGCCAATACCTCTCGCCGATAGGCATAGACGCCCACATGTTTAAAGTAAACCGCCTCATCGAGCTCTCTTGGATAAGGGATCGGAGCGCGGCTGAAGTACAGAGCATCACTGTTATCCCCCAACACGACTTTCACGGCATCGGGATTCTTCGCTTCCTCGGCCATGATCCGGTGATAAAGGGTACCTACCGCTACCGACCGATCCGCAAGCATGCCGTTTACCAGCGTTTCAACGTCCCCAGGTCGAATCAGCGGCTCGTCCCCTTGCAAATTCACGTATACGCCCGCCTGAACCTGATCCATCACCTCTGCCAAGCGATCAGTGCCTGACTGGTGATCCGGCGAGGTGATGACATACCGGCCACCAAAAGATTCAACAGCATCGGCCACCCGCGCATCATCCGTAGCCACCCACACCGCATTGATGCCTCGCACCCGCAAGGCCCGTTCATATACGTGCTGGATCATCGGTTTGCCGGCAATATCGACCAAGGGCTTGCCAGGCAACCGAGTCGACCCGTAACGCGCCGGAATGACGATCGCCACGCCATCTGTGTTTTCCGATCTGGTCGCTGCATTCAATCCGGCCATCATGCCGGACTCTTTCGGCTCACTCCTCATCAGTCCGCCCTACTCTATTTCCAAAGGCTTGAATGACTTCACCAAATCGTCGATGGCCTTCATCTGGACGAGGAAAGGCTCCAGCTTGTCCAGAGGCAGTGCGCTGGGTCCATCGCATTTCGCCTGGCTTGGGTCGGGATGCGCTTCCAGAAAAAGACCAGCCAATCCGGTCGCCATGCCGGCACGCGCCAATTCAACAATCTGTTGACGGCGTCCGCCCGAAGCGTCCGCCAGGGGATCGCGCTGCTGGAGGGCATGGGTCACATCGAAAATGATCGGCAGATTGCCTGTGACTTTTTTCATCACACCAAAGCCCAACATGTCCACGACCAGATTGTCGTATCCGAAACACGTCCCTCGATCGCAGATCATGAGTTGATCATTCCCAGCTTCTTTGAACTTGTCCACCACATTGACGATCTGCGACGGACTCATGAACTGCGGCTTCTTGATGTTTATCGGTTTACCGGTTTCAGCCAGCGCAACCACCAAGTCGGTCTGTCGCGCGAGAAATGCGGGGAGTTGCAAGACATCCACGACCTCGGCAACAGGAGCCGCCTGCCAGGGCTCATGGACGTCAGTGATTAAAGAGATACCAAACTCTTTCTTTATGGCATCTAAAATATATAAACCTTCTTCCAAGCCCGGCCCACGATACGAAGAGGCAGAAGACCGATTGGCTTTATCAAAGCTACCCTTAAAAACATACGGAATACCAAGCCGATCCGCAATGCGCACATAATATTCCGCACAACTTAATGAAAAATCCAAACCCTCCAACACATTAACGCCGCCAAACAATACAAAACCGCTGGTGTTGGACAAGCAGCGCAAATTTCGCATATTTAAATCTTTATGATCAAAAATCATGAAATAGCCGACATCTAACAAATCACACCCATAAAAAACGGGCCTGATACCGGAGTTATCGAGGATTCAGTGGGCACCTTATTTTGCAAGTAACTACGCCACAACGACCAGACGCTCGAAGGCCGCATCGTACCAGTGAAAACGCCGCATTTCGCCCAACTCGTCCATGCAGAGGACAAACCCGCTGCTCCCCATACCGCGTAGCTCTTTGAGGGTTTCAGAGAAGGAGTCACTATGAGCAACCTTCAATCGCAAATGATTGGCGATCGTTGTCGTCTGCCAGTTCAGTGATTCAATATCACCGTCAAAATATCCCTGCTTGATCGGTATATCCGGCGGGAGCCAGGAGGTGTAGATCGTGTTAGTCCGGAACTTGACAGGGGTGAGGATCGAGACGTTATAGCCATGTGTCAGAATTTTCGCCTCACGACAGTCCAGACCAGCCTTGATCAGGTTTATCAGTAGCAGCCCTGCACTCCACTGTGTCACATGGCCAAACGTCATTTCCTGTTTTGCTGGCGGCACTGTCACACAAAGCCATCCATCTTCTTTCGCGCAGTGGAGCAGATGTCTGATAAAAGATCCAGGGTCGAGGATATGCTCCAGCACATGACTTGCCCATACAACGTCGTATCGCTTGGCTGGCGTGAAGTCTGAAAAGTTCCCCACAAAGACCCTGTCTGGCTTTCCCTGGACGATATCGACGAGATCCACCTGAAATCCGTGTTGTCTGAAAAAATGCGTATGAACTCCGTTCCCTCCGCCGACGTCAAGCATATGTATATTTTCCGCATGGCCGGAATACATTTCCAATAACTCCAGCGCAGCATAAGTTGCTCGAAATCTTGGATGATCTGTTGAAGTATCAATCATGCATGGCTCCTAAATCAGTCGTCGCACGGCCGATGCAATTACGCACCACCCTCCGTGCCCTTTATGAATTTGAATTTTTTCTGAAAAATACAGCCATCAACCTTAGATGCGGCTTTTTGCTGTCTTGGAAGAACTTGCGGGGATTCCGGAGAAATTTATGGTACAAGCGAACTGTTGACGTACGGCGCACGATCATTCTGAGCGCATGGTAAAAAATATTCAGAGTTCTCGGCGGCTTGTACCAATCAGGAGCCATCATAACCATGGCCCCCTGCTTCCAGATACTGTGTTCTAGAAAAGTACCCGAATCTTCCTTTTCACAAGCAATTATCATTCTGGTATCGCGACCGCTGTAGACATTTTCAAAAGCCACGCTTTTGAACAAGGAGGCATCGGCCAGCGTGGGACGGTCGAGAAATGACCGATAGTGGGCTGTTGCGAGATCCGCATCAAAGGGCGTGTCTGCCAGATTACGCGAAAAAACTTGCGCCATGTCTTCCGCAAACTTCACAACCTGGTCGTGAACACTATGGATAAACTGTTTACGCCCATTTTCCCGGGGAGAGTCCAGGCATTCATGCCGCCATGAATCACCAGTTTTCCTGGTCCTGATGAATGTCGATTCATCATTGAGGAAGATCGCCTCATACATCAGAATGTTTGCAATATATGGATGCCCGGATGTAGCGGGGTCTATTCTCTCGCCGAAGTACCCAGCCGCTTTCATCCCTTTGCTTTCGATGTTCCGAATGACATCTTTGTAAGTCACAAAATAGTAACCCGCTAGCGCATTACTATTGGTCAACCTTGATATTGAGGCCTGCAGTGTACCGTTATGTCCGATGTCGACGACGGCGTGTCGCTTGTCTTGCAGCAGGCCCTGTTCTGCGTAGTATCCTAATAGCGCATCACGCTCCTCTGCCGCGTTTCCCAGGATCTCATCGCAAACAAGGTCGATCAAACGAACGATATTTTCCTTGTTGACCTTGATATCAGCGCATTCATCACCGTTCGAAAATCCAGCTGCGGCATAGACATCCTTCGAGATGTCCTTTATGCCGAAGCGGTTCTGCATCAACAAGGATATCGGAGTTGGCGTGAAATTGACGTCGAGGAGATCGACGATATCCTGTCGCGAAAAGATCGAAGCCACAGACAAGGCGCGGCGTGACGCCTTCAGGTATACCGCCTGCGGTGCATTGTCGTAGTTAACCGAGATGGCGTCATAGCAGCGCTTTACAATATCCCCATCACGCGACAGGAAGTACAGCGTTTCAACGCCGTCTTTTAGTGCCGACTCTGCTACCCATTTCGCGAAACCGAAGAACATCGGCCCGGCAATCGCATAACCGAAGTCCTCGGCATTGCTCCCCGCATGCGATGGCTGGGCCAAGTTTTCCGGTCGCCAAAAAAGTTTATTGGCGACCAGCGCCTGCATGATCGAACCCGACAGGCCGCCACGCTTGACTTCCGGCACAACTGCCAGACGACTTTCCTTGTCGAACAACTCGGCACAACGCGGCGTGTACCAGGCAGTCCAGCCAAACGCCTCTGCGGGTTTGATATCCGCGTCAGGATTGTCTCCAAAATGCAATACTTGACTGCCATTGATGCCCAGCTCTTGGCTTATGTACTCGAACATCCTGCCTGTTGCTTTTAGCACGCAAGTCTCTGACGACACGTACAGCACGTGGTCATTTACGAAACCATTCTTTTCCAGAAGACGCTCGATAAAATCCTTATCGAAGTATGTATCTGATACCAATATGATTTTCTTGCCAAGCGCGATGGCGAGGTCGTACATCTCGCGTCCGAATCTTCTCGGCCTGCAGTAGTGAAGTTCCGCCTGCTCCTCGAGGGCCAGTAGTTCATCGGCCTTGTTCGCTGGCAGCGCAAGGCTCTGCACCATTGCCTTATATCTTTCGTTGAGCGTTATCTCTTCGCCGTGCGCTCCATCTGTGACCAGCCCGCGGGCTTTCTCCCTCTGCTCCCGGAAAGCGAGATCCGCGATACCCATGATCCGTCTTGCATCAGGCTCTATCGCGTCAAATATATCGTTGGCTTGCCTGAAAGGACGCTCAATCAAGGTGTCAAAGATGTCAAAGGATATGACTTCATGGCGACGCATCTTGTCTTCAATCAGCCCTTTGACATCATCCCAAGGCTGCGGGCTTCTTGTTTGCTCGTGCAAGGCGTGCACTATAAACGGCTCCTTTTTATTCCTCGCCTTTGCCCTGTTGCTCACAGGCTCGAGCCTCTTCCCGATGGCAAGCAAGGTTTGTCGCATGTCCTCCAGCTTGTCGACATGACGATATGACCAGTAGAAGCCGAGCATGTCCCGGAGCTTGTCCCTTCCTTCCAGAAACATGATCGGCTCACAGTCATTCACCGCCATCAGAGGCTTCAGTGCGCGGGACCAGAAATGCGGACTGACAAACACCTGATAGATGGAGAGATACTCATTCTTGCTGCGATCTGTTCCGTAGCGGATGACGGGCTGGAACAGGAATTCCGCGTCGACACCGAAATGACGTGCCTCGTAGATTACCGACGAGGAAATCGAAAGTGCCTTGTGGATCCGCCCCGATGCCAGCATTTCGTAGGACGGCCAGTCGACGATCTGAGCAACGCCTGACTGCTTGACGTATTTCAGGATCTCCTCATCACCGCCCCTAACATAGGGATGGCGGCTGTAATATATCTTTGCGTACTTGGCTGCGACCGCTTCGAACTCGGTCTTGAAGTCCAGCAGATTGAGCATCTTGCCTTCACGGCAAACAGCCTTGTCTTCCAGGGTCTGCCCGATGAACAACGCAGATCCATTCTTGATCGGGTGGTTCGGGCGCCTGTAACCCTTGTAGTACTGTATCCGCAACCGGTCCGCATACAAGTCGAAAACCTCGTTCCTAAGGGCAAAAGTGCTGATCTCGTTGTATACAGCCTGGCTGGACGAGGAGAATCCGAACAGGATGTCATCCAGGTATCGAATGGGATGCAACCACATATCGACCCATGGCACCTGCATGTCATCCAGAATGCGGCGTGTCTGCTCCGACAGTTCATAGCCTAGAACCAGTACTGACGGATCCAGGAAACCTTCGAGGTAGCCTCTCGATTGTGCATTTATCCTCCGGTCATCGAACCAGAACTGTGTCTGGTCGATATCCAGTCTGAGACCAGACAGTTCAAAAAATCTCATCCGGGACAGTTTGTCTGCCGAGGTCAGTGACGAGCTGAAGCTTTCTGGCCTGATTCCTGTTGCCATCTGCAAAGGCCTTGACAGCAGATCCATCATCCACCGACGGTTGCTAGCCTGTTCTTTCTCCTTGGTCATCAAGAAATCAGAGCAGATAAAAATCCTTTGGATGCAGAACATTAAAAAATAATCCCTGAAGTTGACTCTGGCGGGGCTGGGCAATACCTAAACAATGACAGTCAAGACATTTATATTCACAGCCCGGAACTCAATATTTTTATGCATAACAAAGTTCCTTTGTCACGCTTCCAGCCTTGGAAAATAATGACTGCAGACCACACCGATGGACGTATTTTTTTCTAGACGGCCCTATAAATCTTAATTGCATCTTTCACGTTCTCAAATGACGAGATCTTGCCATCAACTATGACCAACGCAAAATTGCACAAGGCGGAAATATCTTCCATATTGTGCGAAATCAACAGGAAATTCGCTTTCCCAATTTTATTATTTATGATTTCCCCAGCCTTCTTCTTGAAATGAGCATCCCCCACCGACATCGCTTCATCGATCAGGTAATAATCGAAATCAAAAGCCAGGCTCAGCCCGAAAGCCACACGCCCCCGCATTCCGGATGAATAGGTCTTGACCGGCTCGTCAAAATAATCGCCAATCTCAGCGAACGACTCGACATAATCGACGATCCGGCGCAAGGCCGGCCCGCGGGCGCCTTGCACTCGGGCAACGAATTTCACGTTCTCCCGTCCGGTCAAGGACCCCTGGAATCCGCCGCTCAAACCGACGGGCCAGGAGATCCGCTTGTCCGTGATGATCCGCCCCCGATCCGGCACATCGAGACCGCCCAGCAAACGCAGCAACGTGCTTTTGCCCGACCCATTGCGGCCCAATATGGCCACATTGCGCCCTTCGGGTATGGTGAACGACAGATTCTCGAATACGCGGTAGCGCTTCTGCTGGCTGCGGTCACGGTATGACTTGTAAAGATTGCGCACTTCGATCATCAGGCGGCCATCATGTGCAGGCGACGGGCGCGGTACAGTCCCAGGCCGATGAACAGGGTTGCGCAGGCCCAGACCGATGGATAAACCAGATTGACCTGCGGGATGCGGGGATACGTGACACTGGCGTCGATCCGCAGCAGTTCGATCACGTGCAACCAAGGGTTCAGGGCCATCCAGTCCAGCACCTGGGCGGGCAGGTGCCATACGGGAAAAATGGCGCCGGACAATAAATACAGGGGAAAATAGGCCAGCCGGATGATGCTTTTCGACTCGGGCATCACTTCGGCCAGGGCGCAATACAGCATGCCCAATCCAAATGCCAGGGTCAGCCCCACCAGCCAGGTCAGGCCCCATTCCAGGGGCGCATGGACGCTCAGGTCATATCCTCCCCAGAAAGCCATCACAAGCCCGACCAGCAGCAACACGCTGGCGGAGATGCAGAAATGCACGACGAAACGGGCGACCCAGGCATCGATGACCTGTATCTGGCGGTAGGCGAACAGGGCGCGGTTCGCCTCCAGGGCTTCCATCATGTTCAGGGATATATTCTTGAACGTCAGGAAAGGCAGCACGCCGAACAAAAGAAAAACGGGCAATTCCATCCCCGGCAGGCTTTTGCCGCGGACATAGGCATAGATCACCATCATCAGCACCAGGTGCAAAATGGGCTCCAGCAACGTCCACACCCCGCCCAGGCGCCGGGAACTGAACCGCACCTGCATTTCCCGCAGCACCATGGCGAACACCACGGCGCGGCTGATGGCCAGGGAATCGCGACGAATGATGGCCGCCATGCCGCTAGCGCCCCAACGCGTCCGCCGTGCGGCCCAGCACCAGCACTTGCACGATGGGTGAAATGATCTTCTGCCATTCATAGACGCCGGCATTGGTCACGTAAATGGCGTCTTCCGGTTGCACCAGAAATTGCCGCGCCAGAAACAGCGCCGAAGGATCCTCCATATTCAGACGAAAGACCTGGGCGACGGGCTTGCCGGGCACCGCCGCCGGGCTGGCCGATGCGGGACCGGTCAGACGGAACACGAAAACGCCGGTCGCATCGGATGTGCTGTCACGCAGGCCGCCCACCACACCCAACGCCTCGAGCAGGCTGGGATTCGGGGCCGGGAAATCATGCAGGCCGGGCTTGACCACGGCGCCCATGGCGACGAAGCGCTGACGGTTGCGATCCAGGATGATCTCGGAATCGGGGGGCACGATGCGATTCTCCCCTTCCAGGATGTCCTGGTAGTTGTAGACCTCGGCATGGTCGCCCGTGCGCAAGGTCACCCGCACCAGATAGGGCTCCAGCACGGCGCCGCCTGCCCGGTTGATGGCGTCCAGCAGAGTCAACGGCCCATCCAGCGTGGATACGCGGCCCGGATGCTTGACGGCGCCGGCCACCAGGACCGCGCCCGACTGATCCCCCGTCAGGGCGACATGCACTTGCGGATCGACGGACACGCCCTTCAGCCGGCGCCGGATCAGTTGCTCCGTTTCATACGGCGTCAGGCCAGCCACCCGGATATGGCCCACATAGGGCAGCGACAAACGGCCATCGGCCTCGACACGCAATTGCTGGAACACGGTGCCGCCGGCGCTCAGCGGGGCGAAAATCCCCCCATCGGCCACGGTATCGGCCACCATCAGGCGAATGACATCCCCAGGGGACAGGCGCAGCTGGGGCATGTGCTTGGCCGTCACGGTGGCTACGGGTTCCGGTTCGGGCGGCCGCATATAAGGCCCGATGGTGGAGGCGCTCAGGTCGATCAACTGATAAGGCGGCGTGACGTCGGGCTGGTCCGGTTCGGACTGATGCTGAATCTGCCGGATGGAAGGCCCCGCCGCGGACAGGAATGCGCCAGCGCAACCGGACAACGCACCGCAGACCGCCAGGCAGGCCAGAAGACGCAGGGGCTTAATCACGATGATCCTCGATGCTGGCAATGATGAATCGGGTGATGCCATAGACCAGCAACAGCACGACCATCAGGGTGAACAGGTTGTACAGGCGGCGCGGATACAGGGCTTCGTCGGGCAGATTGGGGGACACCACGGTGACCAGACTGCGGATTTTCTTGCTGGCCTCGATGCGGGCGTTCTGCAAGGCGACCACGGCCAGCTTGTAGGTCTCTTCGGCGATCTTGCCGTCGACTTCCAGCTTGCGGAATTGCGCGGCGACGACATTCAGGTTGTTCTGGCCCTGGTCGGACAGCAGCCGTTTGTTTTCCACAGCCAGTTGCTGTTCCAGCGCCCGGATCTCGGTCTGCTTCGTGCGCACCGCCGGTGCGTCGCTGGTCAGGCGGGCCTTCAGGGCCTTGAGCTCCGCATGAGCGGTGACCAGCCGGGATTCCAGTTCGGCGATGATGGTGGCGCGATTCCTGGCCGACTCGCCGGCATCCAGAAACTGGTTCTGGCGCTGGAAATCCAGGATCCGGTCGCGCTGGCTTTCGTAATCCCGATGGGCTTTTGCCAGTTCGTCTTCTGCGAAGCGCACTTGCTCGCGCGCCATCCGGTGGGACAATTCATTGACGAACCCTTCGCTGGTTTTCAGGATGAAATCCAGACTGTCCTGGGCGAACGCGGGGTCCAGGGCTTCGATCGTGACATTCAGCAGGCCGGTTTCTTCGTCGAACCGGGCGTTCACCAGTCTTTGATAGAACATCAGTTGATCCTCGGCGCTCGCATCGCGCGACAACCAATACAGCGGATCGCGCCAACGGCCGGCGAAATGCGCGGTCCAGTCCAGCCGGGCGTTCAGGGCGTCCAGCATGTCCTGGGACCGGATGTATTCCCGCAAGTACAGCGTTTCCTCGCGCGATGTCGGGTTGGTGCCGGTCAGCATCATGGCCAGGCCGGGCAAGGCCTGGCTGGATTCGCCATTGGTCTGGCGCACGGCCACCTGGGCCTGGCTGACATAGCGGCTGTCGGCCAGGAGCACGTAATACACGAGGGCCAGCAGCATGGGGATGACGACGATCCCCCAGAACAGGCGTCGTTGGCGCCGCCGCTGCGCGGCCTCCGCTTGGGAGTCCTCCAGCTCAAGATCGGTCACGGTGCCCGAAGGCTCGGCGGCAATGGGCGCGGGGAAATGCGCGGCGGGGGATTGAGGTGTGGGGTCGGACATCAACGATCAGAAAATGGGTTCTGGCCTTTTCAAGCCAGTTGTTGGATCAGCCCGATCGTCTCGACGATCTGGGCCTCGGTATGTTCGCTGCTCAGGAAAAACCGCAGGCGGGCGGCTTTCTCCTCGACAGCGGGGTGAATGATGGGCTGCACGTTCACGCCGTGCTCGAACAATTGGTTCGACAGCCGGACGGCTTTCAGGGAGCTGCCCAGAATCACCGGGATGACGGAATAGCCCTGCGACAGACCGGTATTCAGCCCGGCCGCGCGGGCCTGCCGCAAAAAGAACTGTCCCCGCTGTTTCAGCCGGGCGACACGTTCCGGCTCGGCCCGCATCAACGCCAGCGCCGCCAGCGAGGCCGCAGCCAGCGGTGGCGCGATGCCCACGCTGTAGACGAATCCTGGGGCCGCGTATTTCAGCTGTTCGACCAGGGCGCGTTCGCCTGCGATATAGCCGCCGCAACCCGACAAGGTCTTCGACAAGGTGCCCATCCAGATGTCCACCGCCCGCCCATCGATGCCGCAATGCTCGTGCAGGCCGTAGCCTTTTTCACCGAGCACGCCCAGCGCATGGGCCTCGTCCACCATCAGGAAGGCGCGGTGGCGGCGCTTCAGATCGATCAGCGCCGGCAGGTCGGGCATGTCGCCGTCCATGCTGTAGATGCCTTCGACCACGATCAGCACGCGCTCGAATCGGCCGCGCAGGTCGACCAGCAGCCGGTCCAGGGCGTCCACATCGTTGTGGGGGAAGGCGCGTCGCGTCGCGCCGGAAAGCTGGATGCCCATCAGCACGCTGTTGTGGATCAGGCTGTCGTGCACGACCAGGTCTTTCGGGCCGAACAGGTGTCCGATGGCGCTGACGTTCGTGGCATGGCCGCTGACAAAGACCACGCAGTCCTCGGTGCCATACACCTGGGCCAGCGCCTGCTCGAGATCGCGCTGGACGGGGCGTTCGCCCGCGACCAGGCGGCTGGCCGACACGGTGGTGCCATAACGGTCGATGGCGTCCTTGGCCGCCTGATCAATCTGTGGATGCCCGGCCAGGCCCAGGTAGTTGTAGCTGGCGAAATTGAGGTAGTCGCGCCCATCGATCCGCGTCATGGCTCCGGCCCGGCCGTCGTGCACCCTGAAAAACGGGTTGTCCAGCCCCAGACGCTGTGACGCGGCCTTGGAGACCAGCATTCTTTCGTACGCCGGGTGGCGGTCGAAACGGGTCCAGGCATCGGGAATCCTGCGCGCGCCGGAGGCGCGGCGGGCCGGGGCCACCGCGGCCGATCCGCTGTCCCCGGCCTTCTTGCCCAGGATGCGGTCGATCAATTGAAGTCTGCCGACAGGGGTAGGTTCGAGTTTGCTCATCGGATCAGGGAAGTTCCAGTTTCAGCCAGCCTTCGGGTCTCGTCCTCCAGGCCGCGCAACTCATCGGCGCTCAGGTCGGACTCATGCCGGCCCACCACGCTGGCGATCAGATCGGCGGAGCCCGAGGCCACGCCCGGATCATCCTCGGCATCCCCCGTCAGCCGCTCGATGATGCGGGCGGTCACGCCCGACACGGTCGGTGCATCGTTCAACATCATCACCGGCAGCTGGATGCCGAAGTGCTGCTCCAGTCCCAGGGCCAGCTCCACCGCCATCAGGGAATCCATGCCCAGATCGTGCAGGGATTTGTGCGCTTCGATGCGTTCGGGGGCGATGGACAGGGTCTGGGCCACCTCGCCGATCACCCGTTCCTGCACGATGCGGATGATGGTGTCCGCGTCCTTGCCCTGGATCAGGCTGCGGATGTCCTGGGTGTCGGCGGCGATGTCCTGGCGGTTGCGGTTCAGCACGGAAAACCGGACGCCATCGGCTGAAGGCAGCAGACGCGACAGGACGTTCCAGTCGAAGTCCGCCACGATGGCATGGGAGCTGTCCTGCGCCAGGAGGCGGCCCAGCGCGTCCAGCGCCCGGGCCGCGGTCAAAGGCGGACGGCCCAGGCGTTGCTCCAGGCTGTCGCGCACAGCTTCATGGCGGGTCAGATACCCGGCGTCTCCAATCGGCCCCCAGGCGATGCAGGTGGCGGGCAGCCCCTGGCGCTGACGCAGCGCGGCCAGGCTTTCCAGGCCGGCGTTGGCCGCGACATAATTGCCTTGGCCGGGGTTGCCGATGGCGGTGGTGATCGAGGCATACAGCACGAAATGCCGGATGGGATCGGCCTGCGTGGCCTGGTGCAGATTCCAGGCGCCGGACAGCTTGGTCTCCAGCACGGCGCGCATGCTGTCCTCGTCCAGCTGGCTGATCAGGCGGTCATCGAACACGGCGGCCGCATGCACCACACCCCGCAAGGGCGGCAGCGTCCGGCGCATTTCACCGATCAGGGCCTGCACGGCTGCGGCATCGCGGATGTCGCAGGCGCGCGCATCCACCTGGGCGCCCAGGGCGGCCAGGCCCTGGATCGCCTCGGCGGCGCCCGGGGTGTCCGCACCGCGCCGGCCCAGCAGCACCAGATGGCGCGCGCCGCGCGCCGCCAGCCAGCGGGCGGTTTCCAGGCCGAAACCCGACAGCCCGCCGGTGATCAGCCAGGTGTCGTCCGCAGGGAATGATGCGACGGACCTGTCCACCACGGGCGATTCGACCCTGGGCCGTGCGTCGGCCAGGGACACCACGATCTTGCCGATATGGCGGGCCTGCTGCATGACGCGGAAGGCATCCACCACGCGGTCGGCCATGAAGCGGCGATAGGGCAAGGGCGCGAGCGTCCCGTCCTCGAACAGCGCGATGACTTCGGCGAACAGCCGCGCCGCCAGCGCGGGCCGCCCGGTCATCAACTGGTCGGCGTCGATGCCGAAATAGCTGATGTTGTTGCGCAGCGGCCGCAGACCCAGGGGCGTGTTTTCAAAGAAATCCCGCTTGCCCAGCTCCAGGAACCGGCCAAATGGCTTGAGCACGTCCAGGCTGCGGCGCATCGCCTCGCCCGCCAGGGAATTCAGGACCACGTCCACGCCCTCGCCCCGCGTGACGGCGCGAATCTGATCGGCGAAGGCCAGGCTGCGGGAATCAAACACATGGTCGGCGCCCAGCAGCCGGACGAAATCGCGCTTTTCATCCGTGCCTGCTGTCGCGAAGATCTCGGCACCCAGGTGGCGGGCAAGCTGAATGGCGGCGATCCCGACCCCGCCGGCCGCGCCATGAATCAGCACACGTTCACCGGGCCGCAGATCGGCCAGCTGTTTCAGGGCGTAGTACACGGTCAGAAACACCGTGGGCACGGTGGCGGCCGCCTCGAAGGACCAGCCTTCGGGCATGCGGGCCACGGCATCGGCCCGCGTCATCACATGGCTGGCGAAACAGGACGACCCGAACCCCATGACGGTATCGCCCGGTGCCAGATCGCGCACCCCCGCGCCCACCCGGCTGACCACGCCGGAAAACTCCAGGCCCAGACTGGCGCCGGCAAAACCGTTCTCCACCGCCTCGTCGGGCAACAGCCCCATCAAATACATCACATCCCGGAAATTCAGGCCGGTCGCGCGGGTCTGGACTTCGACGGCCCGATCATCCAGCGCGCGCGCCTCATCCCGAATCCAGACCAGGTTGCGCAGCTTGCCCGGCACATGGAAATCGAGACGGAAGCGGTCCGCATGGTGAAGCGGCTCCGCCGGCCCGGGACGAGCCTCGCGCATCACCAGCACCTGGCGGCGATCGCCCCGCCAGAGGACCTCGTCGGCTCCGTCGGGGTGGCGCAACTCACGGATCAGACGCGCCGCATCGCCGCCGCCCAGGTCGATCAAGGTGCAGTTCAGGGCGGGCGCTTCGTTCATCAGGACGCGACCGAATCCCCACAGGGCGGCCTGGGCCGGGCTGGGGTCGGGGCCTTGCGCCGGATCGCCGCCCGGCGCCCCGCCCCGGGTGACGATCCACAGGCGTGGCGCAGTCTCATGGCGAATCCAGGCCTGCACGCGCCGCAACAGGGCGATCGCGGGCGCGGCCGCCTGGTCAGTGGTGTCACCCCAGCCGATCAGGGATACGCAATGCGTCCAGACACTGCCCTCTTCCGCCGCCTGCGACAGGGCGTCCCGCAGCGTGACCGAAGAGCCCTGAGCGGCCAGACTTTCCGATAGCGCCTGGCCGAACGCCTGGCTGGCCTCATCGACCAGCAGCAGCCAGTCGCCGCCGGCTTCGACCGGGAGATCCACTGGCGCATCCGTGTCCGGGCATTGCGCCAGCACCAGGTACGCGCCTTCGGCCAGATCTTCGGCAGCGGGCTCGCGCCAGACCGTGCCATGCATCAGCCCGGCTTCGTCCAGCAGTCGGCGCCAGGCGTCGGGTTGCCACAGCGGCGCCGCCGGGGCGGGCATGGGGCCGGATCCGGAAGCACTGATATCGGTCCGGGCGTCCGCCCACCAGGCTGGATTCAGGCCCTCCACCAGGTGAGCGCTCCAGTCGGGATGGCGCTCGGCGATCACCAGCAGGCCACCGCCCGCCAATTGCCGGCGCGCCCTGTCCACCTCGGTGTGCGGATCGGCGAACAGATGCAGGCTATGGCGATAAATGATCAGATCGAATCGTCCGGCGCCCAGGCTCTCGCGGAGCGCCTGTTCGTCGTCATCCGTCCGCAGGACACGCACGGCCGGATGATCCTGACACTCCGCCGCCTGACGGTCGGCCAGCTCGGGATCCGTGACCACCAGCACATAATCCACCTGCTCCTCGGGCAGAGCGTCCAGCAGCGTTTTGAACAACTCGCTGGGGGCGGCGGTCCACTCCAGCACCCGCAGGCGGCGCGCGGCGGGCAACGCCGCCGCCAAAGACCGCAGCAGGGCCTCCAGCGCCAGGCGCACGCCCAGGTAGGTGGGGTCGTCCTGGTAGCGGCTTTCAGCTACGGCGGAATGGCGCAGGCGGTCATGCAGCGACAGGGGGTCCAGTTCACCGCGCAGCAAAGCCGGCAACTGGCGACCCCAATGCCCCATCAAGGTCAGTTGCGGCAGATAGGCGGGATGGTCACGCAGCAAGCTTTGCCAGACGTCCGCCGCCTGTGGCCACCCGGCATCCCGGGCCAAGGTCCAGCCGGTCCCTTCCGGGACCAGCAAGCCCTCATCCCGAAGGCGCGCGCCCAGCCAGCGGATCAGGGGACTGGTGTCCGGTGCGTCGAACAAGGCGGCCCAATCGGGCGCGCGGGGCGGCTGCGCCAGTTGCCGGCAAGCCTCGAACGCAAAGGACAACGCCAGGATTTCGCTCAAGGGCAAGGTTTCGCGGAACCACCGCCGCCGCGCCTCCGATGGCGGCAGGCGCCCGGACAAGGACGCGATCAGGCCGGAGAGCGCCGGAATCGCGGCCCGCCGCTCGTCATGCGGGTGGACTTGCAGGCGCGGCACGATCCGCCAATGGCCCGCCGCCTTGCCCGCGCTCGGATTCAAGACTGCGGCGCGAAAGCGGCAGGCCTCGGCCACGGCCAGCGTCCCGCCTTCCCCGTCCAGCAGTTCGCAATCCGCCAGCACGGAGCGCTGACCGCGCCGCAGCAGCCGCACCCGCAGGTGCTGCGCCGGCCCGGATCGACGCACGGTCAGCCGGCCCACACGTACCGGCAGCATGGCCATGCCCCGTCCCGACCGGTCGGCTTCCTGGGAAAAAGCGATCAGCGCCTGGAAGCAAAGGTCCAGCGCGCCCGGGTGCAGCACATAGTCCGTCGAGCAGGCCTGAACCGGCAGATCGAGCGTGGCGGCCAGACGGTCGCCCTCGACCCGGATGGATCGCAGGCCTCGAAAGACGGGGCCATAGTCCAGCCCCAGGCCGGCCGCCAGTGCGTAATGCGTGTCGTGATCAATCACGCGGCGCGCTTCGCCGGGCGCGGCCGGGTCCGTTCCGGCCCACGCCCCGGTACTCTCCAGCAAACGTCCG
The DNA here is from genome assembly GCA_002421865.1 of Castellaniella sp. UBA6218. Taxonomy (GTDB): domain Bacteria; phylum Pseudomonadota; class Gammaproteobacteria; order Burkholderiales; family Burkholderiaceae_B; genus Castellaniella. Next base: position 23,940 of record DISE01000120.1, read on the forward strand.
ACCGCATGCGGCGTCCATTCATCGTGGCTCAGGCGCTGACGGCTCTGGATCATGAATCCGCCATCGCGCGGCTGAATCGTCAGCCGCAGGCTGCGGGCATGGTCGCCGTCGAAGACCATCGGCGCCAGGATTTCCAGCGATTCCACCACAGGCGTTCCGCCCCGCCAGGCCTGGCCGGCGGCCAGCGCCATTTCGGCATAGGCCGCGCCTGGGAATACGATGGCGCCCCCCACCCGATGATCGGCCAGCCAGGGCAGCACCTGGACATCCAGCGTATTTTCCCAGGCCGCCTCGGCATCGGGCAGACGCCAGCCCAGCAGGGGGTGTTCGCGGCGCCGCTGAATCGCCCGCAGGCTCTCGCTGGTCTGAGGATGCCAGTGCCGCTCGCGCTGCCAGGGATAATTCGGCAGCCGCACGCGCGCACGGGCCGCCTGAAAACTGGATTGCAGCAACGCCGGGCCGGACAGCAGCAGGCACCGCCCGAAGGCGTGCCGGATTGAGCGCATGCCGTCTTCCTGGCGGCGCAACGCGCCAAGCACCCGGCCCTGGACCGAGAGGGAAGCCAGTATTTCGGTGACATAGCGCTGCAGGATCGCATGCGGGCCGATTTCAAGAAAAATCCGGCAACCCTGATCGGCCAGACTGCCGACGGCGGCCTGGAAACGGACCGGCTCGCGGATGTTGCGCCACCAGTAGTGCGCATCCAGGCGTCCGTCCGCAAGCGCGTCTCCCGTGACGGTGGAGACAAAGACGGCGGACTGTGGCGCCCGGGGCTCCAGGCCTTGCAGCTTGTGCAATACCGGATCACGGATGACATCCATTCGAGGACTGTGAAATGCGTAATCCAGATCCAGCAAACGGAAAAACACGCCCGGCGGCAGATGCGACTCCAGATGCTGCAGGCTTTCCAGATCGCCCGACAGGGTCAGGTTGGCCGGACTGTTGTAGCCTGCGATGGCTACGTGAGCGGACAGATCGAGATCGGCCAGCAAGGCCGACAGCGCATCGGCCGACAAGGCCACGGCAGCCATACGGCCATGCCCCCGAGTCAGGCCCTGGGCCTGACTGCGGGCGCTGATCACCTGGGCGGCCTGATCCAGGCTGAGCGCGCCGCACGCCCAGGCCGCCGCGATTTCTCCCACGCTGTGTCCGGCGACGGCGGCCGGCTCGATCCCCTGTTCGCGCAGCAGCAGCGTGACGGCCACCTGAACGGCGAACAGCAGGGGCTGCGCGATCGTGGTGTCGTCCAGGCGCGATGCTTCGGCGGGCGCGCGCAGTTCATCCAGCACGGAAAAACCAACCAGCGGCCGCAACAGCGCATCCAGCTCGGTCAGGATGGCGGCGAACCGGGGGGATTCTTCCAGCAGCCGGCAACCCATGCCCTGCCATTGGGCGCCATTGCCCGAATACACGAACGCAATGCCGCCGGGTTCGGGCAGCGTGTCTTCAGTCAGGACCGCATCGGGATCATCGCCTTCCGCAAAAGCCTGCAGCCGATCCACCGCATCGGCGAATGACTCGGGCTGCAGGATCAGGGCTTTGTCCAGCCGGTCGCGCTGGAAAGCCGCGCCCTGGGCGATCGCCTCGTAGGCATCCGGCCCCTGAAGGATCAGTTGGCGCGCGTAGGCGTCCGCGAGCGCCGCCAGGGCCGGGGCGCTGCGAGCCGACAGCACCAGAGGCGGCAGGCCGAAGGCGGCGGCATCCTGTGAATTTTGCCGGGGAGAGACCACCCCGACGACCGCTGGCCGGGCTACGGCCGGCGCGGGCCCCTGCAGCAGAACATGCGCGTTCGCGCCGCCGAAGCCGAAGGAATTGACCCCCGCGATCAAGGGCCGGCCCGTTTCCGGAAAAGCGCGCCGCGCCGTGGGCACTGCCAGATTCAAGGCCTGGAAATCGATCTGCGGGTTGGGTTTTTCCAGATGCAGGGTTCCGGGCAGGGCGCGATGTTTCAAGGCCAGCACGGCCTTGATCAGCCCCGCCATCCCCGAGGCCGCCTCCAGATGCCCGATATTGGATTTCACCGAACCGATGGGCAGCGGCCCGGCGTGTGCCTGGCCATAGACCTGGCCGATGGCCTCGGCCTCGATGGGGTCGCCCACGACGGTTCCAGTGCCGTGCGCCTCGATGAAATCCACATCGCCGGCCGCCAGACCGCTGCGCGACAGTACGTCGCGCATCAATTCGGCCTGCCCAGGCGCGCTGGGAATGGTGATGCCGGTCTTGCGCGATCCATCCGCGTTCACGCCGCTGGCCAGGATGACGGCCTGAATGTCGTCTCCGTCGGCCAGCGCCTGTTCATAAGGCTTCAACAGCAGGACCGCGCCTCCTTCGGCCCGGACATAGCCGTCGCCGGACGCATCGAAAGGGCGGCAGCGCCCCGTGGCGGACAGCATCGACGCTTTGGTGAAGCCCACGAAGGGATGCGGATGCAACAGCAGATTGACCCCGCCCACCAGCGCGCAGGACGCTTCGCCCGCCTGGATGGCACGGCAGGCGTGATGCAGGGCCACCAGCGATGAAGAACAGGCAGTATCGACCGCCAATGACGGGCCATGCAGATCGTAGAAATAGGACAGGCGGTTGGCGGCCACGCTGAGCGTATTGCCGGTCATGAAGTTCGAGGACAGGCTGGCCAGATCGTCCAGGCCCCGGGTGCCGTAGTCCAGGGCGGCGATCCCGACATAGACAGCGCAATCCGACCCGGCCAGAGAAGACGGCGGAATGCCCGCGTTTTCCATGGCCTCCCAGGACAGCTCCAGCAGCAAGCGCTGCTGAGGGTCGAGCCAGGCGGCCTCGCGCGGAGAAATGCCGAAGAACGCGGCATCGAACGCATCGATGCGCGACAACACCCCGGCCGAGAAGGTGATGCTGCGGCCTGGCTCGGAACGCTTGGTATGCCGCAGTTCGGCGGTGGCCCAACGATCCGGCGGAATCTCGGTGACCAGATCGCGCCCATTTACCAGCGCAGACCAGAACCCGGTCTCGTCGCGACAATCGCCCGGAAAACGGAACGCCATCCCGACCAGGGCGATGGCGCCCGGCGCCGGGCAGGCCGCCGGGCAGCCGGCTTTCCGCAGGTTTTTTTTCTGACTTTTCTGGACTGGCAAACAGCTTCCCCAACAGCTTTTGTTGTGTTTGTTACTTTTTGGCACGCTACCGCCGTGCCGTGACACGATCGGCAGGCGCTGGCCGGCATTGTATTACAACAGTAATATTATCAACCACGATCAAGGTAAGATGCTTATGCGGAAATGGACAGGAATCACCGCATCCCCGACGATGCGGACCCGCGCCAACTTCCCCACAGATTGAGAAAAGTCAAAGTCACGGAAGATAAAGCCCGGTTTCACGGACGGGCGGCGACACCCAGGGTTTACCCGGTGCTACAGTTTTCGACATCTGATATCAAGCCGCCCGTCCGGCCCTCAAAAGAACCGCCATGAAAGCCCCCCAGGACTGGGACCCCCGCGCCCCGGAAGTGCTCGCAGACCCGATCGCCGCCTATGACCGCATGCGCGGCCGCTGTCCGGTGGCCCACAGCGACTATCTGCACCATTCCGTGTTCCGTCACGCCGATGTGATGCGGATCCTGCTGGACCACAAGACTTTCAGCAGCCAGGCGTCCCGCCACGTCTCCGTGCCCAACAGCATGGATCCCCCCGAGCACACGGCGTATCGCCGGCTGATCGAGCCCTACTTCGGCCCGGACCGCATGGCGGCCTTCGAGCCGGTCTGCCGCCGCCTGTGCGCCGACCTGGTCGCCGCGCTGCCCCGGGACGAGTGCGTCGAAATCATGTTCGGTCTGGCACATCCCTTCGCCCTGCGCATGCAGTGCGCCTTCCTGGGCTGGCCCGACAGCCTGCACGAACCGCTGCGGCAATGGATCCATAAGAAGAACGTCGCCACGCTGTCGGGCGATCTCCATGCCATCGCGGCCGTGGCCACTGAATTCGACGAGACCATCCGCGCCCTGTTGAAAATCCGCCGCGACGCCGGCGACCGGGCGCCCGACGACGTCACCACGCGGTTGCTGCGCGAAACCGTAAACGGCCGGCCGCTGGCCGAGGACGAGATTGTCAGCATCCTGCGCAACTGGACCGTCGGCGAATTGGGCACCATGGCCTCCAGCGTCGGCATCATCGCCCACTACCTGGCCACCCACCCCGATCTGCAGAACCGCCTGCGCCGCCACCCGGAACTGGTCCGGCCCGCCAACGACGAAATCCTGCGCATCCACGCGCCGCTGATCGCCAACCGCCGCGCCACCACCTGTCCGGTCCGGCTCGGCGGCACCCAGATCCCGGCCGGCGAACGGGTCACGCTGATCTGGGCCTCGGCCAACCGCGACGAGGCCGTCTTCGGCGACCCGGACGAATTCCGCCTGGACCGCGATCCATCCTTGAACCTGCTCTACGGCGCCGGCATCCACGCTTGCCCGGGCGCGCCGCTGGCGCGTCTGGAAATCGAAGCCATGATCCAGGCCCTGCTGGCGGGCACGCGCGCCCTGGAACCCGTCCCTGACCAGCCGCCCATGCCGGCGATCTACCCGGCCAGCGGCTACCGCCAGGCCATGCTGCAATTGCGCCACACCTGAACCGTAGACGGTCCCGGCGTCCCCGACAGCATGCCGGGCATCCCTGGACGACCGCACGACAGGGTTTGTTTTGCAGCCGGGCAGCCCCAAGGCAAAACGCGCCCCCTCGGGGGGCAGCAAGCAGCCAAAGGCTGCGCAGCGTGGGGGCGCAATTTCGTGGCGAAGAAAGGACACTGGATAAGCTCATCGCGGATTCTCATACCAGGCGACGGCCATATCCGGTCCGGCAAGACTACAATTCAGGCATGAACCATTCGGGGCGGAATCCGCCCCGGTTTGCTTGGAACTTGCCTGCCATGTGTCAGTTATTGGGCATGAATTGCGCTACGCCCACGGACATCACGTTTTCCTTTGCGGGGTTCGCCGCGCGCGGCGGCGGCACCGATCATCATGCCGACGGCTTCGGCATCGCGTTCTACGAAAATCGCGGCTCGCGCTGCTTTCTGGACAACTCGCCCTGCTGCCATTCGCCGGTGGCCGAGCTGATCAAGCGCTATCCGATCAAATCCCGCAACGTCATCGCCCACATCCGCAAGGCCACCCAGGGCGCGCTGGAACTGGAGAACTGCCATCCTTTCGTGCGCGAACGGTGGGGCCGGCACTGGTTGTTCGCCCATAACGGCGATCTCAAGAACTTCGACCCCGACCTGCGCGGCGATCACCTGCCGATCGGCCAGACCGACAGTGAACGGGCGTTCTGCACCATGATGGAAGGGCTGCGCGACCGTTTCGGCACCCGCGAGCCGGAAGACACCGAACTGTTCGCCGCCGTGGCCGACATGACGGCCGAACTCACGCGTCACGGGGTGTTCAATTTCCTGATGTCCAACGGCCGCTGCATGCTGGCGCATTGCTCCACGAACCTGTACTACATCGTGCGCGCCTGGCCCTTCCAGGTGGCCCACCTGGTGGACACCGACATGTCGGTGGACTTTTCGCAGACCAACGCCCGCGGCGACTGCGTCTCGGTCATCACGACCAAGCCCTTGACCGACAACGAGACCTGGACCGCCTTCCAGCCGGGCGAACTGATGATGTTCGTCGACGGCAGGCCCCAGTCCGGCCGGATCATCGAAATCCCCGACGACGTCCGGCGCAGCAATCAGGCCAACCTGGCCTGCGTCTGACGAACCGGCATGGACATGACGAACGGTCCCGCAGACGATCCCCGCCCCGAGGAGCCCGTCGAACCCGATCTCAACGAGTGCTGCGGCAACGGCTGCGAACCGTGCGTGTTCGACACCTACGCCGAGGAACGGCGCGCCTGGCAACAGGCGGTGAAAGACTGGGAAGAACGCCATCGGGACCGGGCGAGCGCCGCGCCGGCGTCCTGAGCCGGAGCCGGAGCGGTCCCCTTCGTCCGTCACGCCGACAACCTTGCTGGGCATAGGGTTCCCGGGGGTTTTCCCGGATCGCGTTCCTATAATCGGAAGCTCTCACCCACCTTTCCAGGAATGACGCACCGTGGCCTCCGACGCTATCCCGATGTTCGCTGAAAACACCTACCCCCTCGACGCGCGCGGCATCGCCAAACGCTTCCGGCACGCCGCCATCTTCGGCGCCCTGTCGGCGCTGCAACCGGGCGAAACCATGCGCTTCTGCAACGACCACGACCCCCTGCCGCTGCTGCAACAGCTGAAGAACCACTTCGGCGAGAACATCCAGTTCGAATACCTGGCCCGCAACCCCGGCGAAATCGTCATCGACTTCCACATCGTGCCCTGAAGGCACGAGGCTCACTGCCGGCGCACCCCCTGCAACAACCGCCCCAGTTCCGGGGGCAGTTGCGTCGGCGGCGCCGGCAGCTCCAGGCTTCCGGGCGCGGGCGGCGTGGCCGCCAGCCGCTCCACGCGGAACTGCTTCTCATAGGCCAGCAGACCCAGGCCTTTTTCTTCCAGCGCATCCAGCACCTGCCGCGCACCGTCCGGCGGTTGCCCCGCCGCCGTCTGCAGCAGGACGGCCATCCGCCCCAGCACGCGCGTCAATTCCCGGACTTCGGGCTGCTTGCCCAGCACACCCCGGCCTGACCGGTTCCGTCCCTGTTCGTCGCGATAGGACACGGCATAGACGGCGCCCGCGTGGCCGGCCACCGTCTCGCGCGCGCCGGTCGGCTCGATCCGGCCCAGCGAGCGGATCATGTCGGGCGCCGGTTGCAAGGCGCCGCCGCCCAGCAGTCGCGCCATGGCGCCGCCGTCCATGACCAGCGGCTGGCCCGCGGCCCGCATGACCGAATACAGCTTGCCATCACGCATCAGCAGATAGCCCTGGCCGATGCCGCCGACATCGACCCGCGCGTCCGGTCCGTCGAAGGACACCGTCAGCGTCCGGTCGCCTGCCTGCACGGTCGCCACTCCCGCCGCCAGGGCGCTGGCCGGCACGATCCCGCCCCAGACCACCAGCAGCCATCCGATCCAGCGCATCATGTTTCCGTCTCTCCGTGAAAGCCATACGAATGGGTCTCACGATAGCGGGTTTGCCCGCCGCCGAACAGGCACGGGCGGGATGCATGTGTGTCAGGATCTTGCCCGCGGACAGATCCGGAAGGTGCTGGACGGCCCTCATTCTTGACCCTCATCAAGGCTATCAAAAAAAAGCGGCCGGTTGCTTGATGGCACTATATATTGTGTTTACGATTCACAAATACACAACATATAGGCAAACACAGGATGATTCCCACTCAGGTGTCCAGCGCGTCCAGCATCCCTTCGGACCGCCCCGTCCCCCACGTGGACGTGATCCGATCCATCGACGAATACCTGCGCCAGCAGGACTGGCGCGTCAACGCCAACGCCAACCAGGGGTATTCGCTGGGCGGCCTGATCCTGAACACATCGGGCAAGCTGATCGCCAATTACTGGCTCAGCCACGTCTACCCGGAAACCATCGGCCAGGCCCACCGCCAGGGCGACCTGCACATCCACGACCTGGACATGCTGTCGGGCTACTGCGCCGGCTGGTCGCTGCGCACCCTGCTGAACGAAGGACTGAACGGCGTGCCCGGCAAGATCGAGTCCGCCCCCCCGCGCCACATGTCCAGCGCCGTGGGCCAGATCGTCAACTTCCTGGGCACGTTGCAGAACGAATGGGCCGGCGCCCAGGCCTTCAGTTCCTTCGACACCTACATGGCGCCCTTCGTCCGCAAGGACGCCATGGACTCCGCACAGGTCCGCCAGTCCCTCCAGGAACTGATCTTCAACCTGAACGTCCCCTCGCGCTGGGGCACCCAGACGCCCTTCACCAACCTGACCTTCGACTGGGTCTGCCCGGAAGACCTGCGCGAACAGGTCCCGGTGATCGGCGGCGAGACCATGCCCTTCACCTACGGCGAGCTGCAGGCCGAGATGGACATGATCAACCGCGCCTACATTGAGGTCATGATGACCGGCGACGCGCGCGGCCGCGCATTCACCTTCCCCATCCCCACCTACAACATCACGCCCGACTTCGACTGGCACAGCCCCAACGCCGAACGACTGTTCGAGATGACCGCCAAGTACGGCCTGCCCTACTTCCAGAACTTCATCAATTCGGAACTCAAGCCGAACATGATCCGGTCCATGTGCTGCCGCCTGCAGCTGGACCTGCGCGAACTGCTCAAGCGCGGCAACGGCCTGTTCGGCTCGGCCGAGCAGACCGGATCGCTGGGCGTGGTGACGGTCAACTGCGCGCGCCTGGGCTACCGGCACGCCGGCGACGAAGCCGGCCTGATGGCCCGCCTGGACGAACTGCTGGAACTGGGCCGCGACAGCCTGGAGATCAAGCGCCGCGTGATCCAGGAACATATGGACAACGGCCTGTTCCCCTACACGCGCCGCTATCTGGGCACCCTGCGCAACCACTTCTCCACGCTGGGGGTCAACGGCATCAATGAAATGATCCGCAACTTCACGGCCGACGAGCACGACCTGACCAGCCCCTGGGGCCATGCCTTCGCGGTGCGCCTGCTGGATCACGTACGCGCCCGCATGGTCGAATTCCAGGAAGCCACCGGCCATATGTACAACCTGGAAGCCACCCCTGCCGAAGGCACGACCTACCGCTTCGCCAAGGAAGACCGCGCCCGCTGGCCCGGCATCCTGCAGGCCGGCACGCCGGACATGCCCTACTACACCAACTCGTCCCAACTGCCGGTGGGTTTCACCGACGACCCCTTCGAGGCGCTGGAGCGCCAGGACGAGCTGCAGCGCAAGTACA